>JBILYN010000142.1:0-11390 GCA_044377715.1 Aquabacterium sp.
GCGGCCGCGACACGCTGTGCCCGGCGCTTGCCGCGTTGCCGGGCGTGCTGTCTGGCACGCCACAGGGTGGCATGTACGCATTTTTTCGAGTACCTGGTGCCGGCGATTCCCTGGCCTTTGCCAAGCGTCTGGTGGCTGAACATGGGCTGGGTTTGGCGCCAGGCGCGGCGTTTGGCGCCGAGGGTGAGGGTTGGTTGCGCTGGTGTTTTGCCTCACAGGACCCGGCGCGGCTGTTGGCCGGTGTTGGAAGACTTAAGCAGGCCTTGGGTCTATAATTCGCAGGTTTTGCGCGTAAGCCCGTTTGGGTTTGCTGCGTGAGGCAGGCACGGCGTGGGTTGGTTTCACTCGCGACCGCAAGTTCATACTGGAAACCGCCTCTGGCATCCAAGGTCAGGCGTGGCGGCTTTCCGCAAAGCAAAGGAAACACCATGTCCGTAGACAAAGCCCACCGGGCCGAGACTGTTGCAGGCAATGCCCGCTCCCCTGGCGATACCGGTTCGCCCGAAGTTCAAGTTGCGCTGTTGACGGCACGCATCAACGACTTGACGCCGCATTTCAAGACCCACCTGAAAGACCACCACGGTCGCCGCGGCCTGCTGCGCATGGTCAGCCGCCGTCGCAAACTGCTTGATTACCTCAAGGGCAAGACGCCTGAGCGTTACACCGCGCTGATCGCCAAGCTCGGCCTGCGCAAGTAAGTACCAGCATACTGCACAGAGCCTGTCTGGCAAGAAAGCCCAGCACAGGCTCTTTGTTTTTTGGAGCAAGCGACCCCGAAGCGGCGGTGATGTGTCATTCCAACAGTGTCCTGGCAGCAGGGCATCGCTGGAATGGCATCCAAGCCAGCGAGGTCTGAGGCTTCCGGTTCCCACGAAAGCGCTGGTGCGCTGCGTGATCCTGTCATCCAAGGAGACGATTTCATGAGTCTGTTCAATAAAGTCACCAAGACCTTCACCTGGGGCCAACACCAGGTCCGGATGGAGACCGGCGAGATCGGCCGTCAATCCAACGGCGCGGTGCTGGTCGATATCGAAGGCACCGTGGTGCTGGCCACTGTCGTGGCGCGTACCGAGGCCAAGGCGGGTCAGGATTTCTTCCCGCTCACCGTCGACTATGTCGAGAAAACCTATGCGGCCGGCCGCATTCCGGGCAGCTTCTTCAAGCGTGAAGGCCGCCCTAGCGAGCTCGAGACGCTGACCTCACGGCTCATCGATCGCCCGATCCGCCCGCTGTTTCCCGAAGGCTTCTTCAATGAAGTCCAGGTGATCATCCATGTGCTGAGCCTGAACCCCGAGGTGCAAGCTGATATCGCTGCGCTGATCGCCTCGAGCGCCGCGTTGTCGGTCTCTGGCATCCCGTTCAACGGCCCCGTCGGTGCCGCGCGCGTGGGCTACGTCAACGGTGAATACGTTCTCAACCCGGGCAAGACTGCACTGGCCAATAGCAAGATGGACCTGATCGTCGCCGGCACAGAAGCCGCCGTGCTGATGGTTGAATCCGAAGCCGACCAGCTCAGCGAAGAAGTGATGCTGGGCGGCGTGGTGTTTGGCCACGAGCAGGGCAACATCGCTGTCAACGCGATCCATGAATTGGTTCGCGACGCTGGCAAGCCGGTCTGGGACTGGAAGGCGCCTGCCAAAGACGAGCCTTTCATTGCCAAGGTGGGCGAACTGGCCGCTGAGCCGCTGAAAGCGGCTTACCAGATCCGCAGCAAGCAGGCTCGCACACAAGCCTGCCGCGCAGTGACTTCCAACGTGATGGCCTCGCTCAAGGCCGAAGGTTTGGCGTTTGACAAGGTGGCTGTTGAAGGCCTGCTGTTCGACATCGAGGCTGGCATTGTTCGCAGCCAGATCCTGGCTGGTGAGCCGCGCATTGACGGCCGTGACACACGCACCGTGCGCCCGATCGAGATCCGCACCGGCGTGCTGCCGCGCACCCACGGCTCGGCGTTGTTCACTCGCGGCGAGACTCAGGCCCTGGTCGTCACGACCTTGGGCACTGACCGTGACGCTCAGCGCATCGACGCGCTGGCCGGCGACTACGAAGACCGCTTCATGATGCACTACAACATGCCCCCGTTCGCCACCGGCGAGACCGGGCGCGTGGGCAGCCCGAAGCGGCGCGAGATCGGCCACGGCCGTCTGGCCAAGCGCGCGCTGATCGCTGCAATGCCGAGCAAGGAAGACTTTCCCTACACGATCCGTGTGGTGTCCGAGATCACTGAATCCAACGGCTCGTCGTCGATGGCTTCGGTCTGCGGCGGCTGCCTGTCGATGATGGACGCCGGTGTGCCGATGAAGGCCCATGTCGCCGGTATCGCGATGGGTTTGATCAAGGACGGGAACCGCTTCGCGGTCCTCACGGACATCCTGGGTGACGAGGATCATCTTGGCGACATGGACTTCAAGGTCGCCGGCACGACCGCTGGCGTCACCGCGCTGCAGATGGACATCAAGATTCAAGGCATCACCAAGGAAATCATGCAGGTCGCGCTGGCGCAAGCCAAGGAAGCCCGACTGCACATTCTGGGCAGGATGCTGGAATCGGTGGGTGAGGCCAAGACCGAGGTGTCGGAGTTTGCGCCGCGCTTGTACACGATGAAGATCAACCCCGAGAAGATCCGCGACGTGATCGGCAAGGGCGGTGCGACGATCCGCGCGCTGACCGAGGAGACCGGCTGCACCATCGACATCGGTGAAGACGGCACGATCACCATTGCCTCGACGGATGCTGACAAGGCCGAGCACGCCAAGAAGCGTATCGCCGAGATCACTGCCGAGGCCGAGATTGGCAAGGTCTACGAAGGCGCGATCACCAAGATCCTGGACTTCGGCGCACTGGTCAACATCCTGCCAGGCAAGGACGGCCTGCTGCACATCAGCCAGATCGCGCACCAGCGGGTCGAGAACGTCACCGACTTCCTCAAAGAAGGTCAGATCGTCAAGGTCAAGGTGATGGAGACCGACGAGAAGGGCCGCATCAAGCTGTCGATGAAGGCGCTGATTGAGCGGCCTGAAGGCATGGAAGAAGAGCGTTTCGAACGCGCTCCCCGTCGCGAGTACGGCGATCGGCCGGATCGTGGCCCAAGGCCTGACCGTGGTGATCGTCCGCCGCGGCGTGAGCGCAGCGACCGTCCGGAGCGCAGCGACGCACCGGTGGCTGAGCATGCGGCAGAAGGTGGCGCAGCGCCCGCTGCCGCACCGGCCGCACCAGCCGCACCGGCAGCGGACACCCCGCCGGCTCATCAGGCTTGAAGCTTCGCAAAGATCCGGCACGAGGAATCACCATGCGAGCTATTGCGATGACCGCTTCTGGCGGCCCTGAGGTGTTGGTCGAAACCCGTCGCCCAGACCCGGTTGCTGCGGCCGGCGAAATGTTGGTCCGTGTCAGCGCGTCTGGCATCAACCGGCCCGACGTGCTGCAACGCAAGGGCGCGTATGCGCCACCGCCTGGCGCGTCCGACCTGCCTGGACTGGAGATCGCCGGCACCATCATCGGCGGCGATCCGGTTGAACTGGCGGCTGCCGGATTCAAACTCGGCGACCGAGTTTGTGCGTTGGTGGCGGGTGGCGGATATGCCGAACTGTGCTGCGCGCCGATCGCGCAGTGCCTGCCTTCACCCAAGGGCCTGAGCGATATTGAGGCGGCCAGCCTGCCCGAGACCTTTTTCACCGTTTGGTCCAACGTCTACGACCGTGGCCATCTGCAGGCCGGTGAGACCCTGCTGGTACAGGGTGGCTCCAGCGGCATCGGCGTGACGGCGATCCAGTTGGCCAAGGCGATGGGCTCCAAGGTGCTGGTCACTGCCGGTAGCGACAAAAAGGTCGCGGCCTGTGTCGCGCTGGGCGCTGACGTCGGTATCAACTACAAAACCCAGGACTTCGTCGCCGAGGTCAAGGCAGCCACCGGCGGTCGGGGTGCCGATGTGGTGCTCGACATGGTGGCCGGTGACTATGTTGCTCGCGAGATTCAATGTGTAGCCGATGACGGCCGCATCGTGATCATCGCGGTGCAGGGTGGCGTCCAGAGTGGCTTCAACGCTGGTGAATTGTTGCGCCGCCGACTGCTGATCACCGGTTCGACGCTGCGGCCGCGTCCGGTGGCTTTCAAGGCTGCCATCGCCAAGGCCTTGCGCCAACATGTCTGGCCGTTGATAGAGGCCGGCCGCATCAAGCCAGTGATTCACACTGTCTTCCCTGCTGCGCAGGCGGCTCAAGCCCATGCGCTGATGGAATCCGGTGAGCACATCGGCAAGATCGTGCTTGACTGGACTGTGTAGAAGGAGAAGGTGATGCGACGCAAACTCGTGGCCGGCAATTGGAAGATGCATGGCAACCATCGTGCCAATGCCGAGTTGCTGGCAGGCATCATTGGCGTTCGGCCGTTTGGCTGCGACGTGGCCGTGTGCGTGCCCTATCCCTACCTGTCAGAGACGGCAGTGGCGTTGGCGGGCAGCGATTTGCGTTGGGGTGCTCAGGATTGTTCTGCTCATGAGCCGGGCGCCTATACCGGCGAGGTGTCGGCAGCGATGTTGGCCGAATTTGGCTGCCGCTATGTGATCGTCGGTCACAGCGAGCGTCGTCAATACCACGCCGAGACCGACCAATTGGTGGCCGACAAGGCGAAAGCGGCGCTGGCTTGCGGGATTACGCCCATTGTTTGTGTGGGCGAGACCTTGGCTCAGCGCGAAGCTGGTCAGACCGAGGCGGTGGTCAAGCGCCAACTCTCGGCAGTGATTCATGCGCTGGGCCATTGTGCTGGCGAGATGGTGGTTGCGTACGAGCCGGTCTGGGCCATAGGCACAGGGCGGGTGGCCACACCCGATCAGGCGCAGTCAGTGCATGCCTTGCTGCGTGCCCAACTCAGTGCCGCGACCGCGCATGCCGGTGACATGAAGATTTTGTACGGAGGCAGCATGAAGCCCGACAACGCGGCCAGCTTGTTGTCTCAGCCCGATATCGATGGTGGCTTGATCGGTGGTGCCAGCCTGAAGGCGGCCGATTTCGCTGCAATTTGTCGCGCGGCAGGCTGATACGCCTGTCACGCAAGACCTGAGTTCCTGGAGAGTAGACGACATGCAGATTTGGACAAACCTGGTGCTGGTGGTGCAATTGCTGGCCGCCATCGCGATGATCGGCCTGGTGCTGATCCAGCATGGCAAGGGTGCCGACATGGGGGCCTCGTTCGGCAGCGGCGCCTCGGGAAGCTTGTTCGGGGCCACCGGCAGTGCGAACTTCATGTCTCGATTCACGGCAGTGTGTGCGGCCGTGTTCTTCGTCAGCACCTTGTCATTGGCTTATATGTCTAACAGCGTGGCATCAAGGTCTCCGAGCAGTGGCAGCAGCGTCCTTGACCGCGCCGCGATACCGGCCGGCGCGGCGAGCAGCGGCGCGGGTTCGATCCCCGCGAGCGGAGCGATTGCTGTGCCTGCCCCGGTCGCATCGGCTGTTGCGCCGGGTACCATCCCTACCAAATAAGGTGGCGCAGACACTTGCGCGTAGCGCAAGTGCAATGATGCTGAGAAGCTCAGTGGCCAGTCGTGGATTGCGAAGGTTTCCGGTATAGAATCCAAGGCTGTCCAGTGAGCGAAGCCTCAAGCAAACTGCACAGACGCTGGGTCCAAGCCCAGCAAGATTGCCGTCGTGGTGAAATTGGTAGACACGCTATCTTGAGGGGGTAGTGGCGAAAGCTGTGCGAGTTCGAGTCTCGCCGACGGCACCATTCTTGAATTCTTGGCCGCTTGCGATCTCAGTTCGCAATGCAGTGCTCGCCCTTCTCAGGACGTAGCCTTGGGCCCCATGGTGGGTCATGGCCCAATCCTCGCCGTTCCAAGTTCTGAGCTGCTGGGCGCTGTCGCAGCGGCTGATGGATCTCAACGCCCGCGCTTGGGCGCAGCACGGCCTGTCGCAGCATGGGCTGGTAGCAACGGGCCGCGTGTTCTGGCAGTCCAAACCTTGAACGCGTTCGGTGTGAGTTCTCGTTTGAGCAGTTGGACCATTTGGCCCGGCGTCAAGCCATGGCCGACCAGGACAGCCTTGTACGGCGGCCTGTCATCCCAGGCGGTTGCAATCACGCGTTCGATCTCTGCGGCGGTCATTCGAGGTACAGGTCTGGCCATAGGCTGATTGTCTGCCATGTGGCGGCTCTCCCACGCGTTGCTCGTCTGAGCTGAACTTGCTGATGTCCCGGCTGAACTATTTCGGCGCCAGGGTTTTCAACGCCAGGCGCGAGTGGGAATGCGCTGCTGCGCTGATGGGGTTGGAGACAACCGGTCTGAGCTGCGCGCTCGAAGGAACTGACAGGTGCAATCGGGAAAATTTGGCGATGACCTCGCACTGCTTGCCTTTCTGACGTGGCGTTAGCTGCCGCACGACAGCGCTTTCTGGCCGGACCGGCAAGGCCGCGAGGTGCTTGACCAGTGACCAAAGCGAGGCGAGGGCCGTGATGCCGTAAACTTATGGGTATGCCTGGAAAATGCTGTTGGAAATCCTTTCCTTCGGTCGTTTCCTAAGTGGTTGTCAGCTCTGATTTTTCAGACCGACCCCGCGCACCAGATCCAACTTTTCTGTGAGTCCCATCATGGCTGTCACTGTTGAAACCCTCGCCAAGCTCGAACGCCGAATCACCTTGCTGATCCCGGCGACAGAGCTCAACTCGGAAATCGAGACCCGGCTCAAAAAGCTGTCGCGTACCGTCAAGGCTGACGGCTTCCGTCCCGGCAAGGTGCCGATGTCGGTGGTGGCCCAGCGCTATGGCTACTCTGTGCAGTCCGAAGTCATGAATGACAAGCTTGGCCAGGCATTTTCTGATGCCGCTGGCCAAGCCCAGTTGCGTGTGGCAGGCACGCCCACGGTGACGCAAAAGGACGAGTCACCGGAAGGTCAGTTGGCCTTTGACGCGACCTTTGAGGTCTATCCCGAAGTCCAACTCGGCGACCTGTCGGTGGTGGAAGTCGACCGGATCAGCAGTGAAGTGACAGATGCTGCGATCGACCGCACCGTTGACATCCTGCGCAAGCAGCGTCGCACTTTCGCCCAGCGCCCGGCGGTTGAAGGTGCTGCCGAGAGCGACCGTGTGACGATCGACTTCGAGGGCAAGATCGATGGCGAGCCTTTTGAGGGCGGCAAGGCTGAAGCCTTCCAGTTCTTGATCGGCGAAGGCCAGATGCTTGAGCAGTTCGACAAGGCGGTGCGCGGCATGAAGGTTGGCGAGAACAAGACTTTTCCGCTGCAATTCCCTGCCGACTACCACGGCAAGGACGTGGCGGGCAAGGAGGCCGATTTCTTGGTGACGATGAAGAAGATCGAGGCACAGCACTTGCCCGATCTCGACGAGAGCTTCATCAAGTCGCTCGGCATTGCCGATGGCAGCAACGAAGGCCTGCGCGCCGATGTCCGCAAGAACCTCGAGCGTGAGGTCAAGTTCCGGGTCTTGGCTCGCAACAAGGCTGCGGCGATGGACGCCTTGGTCAAGGTCGCTGAGCTTGATGTGCCCAAGGCCTTGATCGACAGCGAGCTGGAGCGTCTCGTGGCCAGCGCGCGCGAGGATTTGAAGCAGCGCGGCGTCAAGGATGCCGACAAAGCGCCGATCCCCTCCGAGTTGTTCCAGCCTCAGGCCGAGCGCCGGGTTCGCCTGGGACTGGTGGTGGCAGAGTTGGTCAAGATCAACAACCTGCGGGCCAGGCCCGAGCAGTTGCAGGCCCACATCGAAGAGCTGTCCCAGAGCTACGAGAAGCCGGCCGAGGTGATGCGCTGGTATTTGTCTGACCGTCAACGCATGGCCGAGGTCGAGGCGGTGGTGATCGAAACCAATGTGACCCAGCATGTGCTGGGATTGGTCAAAATCAACGACAAAGCACTGCCTTTCGACGAATTGATGACAGCGTGAACTCTTGGCGTGCCGGCCCTTTGAGCGGCGCGCGTGTTTGCGCACCCCCCGCCTCGGGGCGCATGACTGACCGGTCGGCGCCCCTTTTTTCATCGACTGCCAGCCCTCTTGCCGGGGGCCATAATCAGTCCAGACCAATTGAAGGACTCCCATGAACGCAATGGAGACGCAAGCCCTGGGCATGGTGCCCATCGTCATCGAGCAATCCGGCCGTGGTGAACGGGCCTACGACATTTACAGCCGACTGCTGCGCGAGCGCATCGTGTTCCTGGTCGGACCGGTCAATGACATGACTGCCAATCTTGTGGTGGCACAAATGTTGTTTCTCGAGAGCGAGAACCCCGACAAGGACATCTTCCTCTACATCAACTCGCCCGGCGGCAGTGTCAGCGCGGGTTTGTCGGTGTTCGACACGATGAACTTCATCAAGCCCGATGTTTCGACCTTGTGCATGGGTATGGCCGCGAGCATGGGATCGTTCCTGCTGATGGCTGGCGCCAAGGGCAAGCGCATCGCGCTGCCCAACGCAAAGATCATGATCCACCAGCCATCGGGTGGTGCGCAAGGCCAAGCCACAGATATTGAGATACATGCCCGCGAGATCATCAAAACCCGTGAGCAACTCAACCGGATTTACGCCGACCGTACCGGCCAGACGATCGAGAAGATCACCTCTGACATGGAGCGTGATTACTACATGTCGCCGGAGGAGGCGCTGACCTATGGCCTGATCGACCAGGTCATCGCCAAGCGCGCCTGAGCTTGCTTTCTTGCGCGAGCGTCATCGGCCGCACCGAAATGCCGGCTGATCCGCTCGACTATCATTGATCTGACATCACCCGCCCTCCACAGCACAAACACACACATGGCCGACAAGAAGGGCGCCTCTGGCGAGAAAGTTTTGTACTGTAGTTTCTGCGGCAAGAGCCAGCATGAGGTCAAGAAACTCATTGCTGGCCCGTCCGTGTTCATCTGCGACGAATGCATTGAACTGTGCAATGACATCATCCGTGACGAGGTGCCTGCTGACAGCGGTGGGGTAAAAGCGACCAAGTCCGAATTGCCAGTGCCCATCGAGATCAAGACCACGCTGGATCAGTATGTGATAGGCCAGGATGCCGCCAAGCGGACCTTGTCGGTGGCGGTGTACAACCACTACAAGCGGCTCAAGTTCATGAGCTCGGGCAGCAAGGAGGAGGTCGAACTCACCAAGAGCAACATCTTGCTGATCGGCCCCACCGGTTCGGGCAAGACGCTGCTGGCACAAACCCTGGCCAAGCTGCTGAACGTTCCCTTCGTGATCGCCGACGCCACCACGCTGACCGAGGCTGGCTACGTCGGGGAGGATGTGGAAAACATCATCCAAAAGCTGCTGCAGAACTGCAACTACGACGTCGAGCGCGCGCAGCGAGGCATTGTCTACATCGATGAGATCGACAAGATCAGCCGCAAGTCTGACAACCCCAGCATCACCCGCGATGTTTCTGGGGAAGGCGTCCAGCAGGCGCTGCTCAAGCTGGTCGAAGGCACGATGGCCAGTGTGCCGCCGCAGGGCGGACGCAAGCATCCAAACCAAGACTTCTTGCAGATCGACACCACCAACATTCTATTTATTTGCGGTGGCGCTTTTGACGGGCTGGAAAAGGTGATCCAGAACCGGACCGAGAAGTCCGGCATCGGTTTTGCCGCGTCGGTTCACAGCAAGACTGAGAAACGTGCTGCCGATCTGTTCCGCGAAGCCGAGCCTGAAGATCTGATCAAATTTGGGCTTATTCCCGAACTGGTGGGCCGGCTGCCCGTGGTTGCGACCTTGGGTGAGTTGACCGAATCGGCGATGGTGCAGATCCTCACCGAACCGCGAAATGCGTTGGTCAAGCAGTACCAGAAGCTCTTCTTCATGGATGGCGTTGAATTGGAGGTCCGGCCTTCGGCTCTGACAGCCATCGCGCGCAAAGCGCTCAAACGCAAGACGGGTGCGCGCGGCCTGCGCTCCATCATGGAGAACGCGCTGATCGACACGATGTTTGACCTCCCGACCATGGACGGCGTGGCCAAAGTGGTGATCGATGAGCATATCGTCGAAGAGGGTGCCAAACCATTGCTCGTGTACCGAGAGAAGAAGGCCAGCGCCTGATCGCCGTCTTGACCGACAGACGCCCATCGGTTTGGTCCAGGCCTGACCGCTTGACCGACCGCACACTTGCATTCGTCCGCTCAGGCCTCATGTCGGCCTGAGAAAGAGAGGTTACCCATGTCTGGACATCCTGTTCTACCCAGTGACCCGATCACGTTGCCGCTGTTGCCGCTGCGTGACGTGGTCGTGTTTCCGCACATGGTCATCCCGCTGTTTGTGGGTCGTCCCAAGTCCATCAAGGCCTTGGAGGCGGCGATGGAAGCTGGCCGCCAAATCATGCTGGTGGCTCAAAAAGCTGCCGGCAAGGACGAGCCCAAGCCCGAGGACATGTTCGAGGTTGGTTGCGTTTCGAGCATCTTGCAGATGCTGAAGTTGCCTGACGGCACGGTCAAAGTCTTGGTCGAAGGCGTGCAACGCGCGCAGACCCGTGAAATCCACGAAACGGCAGAGCATTTCACGGCCGAGGTCACACCGGTACACCCGGCGGGTGAACCGACGCCCGAGGTTGAGGCACTGCGTCGAGCGGTCACCCAGCAATTCGACCAGTACGTCAAACTCAACAAGAAGATTCCGCCCGAGATTCTGACCTCGATCGCCGGCATAGACGATCCAGGTCGCCTTGCGGACACCATTGCAGCCCATTTGCCGCTCAAGCTCGAAGCCAAGCAGTCCGTGCTCGACCTGTTCGTGGTGGCCAAGCGTTTGGAAAAGTTGCTCGAGTTGCTAGAGCATGAAGTCGACATCCTGCAGGTCGAAAAGCGCATCCGCGGCCGCGTCAAGCGGCAGATGGAAAAGAGTCAGCGCGAGTATTACCTCAACGAGCAGGTCAAGGCGATCCAGAAGGAATTGGGCGATGGCGAAGAGGGCGCTGATCTCGAGGAGCTCGAGAAGAAGATCGAAGCCGCCCGGATGTCCAAGGAAGCACGCAAGAAGGCAGATAGCGAGCTCAAGAAGCTCAAGCTGATGTCGCCGATGTCTGCTGAAGCCACCGTGGTGCGCAATTTCATCGACACATTGGTCGGCTTGCCTTGGGCCAAGAAGAGCAAGGTCAAGCACGATCTGCCGCTGGCAGAAGACGTGCTCAACGAGGACCACTACGGTCTCGACAAAGTCAAGGAACGAATCCTCGAGTACCTCGCGGTGCAGCAGCGTGTCGACAAGGTCAAGGCGCCTATCCTTTGCCTGGTTGGTCCTCCGGGTGTTGGCAAGACCTCGCTCGGCCAGAGTGTGGCGCGCGCCACCGGCCGCAAGTTCGTCCGTATGGCCTTGGGCGGTGTGCGTGACGAGGCTGAGATCCGCGGGCACCGGCGTACTTACATCGGCTCGATGCCAGGCAAGGTGTTGCAAAGCCTGACCAAAGTGGGTGTGC
>JBILYN010000427.1:0-3835 GCA_044377715.1 Aquabacterium sp.
GGGCGGCTCGGTGATGTTGGCTGTCCCGCCAGCTTTTCTTGACCAACTGCAGCTGCAGGCTGGCGCGACCGTCGGCTTGACCGTCGATCAGGGCTGCTTGGTGGTCACCCCCAGCCCCCGACCGCGCTACACCCTCGCAGAGCTGCTGGCAGCCTCGGACTATTCGCATCCGCGCTCGGCCGAGGAGCGTGAATGGGTCGATGCGCCTGCCGTAGGGGGCGAGCTGCTGTGAAGCGGGGCGACATTTACCAGGTGTCGCTGGATCCGACCGCGGGGCATGAGCAAAGCGGCAGCCGCCCGGTGCTGGTCGTGTCGCCCACCGAATTCAACCTGGCCACCAAGCTGCCGGTGGTCCTGCCGATCACCAGCGGCGGCGAGTTCGCCCGCCGTCTAGGCTTCGCGGTGGCCATCACCGGCATCAAGACCACCGGCGTGATTCGCTGCGATCAACCACGCGTGATCGACCTGGCAGCCCGACAAGCCCGCCAGGTCGATAGCTTGCCAGCAGCCATCCTGGACGACGTGCTGGCCAAAGTTGCGACGCTTTTCGAGCGAGACAGGTGATCGCGGTCGACAGCGGGCAGATGCTGGGCGCTTGACAGGCATGGCAGGTCCCGCCGCCTCTATAGTCGCCTATAGTCGTCTATAGTTCGCTCTAATCGGGCCGCAGGCCTGTTTGGAGGGGACAGATGCCCGTCTTTCACCGCACCGCGTTGGCCCAGGACATCGCCAGCAAGCTGGTGCGGCCTCCGGCCACCTCGGCGTCCGGTTCAGGCCTCTTTCTGGCGGCGGCACGGCGCACCGGCAAAAGCACTTTTTTGCGTGAGGACCTGCGACCCGCGCTGGAGGCCTTGGGCGTGCTGGTGGTCTACGCCGATCTCTGGGAGAACAAGGCTGCCGACCCTGGCCTGGTCATCATCGGCGCCATACGGGGCGCGCTGGCCCAACGTGAGGGCGTCGTGGCTCGCCTGGCGCGTGCCACCGGGATGGAAAAGGTGACGGTGGGGGGTGTCGGTTTCAACCTCGACAAGGTCGGCATGCCCGACGGTGCGTCACTGTCCGCAGCCTTGTCGGCCCTGTCGGACGAGACCCAGCGGCTGATCGTGCTGATCATCGACGAGGCCCAGCACGCGATCACCAGCGAGGCAGGCTCGAACGCGCTGTTTGCGCTCAAGGCGGCACGCGATGAGCTGAACTCGAGCGCCCACCACGGTTTGCGCATCGTGGCCACCTGCTCGAACCGCAACAAACTCGCGATGCTGCGCGCCAGCAAAGACCAGGCCTTCTTCGGCGCGCCGCTGGTAGCGTTCCCGCCGCTGGGCAAGGACTACATCGCATGGTTCATCGCGCGGCTGGACTTCAAGGACGAGCTCGACCTTGAGCTCGTCCACGACTGGTTCTCGAAGGCGGCTTTCCGGCCCGAGGTCTTGGGTGCTGCAGTCGATGCGCTCACCTTTGACCTGGCAGTCCAGCGCGGGGGCTACGCCCATCAGCTGCAAGCCTTGGTCGACGAGCAGATCCAAGCCAGCAACGCCGAGGCACTGCGTGTCGTGCACAGCCTGACGCCGCTGCAGTCTGCCGTATTGCGGGTGATGGCAATGACCGGGATCGACTACGCGCCCTTCGAGCAAGGCACGATGGAACGTTACCAGGCAGTGCTGTCCAAGACCGCGCCAGATGCCAAGGTGGAGCCTGACACGGCCAACGTGCAGCAAGCCCTGATCGCGCTGCAGGACAAGAGGCTGGTCTGGCGTGCTGCGCGCGGCGTCTACGCGCTGGAAGACACGTTCCTTGCAGAGCTGATGTGCAACGCCGGGATGCTGACCTGAGGTCTCTGCGGAATTTCGTACGCGATCAAGCAAGGCCTTGTGGCGCTATAAAGGCGCTGGCTCGTTCGTTGTGTGCACCCATAGAGATGCGCTACGATGTATCTTATGTAAAATTTATGCAGTTCTGATGGGGCTTTGCCTGATCGTGATGTCAACGCTGCTCGCAGTATCCTGTCTAGGTTCAGAGCCGGCGGCGGACATGCAGCCCTGTAGAGGGAATCCCGGCCCTTTAGGGCGGGGAGGATGTCAAGCCTTGCTGCCCTTTTCTCGCGGCAGCGGCTGGCCCGCCGGTGGGCCGGACTCGGTATCGGGCCCTGGTGCATTCAAGGCATAGAACTCATGCAGCTTGGCAGCCAACATCTGCTTGTCTGGCAGTTGGGTCTGGTACTGGGCTACCAGGGCTGGCGAGAGGGAGCGGCTGAGGGCGTACTCGACCACCTCGCTATCCTTGGACGCGCACAGGAGAACGCCAATCGCCGGGTTTTCGTGAGTCTTGCGCACGTCGCGGTCCAGCGCTTCAAGGTAGAAATTCAGCTTGCCCAGGTGCTCGGGCTCGAACCGACCCACCTTGAGTTCGGTGGCAACGAGGCAGTTCAGACCCCGATGGAAGAACAGGAGGTCGAGCGCGAAGTCGCGGCCACCCACTTGCACCGGGAACTCTGAACCGACAAAGCAGAAGTCGCGCCCCAACTCGATGAGGAAGGTGCGAAGGTGGTCGAGCAAGCCGCTGTGCAAGTCGGCCTCTGGATGGCCGGCCTGCAGGTTGAGGAACTCGACCGAGTAGGCATCCTTGAAAGCGGCCCCAGCGGCTGCGCCATGCATTTGTGTCAGCGCTGCCGACACTTTTGCTGGGCTCAGCACGGCGCGCTCGAAAGTTCCGAGGCTGTACTGCCTCTCCAGCTCTCGGCTGGTCCACTTCTCCTGCACCGCCAGGCGCAGGTAGAACTCCCTCTCCTCGGGGCGCTTGGACTGGGTCAAGATGATCAGGTTGTGGGTCCACGGCAGTTGTGTCAGCAGCGCTGTCACCTTCTTGTCGGCTGCGCTGTAAGCCTCGAAGAACTGCCTCATCCGAAATAGGTTTCGGCGCGTGAAGCCGCGCTGCCCTGGCATCGTGCGTACCAGGTGCTGGGCCAGGCTATCCACCACGCCCTCACCCCAGACGGCCGCGGCCAACTTGGCGCTGATGTACTCGCCGATGCGCCAGTACAGACCGACGAGTTCACTGTTGACTGCTTGATAGGCTCGTTGGCGGGCCTGCTCAATGAGGCCGACCACCTCGGCGAAAGAGGTTTCAACAAGGTCGATAGGTTCGGCCTAGGCAACAGCCCGGGTGGCCACCGGCATGCGCTTCCTGACAGGTTTGCGGTCGCTCATGGTGTACTCGCGTCGTGGCGGCTACGGTTCACGCAGAGCCAGGTAGACCGTGGCCAGCATCAGGCAAAGGGTTATAGGCTTCACGGGTGACTCAATGAAGCCCCGGGACCTGTAGAACCGCCGTGCCTGCTCGGAGATGGCATGCACCAGAAGCGCGGTGACGCCGGCGATCTCAGCGGCCTGAATCGCACGCCGGATTGCATCGTTCAGTAGCGCGGTGCCGATGCCCTTCAGATGGTGATCCTTGTGGATCGCCAAACGGCCGAGAACGAGCACAGGTATAGGGTCCGGCCGGTTTCGAGTCATCGAGGACGAGGCGTCCGAGTGCCCTATTGCGCCGGCTGCGAGGCAGTAGTAGCCGATCACGGCCTCGCCGTCGCAAACAACGTAGGTGCGCGATGAGCCATTGGCCTGGTTCTTCGCAGCTCGCCGCTTGAGCCAGTCGTCCAGTGAAGGCTCCCCACAATCGAAGTCGACTACTTGATGTGCTGCGCTCAGCGGCTGCGGTGCCGAGATCATCGGCACGGTCACTTTCCGCTGCGACTCGCTGTCTTAGCGGCCGTTGCTGCAGCCGACCAGGGCGCTTGGGCCTTGAGAGTACGGCGCAGGCGGTCAGTGGGCGCAGGAGGGTT
>JBILYN010000601.1:0-3834 GCA_044377715.1 Aquabacterium sp.
GGTCAACATAGACATGGCGTCTGCCGCAGGCCTCTACATCCCCTATGTCGCAGGTGCTTTCGACCCCAACAGCAAAACCATCAGCAACCTGGCACTGAGCCAATTCACCTCCAGCCTGGGCTTCATAGGCCACCTGCGGGGCGTGGACACCACGACGGCGCTGGCCGGTCTGACGGTCAACAGCGCAGCGGTGCTGGGCCAAACCAACGTGGGCGCGGCACTCGGGTCGGCGTACCGGCGCGCTTTGACAACGCCGTTCACCAGCGGCTCGGTCACTGGCAGCGACATCACTTACGCCAACGATCCTGGCGACGACAACAACGGCCGCAGCAATGTAGGCGGTGTGATCGGCTATGCGCTGGCATCTGGCAACAGCACGGCGGTGTTGACCGGTGGCGGCCGGGAAGTGGTGGCTTCGACCGCCACCGTCAGCGGCGCGACCAATACCGGTGGGCTGATCGGCCGGATTGCCACCGGCACCTTGACGGCCGCCAGCAGCACAGCCAACGTCACCGGCACGGTGCGCAATACCGGAGGGCTGGTGGGCCGCAGCGGTTCGTCCACGATCCACAGCGCCTCTCACACCACGGGACTGGTCAAGGGCGTCGACTATGTCGGCGGCTTGGTGGGGCTGTTCAACGGCAACGTGGGCGAGAACACAGCGTCTCCTTACACCACGGCGAACCCAACGTACACCACCTTCGTCACCAGCAATGTCCAGGCGACCGGAAACTACGTCGGCGGCTTGCTGGGCTCCGCCGATGGCGGTTCGGTGGTCAACGCGGCAGCTTCGGGCAACGTGACCGGCGTTTCAGGCATTTCAGGTGGTTACGCGGGAAGTTATACCGGTGGGCTGATTGGCGAATCCAACATGAACGTGTCGTACACCAAGTACACCGGCTTGCTGGTCAAGGGTGGCCACCAGACCGGTGGACTGATTGGCCGCAACTACGGCAACGTGATCTTCAATTCCTTTGTTTCGGCAGGCGCCGCCAATAGCTCTGCGGTGATGGGCAATTCGTCTTATACGGGCGGGCTGGCGGGCTACAGCTACTACTACATCGACAATGCCTACTCGAACGCAACGGTGACGGGCACGGGGGGCACCGTTGGGGGCTTGGTTGGCCAAGCTCACTTTCTTGTGACCAATTCCCAAGCCTATGGCGACGTCGTAGGCAGCAGCAACAACACGGGTGGTTTGATTGGCCATTCTTATGCCACGGTGAACAACAGCACAGCCTCCGGTGCGGTCAGTGGCAGCAGCTACGTTGGCGGCTTGGTGGGTTATGCCGAAGGTGGGGCCATCAACAGCTCGTCTGCATCAAGCAGTGTAAATGCCGTTGGTGAGCGGGTCGGCGGCTTGGTGGGGCAATTGAATGTCGCCATGACGACCAGCAGCGCCACAGGCAACGTGGTGGGCGGCGGCAGCTATGTGGGCGGCTTGGTGGGGCTGAACTACAGCACCATCACCAGCTCGACGTCCACTGGCCATGTCTATAGCTTGTCAAACCAGGTCGGTGGCTTGGTGGGCGGCAACCATGGCGGATCGATCACCAACTCATCGGCAAAGATCGCCACCACCAACGCCACGACGGGCTATGGCGTCTCAGGCACCGATTCGGTGGGTGGCCTGGTCGGCTGGAGTCAGGCCGACATCACCGGGTCGACAGCCTCTGCCACGGTCAAAGCCAGCGGCAACTATGCCGGTGGCTTTGTCGGTTGGTTAAATAGCGCGACGATCAGTGGCTCGGGCACCAACGGCAGTGTGACCGGGCTCCATGAGGTCGGCGGCTTTGTAGGCCGTCAAAACAACGGCAGCATCAACACCTCTTTTGCCAACAGCACGGTCTCGAGCACCGTCAACGCCACCACGGGTATGGCGGGTGGCTTTGTGGGTCTCATGGACAACGGCACGATCACCAGTTCGCGCGCCGCAGGCGCAGTCACTGGCTTCGGTCTGGTGGGTGGTTTTGCGGGCAATGTGAAAAACTCGAGCGGCATCACCCAGTCCTATGCCACGGGCGCCGTGACCCAGAACAGCGCTTCGGTGCTGACAGCCACTCAGACCGGCACCGGCGGTTTTGTCGGATACATGGACAGCAGCTTCACCGGCACGATCTCCGACGTGTATGCGATGGGCGCCGTCAGGGGCACCAGCCGCGTCGGTGGTCTGATCGGTTACGCCGACCGGGGAACGATCAGCAATGCCTTTGCCACAGGCCATGTCTCGTCCAGCAACTCGGCAACATCGGTAGGCGCGGTTTTCGGCGCCGTCAACACCGGCTTTGTCAACGGCGTCAACGGGGCCTTGCGCGTGGTCCGCAGCAATCTCTACTGGGACAGCACCACCTCCAACCAGACAGCCGATGCCACAGGCGGTGGCGGGGTCGCGATAGCGACGGCTGACTTCAAGAACGTGTTGCCCGACGGTCTGATCAGCCCAACTTGGGACAAAGGTGCCGGGCTTTACCCTTATCTGAAGGTTTTTTACCCCACCACGCCGCGGGCTATCGATGGCATCGCCTCGCTGAGCAGCGGCGTTGTGGCGGTGCGGGGCCAGGTCACGCAGTACTCCAACGGCACGCTGCTCAACGGCGGCAGTGCATCGACCGGCGTGAACGGTTATTACTACAGCCTGGTCGGCTCCAACACCTTGATCACGGACTCGGCGATTGCCGAGTCGGTCAGCGGCATCAGCCTGCTCACTGCAGGCAACAACTACACCTACACCCCCTCGGTGACGTTCACCGGTGGCGGAGGCTCGGGGGCGACCGCCACCGTCACGAGATCGGTTGACAGCAACAACAACCCCACCAACACGATTGGCAGCGTCACGCTGGGCATTGCGGGAGCGGGCTCGGGCTACACCTCGGCGCCGACGGTCACGCTGCAAGGTAATGGTACCGGGGCGACCTTCCAGGTGTCGCTCTTCGTCCCCAGGTTCATCGACACCAAGCTCGCGACCACCTTGACTGTGGACGGCGGCAGCAACGTCGCCGGCATGGTCTACACCGACTTGTTGGCACCCGACGTCAATGTCAACCTGACAGGCGGCACCATCGTGCAAGGCATCACACGTCTGCGCACGGCTGCCGCCAGCGCTTCGGTGATGAACACCGATCTGGACAGCACGATCGGCGCGACCAAACGGGCAACGTTTTCCAGCACGCTGCCGACGATCTCGTCTCTGCAGCTGACTGCCGTGGCGGCCAACTTCAACCTGAACACCGCACTGGCTTACGCTGACAACGGCGTCAGCAATGCTGGCCTGATCACCGTGACAGGCACCAACGTGAGCTTGTCGGGCGGCACGTTCACCAGCACCAAGACGCAGAACTACAACGCGGTGCTGACGCTGGGCGCCAACGCCGCGATCACGGCCAGCACTGCCAACACCTTGTCCACGCTGGCCGGCGGCAATTACGACCTGGGCGTGACCGGCAACCTCAGCACTGGCGGCGAGATGAGTGGCCTGGGCAACCTGGCGGTCAGTGCCAACACTTTGCTGGGTGGCAACGTGACATCCACCGGCAACCAGACCTATGGCGGCACGCTGACGCTGGGCGTCGATGCGACGCTGACAGCCAGTGGCAGCAGCAGCGCGATCAACCTGGCCGGCGCGGTCAACAGCGACAGCACACCTAGAATGCTAACGGTCAATGCCAGCGGTAGCGCTGGCAGCAGCGTTGCGATCGGCGGCGCCATCGGCGGCGTCGCACCACTCGCCTCGCTGGGCGTGACCGCCGGCAGCATCGCGCTCAACGGTGCGACGGTGGTCACCAACACCACACAGCGCTACACCGGTGCAATCACTTTGGGCGCGAACAATACGCT
>JBILYN010000143.1:0-11318 GCA_044377715.1 Aquabacterium sp.
GGTGGATGGCATCATCACCGCGGTGGGCCACGAGAAAGACTGCGACACGGCCGAGCCCGATACCTTGATCGATGCCTGCGGTACCTGCCTCGCGCCCGGCTTGATCGACAGCCATGTGCACCCGGTGTTCGGCGATTGGACGCCGCGCCAGGGCCAGATCGGCTGGATCGACAGCAGCATGCACGGTGGCGTGACGACAATGATTTCGGCCGGCGAAGTGCATCTACCCGGTCGGCCCAAGGACATCGTTGGACTGAAAGCGCTGGCGATCACCGCGCAACGCGCTTTCGACAACTTCCGCCCCGGTGGCGTCAAGGTGCTGGCCGGCGCGCCGATCATCGAAAAAGGCATGGTCGAGAGCGACTTCGCCGAGCTCGCCGCAGCCGGTGTCACGCTGCTGGGCGAGGTCGGGCTGGGCTCGGTCAAGGCCGGTTACGAGGCCAAGGAGATGGTGGCTTGGGCGCGCAAGCATGGCATTCAGAGCACCATCCACACCGGCGGCCCCAGCATCCCAGGATCGGGCCTGATCGACAAGGACGTGGTGCTTGAGGCCGACGCCGACGTGATCGGCCACATCAACGGCGGCCACACCTCGCTGTCCGAAGCCCATGTCTGCGAGTTGTGCGAGAAATCCAGCCGGGCGATCGAGATCGTTCACAACGGCAACGAGCGGGTGGCGATCGCCGCCGCGCAGGCTGCGCTGCAGCTCAAATGCCCGCACCGAGTGATCCTGGGCACCGACTCACCCGCAGGCTCGGGCGTGCAGCCACTGGGCATGCTGCGGCTGATCGCACTGCTGGCCAGCCTGGGTCGGATTCCGGCCGAACTGGTGTTCTGCTTTGCCACCGGCAACACCGCCAGGCTGCGCAAACTCAACTGCGGGCTGATCGAAGTTGGACGCGACGCCGATTTCGTCTTCATGGACCGGGCCCAGCACACTGCCGGCCGCACGCTGCTCGAGAGCGTTGCACTGGGCGACATTCCAGGCGTTGGCATGGTGATGATCGATGGCCTGGTGCGTGCCGGGCGCAGTCGCAACACGCCGCCAGCGCAAGAAGTCCCGATGGTCGTCGGCGGTCACTGAGCGCCCCGAGGCCGGCCGACGTCGGCCGCCCCCCACGGGGGTCAAGCCGCCAAGTCACATTTACTTGAGAGCCGAAACCACTCGGCGGCGGTCACTCCAGCGTGATCGAAGCGACGAACGCCACGCTGCGGGTCTGGGTGTTGTCGGCGTCAGCGCCTATCGCCACCCCCACCAGCGGCGGCACGGTCTTGGCTTCATCGCCAAACAGCAGCAGGAAATCGGCCGCCAGGTCACGCTGCTCCAAGACCCATTGATGTAGCGGCGCATCGGGACCACGCAGCACGATCTCGCGGATCCGGCGGGTGAAGGCATTGTCGAGCGAGGTTCCGGCCTTCAAACGGCTGTCCCAGACATAACACACGCTGGCCGATGGCAGATTTTCGCCGGCGCTCAGGCGGGCGATTCGCAGCAACTGGCGGTCCACGAAGGGCAATGCCGACAGCGGCAGGTCGAACATCGCGCAGACCTTGACCGGCGAATCGTCGCCGGCCTTGTGCAGCAGGTCGGAAGCCGGGTTGGGTTCGTCGAGACGCCAGCGCCAGGACAGCTTGTGCGCACTGGCGGGCAGGTCACTCAGGGGATGCGCTAGGTTGCCGTACGAGGCCTGTGCTTCGATGCGCAAGACCCGATGGCCTTCGAGGCTGAGCACTGAGAAGCGCGTGTACGGCTTGCTCTGCTTGGGCAATCCGAGCACTCGCCAAGGCGCAGGCGGCGTGTCAGCCGCGCCGACCGGCGGCGTCAACCAAGGCTTGTGAGCTTCGGGCTGCGCCAAGGCCGAACCAAACCAGAGCATCAGCAACGCTGCCGTCGTTCTTGCCCACATCTCGAGACCCCTCCCCGGCCAGCCGAACGCCATGGCGCCAGGCGGAATGGTCTGAGCAGCGCCTCGGCGAAGGCCTGACGGCCGTCAATGGATCATCGCACTGCGGGCTATCGCGCCCGCGTCTTTCAGCGAGGCGCCATCCGGATCGCGCCGTCCAATCGCACGCTTTCGCCGTTGAAGTAGCCGTTGGTGACCATGAACTCGGCCAGCGCAGCGTACTCATCGGGGTCACCCAAGCGTTTCGGGAATGGCACCGAAGCCGCCAGCGCGTTCTTGACGTTCTCAGGCGCGCCTTGGAGCAGCGGCGTGTTGAACAAACCCGGCAGGATGGTGTTGACGCGAATGCCTTCGCTCATCAGGTCGCGTGCGATCGGCAGCGTCATGCCGACGACGCCGGCCTTGCTGGCCGAGTAAGACGCCTGGCCCATCTGGCCGTCTTGCGCAGCGACGCTGGCGGTGTTGACGATCGCACCCCGCTCACCACCGTCGAGCGCCGGCAGGCTCAGCATGCCGGCAGCACTCTTGGCGATGCAGCGAAAGGTGCCGATCAGGTTGATCTGGATGATGCGCTCGAAGTTGGCGGTCGGAAACGCCCGGATCTCGCCAGTGACCTTGTCACGGCTGGCGGTCTTGATCGCGTTCCCGGTACCGGCGCAGTTGACCAGAATGCGTTCCTGACCGATCGCGGCGCGCGCCTTGACAAAACCAGCGTCTACCGATTCTTCCTTCGTCACGTCGACGTGGCAGAACACGCCACCGATTTGCGCGGCCAGCGCCTCACCAGCGGCCACGTTGAGGTCGAACAAGGCGACTTTGACGCCAGCCGCGGCCAATCGGCGTGCCGTGGCAGCGCCCAGGCCTGAGGCGCCACCGGTGACGACGGCGGAAATCGTTGAATCGAGTTTCATGGCGAGCAATCTATGGAGGTTGAGACAAGCTGGGGACGATAACCGCAGCCGATGGCCATGCCATCGTCCAAATCGACGAAGTTGCAAGCGGGTCCGAGCACCTTGCCATGCCCGGCTTCAGCCGCTCACTGTTCGAGCTTGATGTTGTGGTCGACCACCATCTGCTTCCAGTAAGCCAGGTCGGACTGGATGCGCAGCGAGAAGTCCTCGACCGGACCTGACGCGGGCTCGAGCCCGAAGCCACTGAGCTTGGCCTGCACCTCGGGCAAGCGAACCACGCGGTCTAGCGACGCGCGGATCTTGTCGACCACCTCCTTGGGCGTCTTGGCGGGCGCGAACGTGCCGTACCAGCCGACCACATCCAGGCCCTTGTAGCCCTGCTCGGCAAAGGTCGGCACCTCGGGCAGCACGGCCGATCGACGCGGACCGGCCACCGCATAGACCTGAACCTTGCCCGAACGTATGAACGGCAAGGTGGTGGCCAGATCGGTGAAAGCCACCAGCACCTGGCCGCCCAACATGTCGTTGAGCATAGGCGCCGCGCCCTTGTAGGGGATCTGCGTGGTCCGGATCTTGTGGGCCGAGTTGAAGATCTCGGCATAGACATGCGACGAGGTGCCGGCGCCGTAAGTGCCGTAGCCGTACTTGCCCGGGTTGGCCGAAGCCAGCCCGACATAGTCCTTCATCGACTTGATCTGCGGGTCGGTGGTCGCGAAGATCGACAGCGCGCCGGCGATGCGCACCAGTGGCACGAAATCCTTTTGAATGTCGTACTGCAGCTTGGGGTAGAGCGCCGGGGCCTGCACCAACTGGCTGATACCCAGCAGCAGCGTGTAGCCGTCGGGCGCCGACCGGGCGACAAACTGGTTGCCAATCATGCCGCCCGCGCCGGCCCGGTTGTCGACGACGACGGGCTGCTTCCATTCCTTGGCCAGATGTTCAGCCAGCACCCGTGCCAACACGTCACCCATGCCGCCTGCGGCAAACGGCATCACCAGGGTCACCGGTCGGTCGGGGTAAGCGATGTCGGCAGCACCGGCCGGCGCTGCCAGCAGTGCGGCACCGGCCGGCGCTGCCAGCAGTGCGGCACCGGCCAAAAAGAGCAGCGCCTTCAGGCGGTGGGGCAAGGACATCATCGACTCCGTTTCGTGGGAATGGGTCGATACAACCGACCCGCCGCGATGCTACGAAGCTGCCGCTCGGTCAGCAGACGTCGGATCCGACTATCTCCGGGTCGGGTCGACCTCGCTGGGCAGGACACAAAACTCGTCCAATCAGACGAGACCAGCGCGACGGCGCCGTGGCTACAGTGACCGGCTCAACACGCCAATGCACAGCCCATGAACACCACCCCACTGCCCATGCGCGCCGGCCAACTGACCGTCGCCGGAATGTTCCAGCAACAGGTCGCACGCCACCCCGACCGGGTCGCGCTCGAGTTCGAGGGTCGCCAGCTGAGCTACCGCGCGCTGGCCCAGCGCGTCGCCGGTGTCGCCGCTGCACTGTCGGCCCAGGGTCTGCAGCGAGGCGACCGCATCGCGATCCTGTCCGAGAACCGGCTGGAATACGCTGAGCTCGAGATGGTCGCGGCCCAACTCGGCCTGGTGCTGGCCTGCCAGAACTGGCGCCAATCCGACAGCGAGCTCGAATACTGCATACGGCTGGTCTCGCCCAGGATTCTGTTTTATTCGGCTCGCCAGGCCGACGCGGTCGGCCGGATAGACCACGGCGTCGCGCAGACGGTGGGCCTGGACCAGTCTTACGAAGCACTGGCCAACACCCCGGCGTCTGCGGCCGACCCCGCGGCGCCGGACCTGGACCCCGAGATCGGCCTGGTGATCCTCTACACCAGCGGCACGACCGGCATGCCCAAGGGCGCGCTGATCAGCCAGCGCGCGATGATCGCCCGCAGCGTGATCGCCAGGCTGGACAGCACGGTCCAACCCGGCGACAGCTTCATCGCCTGGGCGCCGATGTTCCACATGGTCTCGACCGACACGGTCTACGCCACCTTGATGGGAGGTGGCAAAGTGATCGTGATGGACGGTCTCGAGGTCGAGAAGCTGGTCGAGATCACTTCACGCGAGTTCATCGGCCACCTCACGCTGATGCCGGGGATGATCGACCGTGTGATCGAAGAACTCGACCGCAGTGGGCTGGAGCCTAAGGGTGCGAGGTCGATCGGCTGCATGGCCGACCTGGTGCCAGCGGCGCAGATTGCGCGCATCACCACGCTGTACCAGGCGCCGTTTCGCAACTCCTTCGGTTCGACCGAGACCGGCGGCGCACCGGCCAGCCGCGGCACGATCGCGATCGGCGTCTGGCCCGAAAGCCTGTCCAAGCAACAGAACTCGCACTGCCAGATCAAGCTGGTCGACGAGAACGATGTCGAGGTTGAGGACGGCCAACCCGGCGAGCTGGCGTTTCGCGGCCCCAGCCTGTTCAGCGGCTATTGGGCAGCCGACGAGACCAACGCGCAGGACTTCCGGCAAGGTTGGTTTCACATGGGGGACGTCTTCGTCCGCAACCCCGACGGCACGCTGGACTTCGTCGATCGACGCAAGTACCTGATCAAGTCAGGTGGCGAGAACATCTACCCGGCAGAGATCGAGCGGGTCTTGCTCGCCGACGCCCGGGTGCTGGAGGCCGTGGTCGTTCGTCGCCCCGATGCACGCTGGGGCGAGGTGCCGGTCGCCTTCGTCGCCAGGCTAGACGAGACGCTGAGCGCCGACGAGGTCAAATCGCTGTGCCGCGGCAAGATCGCCGGCTACAAGCTGCCCAAGGACGTCGTCTTCATCGGCCTGGAAGAGTTCCCGCGCTCCACCACCGGCAAGGTCAAACGCCACGAACTCGAGCAGCGCCTGGGCGTAGCGGGTTTGCACGCCGCCAGGTAGCCCAAGTCACTGCTGGCGCAGTGCCGCCCGCAGTTCGCCGGCTGCGTCGGTGACCTGGTCTTCAGCCAGTTCAAACACGACCTTGTGCAACACGCCGGAGAACGCGAACGGCGCATCGAATTCACCGACCGAAGGCTTGGGCGCACGGCCGATCTCCAGGCCTATGAACGATGACTGTGCACGATAGGTCTGCGGCAGCGTCACGGTGCCGCAGCGCTCGCCGTTGATCAAGAGCGTGCCTTCACCTCGGTACTCACCGGTCTTGGTCATCTCATAAGCGAGCTCGCAGCGGCCCGCCGGCACAGGCCGAGTCGAGCGCACGATGTGGTGCCGGTTCACAAAGTTGTAGTCGTGCACCAGGTGGCCGTCCTGCAGGTACAGCGCGTAGCCGCCGCACCAATCGCCCTGGGCGATCAGCACGCCGCTCGCCCCGCCTGCGGGCATCTCGACATGGGCGGTGATGCGGTACGAGCGGTTGCGTATGTCAGGCGCCGCCGCTTGCGCGATGCGCCCGCATCCTGGCAACAACTCCCAGCGGCGGCGCGCCGCCACACTGTAGGGATTGGAGCTGACGAAGCGGTTCAAGGTGTCGTTCATCGGCAGCACCTGGCAAGCACCGGCCTCCGAGAACCAGCGCCTGACCATCTCCTGCAGCCGGGCCGGCTGCTCGGCTGCCAGGTCGTTCATCTCGTTGAAATCGCTGTCGAGGTGGTAGAGCTCCCACTGGTCGGCGTCGAAGGAGGTGCCAGGACGGTGCCAGGTGACCGCTTTCCAGCCGTCGTGCCAGATACCCCGGTGGCCCAGCATCTCGAAATACTGGGTGCGTTTGCGGGTCGGCGCCATCGGTGCGGCGAAGCTGTAGGCCAGGCTCGTGCCTTCGATCGGCTGCTGGGTCACCCCGGCAATGGCCTCGGGCGGCGCGACCCCTGTGAGTTCCAGCACGGTTGGCGTGATGTCGCAGACATGGTGAAACTGATGGCGAATGCCGCCGCCGTCGGTGATGCGCTTGGGGTAGTGCAGGATCAACGGATCTCGCACGCCGCCGCCGTGGGTGTTTTGCTTGTAGCGCTTGAGCGGTGTGTTGCCTGCCATCGCCCAGCCCAGCGGGTAGTTGTTGTTCAGGTGGGCTTGGCCGATCTCGTCGATATGCGCCAGGTTTTCTGCCAGCGTGTCGCGAACACCGTTGAAATAGCGCAGCGCGTTGACCGTGCCAAAGGGCGAGCCCTCCTGGCTCGCGCCGTTGTCGGAGATCAGCGCGATCACCGTGTTGTCGAGTTTCCCGGCCTGCGACAGGTAGTCCAGCAGCCGACCGATTTGCAGGTCGGCGTGCTCGAGCATGCCGGCAAACGCTGCCTGCAGCTTGACCGCGAGCCGGCGCTCGTCATCGCTGAGCGAATCCCAGGCTTTGACCCCGGCATTGCGCTCGGGCAGCATGGTGTCGGCCGGCACGATGCCCATGGCTTTTTGACGCGCCAATCGCTCGCTGCGCGTCACGTCCCAGCCCTTCTCGAACACCGGCACGTACTTGTCGATAAAGGACGCTGGCGCATGGTGGGGCGCATGCTGAGCGCCCAGGCACAGGTAGAGGAAGAACGGCTTGTCCGGCGTGACCATCTGCTGGGCCCGGATGAAGCCAATAGAGGTGTCGACGATGTCCTCGGACAGGTGATAGCCCTCGCGGTCGGGCGCCTCGATGTGGTGGTTGTCGAGCGTGAGTTCTGGATGAAACTGGTTGGTCTCACCTTCCAGAAAACCGTAGAAGCGGTCGAATCCGCGCTGCAACGGCCATTGGTCGAAGGGCCCTGCTGGCGAGGTCTCGAAAGTCGGCGTCAAATGCCATTTGCCGGTGGCAAAGGTGTTGTAGCCCTGCGCTCGCAGCATCTCGGCCAAAGTGCCGGCGCTGCGCGAAATACGTCCGCGCATGCCCGGAAAACCCAAGTCCCAGTCCGCCAGGCCGCCCATGCCCACCGAGTGATGGTTGCGCCCGGTCAGCAGTGCGGCGCGCGTCGGCGAGCACAGCGCGGTGGTGTGGAAGTTGGTGTAGCGCAGTCCGCCGGCGGCCATCGCATCGATGTGCGGGGTGGCGATCTCGGAGCCGTAGCAGCCCAGATCGGCAAACCCCATGTCGTCAAAGACGATGTAGATCACGTTGGGCGCACCGGGCGGCGCGCTGGCCGGTTGGGGCCAATAAGGCGTCGACTCTTCGGTGGTGTGGCCGATGGTCGCTTGACGGGTCTGTTCGTTCATGCCGTGTCCTGAGTTGGTCAAGGGGTCGTGGCGGGGGCCGCGCAGCGGAAACCCATGTGACCGGTGGTGGCCATCGGGTCGTTCGAACTGCGCGACGCGACCCGGTAACGGAAGCAGTAGCTCTCATGGCACAGGAAGCTGCCGCCACGGATCACGCGACGGCGGCCTTCGGCCGGCCCCACCGGATCGGCGGGAGGCGACGGGTCAGGCTCAGCACCGAACCAGTCAGCACACCACTCCCAAGCATTGCCGCACAGATTGTGCAGCCCGTAGCCGTTGGGCGCATAGGCGCTCACCGGCGCCGTGCCATAGAAGCCGTCTTCCAGCTTGTTGTGGCGCGGAAAGCGGCCTTGCCAGATGTTGCACCGATGTTCGCCGCCCGGCACCAGATCGTCGCCCCAGGGGTAGCGTCGCTCTTGCAGACCGCCGCGTGCGGCGTATTCCCACTGTGCCTCGGTCGGCAGACAGGTGCCGGCCCAAGCGCAGTAGGCCATCGCATCGTGCCAGGACATGTGCAGCACCGGATGGTCTTGTCGCCCCAGGACCGTCGACCCCGGTCCCTCCGGCTGGCGCCAGCATGCGCCTGAGACCTCGCGCCACCAAGGCGCGTCGGCCACACCACGGGTCGGCGCGAAATCGTCGGGCAGCAGGCCAGCGAACACGAAGCTCGCGCCCATCTCCTCGGCCAAGCTGATATGGCCGGTGGCGGCGACGAAGCTGGCAAATTCACGGTTGCTGACCGCAGTGCGCGACATCATGAAAGGCGACAACTGCACCAGCCTGGACGGCCCCTCGCCATCGGCCGGCTCGCCCTCCTGCCGGTCACAGCCCATGCGAAATACCCCGCCTGGCAGCCTGACCATGTCGGGCAGGTCGGCGCGGGTCGGCACGGCCGCTACCGCCGTGGACGCCAGCGCAAAGCCCTGTGCGTTGGCAGCCAGCGGCGGGCAGCAACTCATCCTGGGCTGAACAGGTTGCGCACCCCGTCGTTGCTGACGCGCCCCTGGCGACCCAGAAAGTCCTCGGTCTGCATCGCAGCCCAGAGGTCCGGATCCGGCGCGGTGTTGGCAATGAAGCGAGATCCGTCGTCCAATCGGCCGATCACGATCGCGCTGCTCGGACCTTTCTGGTCGTGGGTCACTGTATAGGTCTCGATGCTCGCAGCACCCTCGGCCAGATCGACGAAACGCGGGCGTGGCACCTGGTCGAGTTCGGCCTGGTACGACGCCGGGTCGCGCGGCGCGAAAGGCTTGGTGGGCGGCTCGGTCGAGTAGATACCGGCCGAGTGTTTGGTGATGTAGTTGCCGTTGGCTGTCACCAGCCCGCGCATGCCGGGGCTGGCCCGCACACGCTGCATCATCTCGGCGATCGAGTGACTGACGTAGTTGTTACCCGGGCCACCGAAATAAGGCAGGCCGCCGGTGATGGTCAGGCCGCGCGGATCGTCGAGGGCCAGACCGAGCGACGCAGCGCCTATCTCGACCGCCGACGCGAAGCAACTGTAGAGATCAAAAGCGCCGATGTCGGCCAGCGTCGTGCCGGCCATCTCGAAGGCCTGCTCAAACACCTTGACCATCGCCGGCGACGAGTGGTAGTCGCGCCGGTCGCTGATGTACCAGTGGTCGTGGGCATCGGCGCAACCGTGCAGATAAACCCATTTGTCGCGTGAGATGCCGAGCTTGCGCGCCACCGCAACGCTGGTGACGATCAACCCAGCGCCCTGGTCGATGAAGGCGTTGGCGCTCATCAACCTTGTGTAGGGGAAGCTGATCACCGGGTTGTCAGCACGGACCTGCGAGATCTGCGCTGCGCTATAGCCCGCGCGCCGGTCGGCCAGCGGGTTGGCCGCAGCCACCGCCGCGAAGCGCGCGAGCAACTCGCCCATCGCCGCCTGGTGCTGTTCGATGCTGCGGCCTTGCGCGCCGCGGATCGCGTTCTCGATCATCGGGTAGGTGTAGATCGCCGCGCGCGCGCCGTGGCGTTCCTCGACCTCCGACCAACCCCGTTTGGCCACGCCCCAGGTCTCGAACGAGCCGCCCGGGTCCTCGTTCCAATCCAGCGTGATGCCGCCTCGCTGCGCCGCTTTCTGGGTCGCCAGCGCCTCGGCGCCAACCACCAACGCCGCGCCAACCTCGCCGCGGGTGACCGCTTCACAGAGCCGGTTGATGCTCCACTGCGGCATGTTGCCGCCGGGGTGGGTGTAGACCAGCCGCTTGGCCTGCTCGGCACCGATTCGACGCCCCAGCGACAGCGGCGGATTGGTGTAGCGCCCGAACGGGCAGGCAAAGCGCGGGCTGGTGTCGGCAAACAATCTGATCACCGCGATGCTGTCGAGCTCGGCCAGCAAGCGATCCCCTGCCCCGCTGTCTTCAGCGGCCAGCCTGGCCACCCGGGCCATCAAGTCGATCGGCGCGAGCGCCGCCCTCGGGTCAGGTTCGCGCTGGGTGAACTGGGCGCTGCCGACCAGCACCGGTATCCGGCTCTCGTCCATCTTGTCTCCTGGTTTGCTGCGCTGTCGAGCGAATCCACAGGATCCGGCTCGCAACGGTCGACGGCATGTTATGCGTACGCCGTCCGCCACGCGTCGTCCAAAGCGACGAACGGCTGCCGGCCGACTGGGGTTCTCGGCACTGAGGCTGGCGCGCCAAGTTCGTCGGTTTCGACGATGGGGGTCGGACCGCCAAAGGGCGAACATTGAAGGCTGTAGCAGCGAGCTGCCGCAAGCCGCCCACAATACAAGGACCCCGATGACCCTGACCCCGTCGCCACAACAGGTGCTGCACGGCATAGAGCGAGAACACTCTTGCGCCGACCCGCAGCGCTGCGTGGACTGACTGGCGGCTGAACGGCGGAATCGAGCTTCGATGCTGGTCAGCGACATCCCTGCTTACGCCGCGCACAACGCTGCGCACGGCGCCGCGCCCGACGCGGCAATCCATTTCGAAGGCAGCGCGACGAGCTACGCCTTGTTCAATGCCGATTGCCAGCGACTGGCTCGAGCGCTGGTCGGCGAGGCCGCGCCTGGCGCCAGGGTCGCGGTGATGTCAAGCAACCGGCCCGAATTCCTGGCCGCCTACTTCGCAATTCCCGCTGCGGGCCTAGTGATGGTGCCGATCAACACCCGGCTTGGTCCGTGCGAAATCGCACACATCTTGGACGACGCCGAACCGGTGCTGATCCTGGTCGAGCCGGCTTGGCTGGGCCTGATCGAGCAGCTGCAGGCGCGCCGACCGCAGGCCTTGAAGCTCGTCGTGCTGGGCGAGGCCCCCGCCGGGGCGCTGGCCTACCGCGACTGGTTGGCAGCAGCCCCAGCGCACGCTGCGCTGCCCAGCGCCGCCGACGACGACCCGGCTTGGCTGCTC
>JBILYN010000428.1:0-3824 GCA_044377715.1 Aquabacterium sp.
GTTGGTCTAGATTGCAGCGCTTCGCCCTCATCTTGTAAGGCCGCGATCATGAGCGAACGCCTCGGTGGTAACAGTATTCCATGGGGATCGATCGCGGTGGTGGCCGCCTTTGTCTCGAGCACCTTTCTGGTTCAGCAGGCATTCCAGCCGCTGCGGCCTGCGGACAAGGAGCGCTCGGCGCCGCAGCAAGGCGCCGTACTGGAAGTTGAGGCACGACTGTGGGAGGACCCCTTTGCCGCAGCGCGCCGCTACGAGACCGAGCGCTTCGATCGTTGCGACAAGAAGGCCAACAGCACTGTGCTGCGGGCCGCAGCGAAGGTCCTGACGGTTCCGGGACAAAACGCTGCCTTGGCCTCTAATCCGGCCAGTGCTGCCGCTTCTGATGTGCAGCCCGCCGAATGCGATGACCTGTTGATCCGAGAGCGACGCAAGCCGCTGCGGCTGATTGAGGCGCTTGACCGCAACCGCAACCATGATCTGACCGAATCCCTGGTTGTCGTCGTGACGCTGCCAGGCAACGCATTCGTCGGGGCTGAGGAGAGCCGCCGGCGTACACGCTATGCGGTACTGGCCGGTTTGCAAGCGCAGGGCTTGGCACCCGACGACGCCGAGCACTTCGGATTGCTTCAGTTCGATCTGCAGTCTGGCGATCGCCTGCGGCCGATGCGCGTGCCGTACGAGATGTTCTCACTGCAGCCGACTCTGCGCGGTGATGCCGTGGGTGACCGCAAGTCGCACAGCTATGAGCAGGCGGCTTTGCTGTGGGTGGACGAGACTTCCTTGCCGCAGCCTCGGCTCGATGCGCTGGCCTCGCTGCTGGGCGCTCTGATGAAGGCGCCCGAGGGCTGGAACAAGAAGCGGCCGACTGAAGGAGACGCGAAGCCGAATCTGCCAGCACTTGTGCTGATCGGGCCCTCAAGTTCCGACGGCTTGCGTGCGTCCCTGGTCGACCTGGATCGGGCCGCCAACCGCTGCCCGCCCGCGCCGCTGAGCGAGATCGACGCCAGGTCTGGTGACAACGCCTATGTTGCAGCTCGAGCCCGCTGCGAAGAGGAACTCAAGCCTGAGGTGGTCGCGGGCTACAAGCACATGGCCAATGCGCGCTTGTTCAACGCCGTCGCCACCGCGTCCGATCGGGCGATGCCCGAGCTACACGACCAGAAGCTCGAGACCTACCTCAACGAGCGTTTAGCACGCATTGGTGGCGCACCGGCAAGCAAGAAGATCGACTACATGCGCACCATGGCCGCCGATGACCGGGTGCTGCGCAGCATGGTCAAGGAGCTGGAGTTGAGGCTGCCGATCAACGCTACGCGGCGAGTGGTGCTGCTGGCCGAGCGCGATTCGCTGTATGCCAAGGCGCTGGTCAGCGAACTGCGCTTCCGTCTGACCGACCCGAAGAGCGTGCAGCACAACCCCTGGCTGCGGCTTGAGACGCACTACTTCTATCGAGGGCTCGATGGTGCCACCACTTTCGAAGGTGTCGCCGAGCGGTCGTCCTCGGGCAAGGACAAGGACGGCGTTGCGGTGCTCGAGTGGCCCGAGTCGCGTGACCAACTCGACTACCTGCGCCGCCTGGCCATCTCGCTCAAGGCGAGCGAGTCCGGTCGCGGCGCGGAGGTACCGCTGGCGGGTCGTGAACTCGGCAACGGCACCGAGAGCGGCGCGATCGGCGCCATCGGCATCTTGGCCAGCGATGTGCACGACAAGCTGCTGGTGCTGCAGGCGCTGCATGACAGCTTCCCCGACAAGGTCTTCTTCACCACCGACCTCGACGCGCGCCTCGTGCATTCGCGCACGCTCGCTTACACGCGCAACCTGGTGGTCACGTCCAGTTTGCCGCTGGTTTTTGCGGACCCACGGTTGCAGGCCGGCGCGCCACCGTTTCGTGATGCTTACCAGACTGCAGTTTTTCTCGCTGCGCGGCAGGCTGCTTGCCGCTCGGGCAAGTATTGCGACGACCTGAAGGTCGCCATTGAGAATGTGCGCGATGCGCCGTCGATCTACGAGATTGGTCGTCAGCAGGCCGTTCCTATTTCAGGTTATGACCATTCTCAGCGAGTGCTCAACCAGCATGCGGCGCATGCTGGCATCGCGTTGCCGCTGTGGCTGCTGCTTGCCGGTGCGCTGCTGGTCTGGCCCGGCACGCCGGCCTTGCGCCGTGTGCGCAAGTGGTTGTTGCGCATGCCACCGGCGACCGGTGAAAGCCCTGCGGTGCCGCGACTGGCTACCGTGCTGCTGGCCGTGGTGCACATGTCGGTGTTGGCCTTTGCGCTCGGCAACGCGGTGGAGTTTGCCGCCCCGGGCCGACTCGGGCTGGGCGGCATCCTTCTGCTCACCGCCACGGTCACCGGCGTTGCGCTGGTGCTGCTGCTCGGGCGCGGCGCGATGCGTCTGCCGGCGGCCGGCACGGCCGCAGCGATGCCGAACTGGCTGGCGCCGGCGGTCGGCGTACTGCTGATGGCCGCCGCCGCGGCCTGGATAGCCTGGCCCGCCCAAAGCGCCGCACCTTGCACCGAGTGCGAGCCTGCGGCCTGGCTCGACGGCGTCAGCGCCTGGCCATCGCATTTGGTGCACCTGCTGGCCCTGGTGACCCTGGTGTGCATTCTCGATGTGCAATGGAATCGCTTGCGCGACCGCTTCGAGCAGGACACCCAATGGCTTGGGTTGGCACCCGCCGAGCTTGCATCGGCCGACTTGTTGAAGCGCAGCTGGTGGCGCCATAGAAGCCTCATGGCTTGGTCCACGCCTGGCGGCAAGGCGCACCACGACGCGGTGGATTTCGAGGGCTTGTGGCGTGAGAACGCTTACCGGGCGGAGCCCGTGGCACGCATGCTGCGGACTGCGGTCTTCTACGTGGTCACCTTAGGCCTGATGATCGGCTTTTTCTACGCCTTGAGCGACGGCCAGGTCCCCGAGGTGCCGGTACGCGGTCATGATCACCGCTGGATCGTGCGATCGACGCTGTATGCCTTGCTGATGCTGTTGCCCTTGCTGATGGTGGCGGTGGCTGATGCCACGATGTTGACCCAGCGCTTCATTTATTTGCTCGACGGCGGACGCAGCTTCTATCCCGAAGTGATTCTGCAGCGCTTTGCCGCTGCGCTGGGCGTTGCCAACCTGGAGAAGTGGTTGTGCCGATTCGCCGCAGAGCCCTGGCAACGCGGCGACGCGCAGGCACAGAAACTGCACACGCTGCTCGACAACTGGATCGATGTGCGCTTGGTTGGTCGCCGCACTGCGGCGGTGGCGCCATTGATCGTGGGCCCATTGGTGATCGTGGCGCTGTTGGCGGTTGCGCGCAGCCGCCTGTTTGACAACTGGGCCATCACGCTGCCCGTGGCGCTGGGTATCTGCGCCTACCTGGTCTGGCTGGTGGTGTTGGCCGTGCTGCTGAAACTGGCCGCCGAGCGGGCACGGGACAAGGCCTTGCTGCGAATGCAGGCCGATCTGCTCTGGCTCCAGGGCTCTGATTTGGAGCCCTTGGTGGAGCCCTTCAAGGCATTGATCGATGAGGTGCGTGACATCCGTGAAGGTGCGTTCGCGCCCTTGTTCGAGCAGCCACTGTTCCGGGGTTTGATGGTGCCACTGGGCGGCATCGGCAGCACGCAGTTGTTCGACTACCTGCTGTTGGCGCGCTGAAGGCCAGGCCAGGCCCGACTCGGCGCAACGCCGTCAGAGGCGGTCCGCCAAGCTGCCACAGGCCCATTCACTGGGCCGTGGCGGCAACTTCGGGCAAGGTCTGCGTGACATGTGTGGCTGGGATCCGGCCCGTGTTCCAGCGGCCCTCGATCGCTCGCTCGATCTGCGCGGCCAACTGCAGC
>JBILYN010000429.1:0-3813 GCA_044377715.1 Aquabacterium sp.
GTTTTGTGCTCGGCGAGGGCTCGGGCGTGGTCGTGCTCGAAGAGTACGAACATGCCAAGAAGCGCGGCGCTCGCATTTACGCCGAACTGGCTGGTTTTGGCATGGGTGCCGATGCCTACCACATGACTGCGCCCAATGTCGATGGACCCAAGCGTTCGATGTGGGCGGCGCTGAACAACGCTGGCATCAACGCTGCCGATGTGCAGTACCTCAACGCCCATGGCACATCGACACCCTTGGGCGATCTGAACGAGACCAACGCCATCAAACTGGCGTTTGGCGACCATGCATCCAAGCTGGTGGTCAACTCGACCAAGTCGATGACTGGCCATTTGCTGGGTGGCGCGGGCGGGATCGAGTCGGTGTTCACGGCGCTGGCGCTGTACCACCAGGTGTCGCCACCGACGATCAATATCTTCAACCAGGACCCTGCCTGCGACCTGGACTACTGCGCCAACACGGCGCGTGAGATGAAAATCGACGTTGCGGTGAAGAACAATTTCGGCTTCGGCGGTACCAACGGCACGCTGGTCTTGCGCCGGGTGTGAGCCTGCGGCGGGATGCAGGCCGCCCCGGCCGTCTCGGCAGATCTGGATGATGGTCGACCAGAACGCGTGCTGATCTCGCTCTTGCATGCCCTGACAGGTGCGGCTATCGCCGCCTGGGCTCAGGGCCACTTTGAGGTCACGTCCTCGGTGCAGGGCTTGACCGTGGCCATCGTCGCTGGGGTCGCTGCAGCTGTGCTCGGCGCTGGGCTGGCGCGACACGCACTGCCGGCCGATGCCCAATGTCTGCGATGGGATGGCCAAGTCTGGTCGCTGGTCTTGCGCGCGCCTGTTGGCGGTTTGGGCGCAGAGATTGCTGTTGCACGCTTGGTGGTCGCGATCGACCTGGGTCCTTGGCTGCTGCTGCGAGCCTATGCCGTTGCGGGTGGATCGCGCTGGCAGGTGGCCCGCGCGTCTTGCGCGGGGTCCGCTTGGCACGGTTTGCGCGTGGCCTTGAAGGCCCACGCCGGCAGTGCCCAGTCAAGCCCAGACGACCGCCTCCAGCCGTGATGATCTGTCCATGAGCATCGATGACATCGACATTGCGCTGGTCGAGCGAGCCCAGGGCGGCGATCAGCGGGCTTTCGAGATGCTGGTGATCAAGTATCAGCGCCGCGTCGAGCGACTGATCGGCCGGATGGTGCGCGATGTCGACCTGGTGCAAGACATCGCGCAGGAAAGCTTCATCCGTGCTTACCGCGCCTTGCCGAAGTTTCGCGGCGACAGTGCTTTCTACACCTGGCTGTACCGCATCGTGGTCAACACGGCGAAGAAGGCCTTGGTCGAACTCAAGCGCGATCTGCTGGTGTCTGAGGCGACCTTGGCTGGCAGCCAGGACGAAGACGATGAAACTTCTCGCGTCGATCGCGAACCAAGCATGGATGCCACGCCGGAATCACTGCTCGCGAGCAAGCAAGTTGCCCAGGCTGTCAACGCCGCGATTGATGCGCTGTCGCCTGATCTGCGCCGGGCGATCATGCTGCGCGAGATCGAGGGTTTGAGCTATGAAGAGATTGCCGAGATGATGGACAGTCCGATCGGTACGGTGCGGTCGCGCATCTTCCGGGCGCGTGAGTTCATCGCACTGCGGCTTCGGCCGCTGCTCGACACTCGCGATGGCGAGCGGTGGTGATGGTGCAGGTTTCCAGGTCAGGCAATTCAAGTCGGCGCTTTCCGTCGGTCTGGGCTGTCGCAGGCAAGAGGGTGGGAGTGTCATGAGCAGCGAGTTGAACCCGTCTGAATTTTCGAACGATTCGAGCCGACTGGACTTGTTGTCGTCGTCGATGGACGATGAACTCGGGCTGGACGACACCGACCAGATGCTGGCGATCTGGCGCCAGGATGCCGGGGCGCGTGAGGCTTGGCATGCTTACCATCTGATTGGCGATGTGCTTCGGTCCGAGGACTTGGCTGCGGCGCCCGCCCATGACGAGGTGTTCCTGCAGGCGCTGCGCGGCCGTCTGACCCGGGAACCTGTTCCGATCAAGCCGAGTCAGCCGGTTGCAGATCGATCGGCCGGTCGATCGGCAGGCCGGTGGCTGGTGCCGGGCGCCATGGCGGCATGCTTGGTCGCGGGGGCTGGCTGCTGGGCGGTTTACCGTGCCATCGATCCGGGCCGCCAGGCCGATCGACCACAGCTCGTTCAAAGAGCACCTGCTGCCGGCGAACTGGTGCGCAATGCGGGCCTGGACCGCTACCTGGAAGCCCACCGCACGCTCGCCAACGGCGTGGTGGCCGTGGGTGGTTCGCAATACCGCGTGCACATCGTGTCCGACATCCGGTGATCGCGCTGAGCTTTCTATCGCGGCGCCGGCTGGGAGCAGGGTTGGCGCTGCTGTGCGTCTCGCCGCTGGTTCTGGCCCAAACACCGGCCAATGTGTTGGGCCGAATTCAGCAGGCTGCGGTCATGCGCAACTACCAGGGCACGCTGATGTTCAGTGCCGGCGGTGTGTTGTCCAGCACCAGGCTGCTGCACATTGGTGACGGCCGCGATCACTACGACCGCATTGAAACGCTGGACGGGCAGCCCCGCTTGCAGTACCGCCACAACGAGGAGATGCTCACGCTGTGGCCTAACAGCCGGCTGGCACGATGGGAGCAACGCGAACCAGTGGCCGAGTTTCCGGCCTTGCCGGCATCGGCCGAGCCGCGGGCGCTCGAGAACTACGAAATGCATGTGCTCGAGTCGGACCGGGTGGCCGGTCACTCCGCCGATGTGTTGATGCTCAAACCCAAGGATCACCATCGCTATGCCCAGCGTTTGTGGGCCGATCACCACACTGGCCTGCTGCTGCGCAACGATGTGCTGGGGCCGGGCGGCGAGGTGCTGGAGTCTTCCGTCTTCACCGATCTGCAGATCGGCGGCAAGCCCTCGGCCGAGGCCGTGCTGGGGCCGATGAAACGGCTGGCGGGCTACCGGGTGCTGAGGCCACGGACCGAGCGGGCGCAGGTCGAAACCGAAGGCTGGCAGCTGGTTCGGCCGGTACCGGGCTTCGGTCTGGTGAGTTGCACCAAGCGGCCGCTGGCCGATACCGGCGTGCCAGTGTTGCAGTCGGTGTTTTCCGATGGCCTGACGCATGTCTCGGTGTTCATCGAGCGCTACGATGCGCAACGCCACAAACAGCCCCTGGCCACCGGCCTTGGCGCGACCCACACGCTGATGAACCGCCATGGTGACTGGTGGTTCACCGTGGTGGGTGAAGTACCGATGGCCACGGTTCAGCAGTTCGACGCCATGTTCGAACGCAGGCGTTGAAATTGGGTAGAAACTCCCAACGTGGGCCATTCCCGGGGGCTTGGCTTGGGAGGCGCTTGTTTCAGTTTCAAGATGAGGTAATTCGATGTCCGAAAGAAATATTGTGTTGACTTACCCGCCGCATGCGGGTCGTCGGCTGCTGCTGCGCGCGGCGATGGCCATGGCGCTGGTCTGCAGCTTGGCGCCACAGGCCGGCGCAGCGCCAGGCCGGGGCGAACTGCCCGATTTCACCGAACTGGTCGAAAAAGTCGGCCCTTCGGTGGTCAACATCCGCACGCTAGAGCGCGGCGGCCGCAACAACGCCGCTGCTGGCAGCGGTATCGACCCCAACATGGAGGAGTTCTTCAAGCGCTTCGGCATCCCCTTGCCCGGCGGCAAGGGTGCGCCGCCTCGCGGCGGTGGTGAAGAAGAACCCCAGCAGCGCGGCGTGGGCTCGGGCTTCATCCTGAGCGCCGATGGCTATGTGATGACCAATGCCCATGTGGTGGACGGCGCCGACGAGTTGCTCGTCAC
>JBILYN010000171.1:0-9873 GCA_044377715.1 Aquabacterium sp.
TCATTCGGCGAACACGTCCTCGCGCTTGGCTCGGATGGTCGGCAACAGCACCACCACGAGCAGCAACACCCCGATCGCGAGCAGCACAGCGCTGAGCGGGCGTTCGATAAACACCATCGGATCACCTTGCGCATAGCGCATCGCACGGCGCAGGTTTTCTTCCATCAAAGGTCCCAGCACAAAGCCCAGCAGCAAGGGCGTGGGTTCGAACCCAAGCTTGGACAGGCCGTAACCCATCAGCCCGAATGCCGCGGCCAGATAGACCTCGAAGCTCGAGTTGCTCAGCGTGAACACGCCGATGCAGCAGAACAGCACGATGGCTGGAAACATCAAGCGGTAAGGCACTTTCAGCAGCGACACCCACATGCCGATCATCGGCAGGTTGATCACCACCAGCATCAGGTTGCCGACCCACATGCTCGCGACCATGCCCCAGAACAGGTCGGGCCGCTTGGTCATCACCTCGGGCCCGGGCTCGATACCTTGGATGATCATCGCCCCGACCATCAAGGCCATCACCGCGTTGGACGGGATACCCAGCGTCAGCATCGGGATGAACGATGTCTGTGCGGCGGCATTGTTGGCCGACTCAGGCCCAGCCACGCCTTCGATCGCGCCCTTGCCAAAGCGCGAGGGGTCGCGGGCAAGCTTTTTCTCGACCGTGTAGGCCGCGAACGACGCCAGCACCGCACCACCGCCAGGCAGCAAGCCCAGCACCGAGCCCAGCGCAGTGCCTCGCAGCAACGCAGGCCAAGCTTCGCGCAGCACGCTGCTCGTCGGCCACAAGCCGGTGACCTTGTTACTCAGCAGCGAGCGGTCAACCTCAGGACCTTCGAGGTTGCGCAAGATCTCGGCAATGCCGAACAAGCCCATCGCCAGCGACACGAAGCTGATGCCGTCAGCGAGTTCGCCGACGCCAAAGGTGTAGCGCATCGCGCCGGTGTCGACGTCAGTGCCGATCAATCCCAGGAAGACGCCGAGAAAAATCATCGCGAAAGACTTCAACACCGAGCCATGGGCCATCACGACCGATGCGACCAGTCCCAGCACCATCAGCGAAAAGTATTCGGCAGGGCCGAATTTCTGCGCCATGCCAGCCAGCGGCGGGCCCGCCGCCGCGATCAGCAGCGTGCCAAAGCAGCCTGCGACAAACGAGCCGATCGCCGCGACCGCCAAGGCCTCGCCAGCGCGACCTTGGCGCGCCATCTGGTAGCCGTCGAGCGTGGTGACGATCGACGAGGCCTCGCCGGGCAGGTTGACCAAGATCGCGGTGGTCGAGCCGCCATACTGGCAACCGTAGTAAATGCCCGCCAGCATGATCAGCGAGCTGATCGGCGGCAGCTGAAAGGTGATCGGCAACAGCATCGCGATCGTCGTGACCGGGCCGATCCCGGGCAGCACACCGATCAGCGTGCCGAGCAACGCACCGATCAGGCAGTACATCAGGTTCTGCCAAGTCAGCGCGACGCCGAAACCCATCGACAGGTTGGCAATCAGATCGAATTCAGTCATGGCAGGATGCGCAGTGGCAGTTGCAGGGCAAATGGGAACAGCAAGCAAGCGGCGATCGCCATGCCCAGCGCCAGCAGCGCGGTGTCGCGAAACCGCTGTTGCGGCGACGCCAGGCCGGCCATCCCCACCGCCAGCACCGACGAAATCAACAAGCCGGTGCGCTCGATGGTCATCGCAAAAACGACCAGCGCGCCCACGACCAGCAAGATCGGCTTGAGGCGCCATGCCGCCAGCGGCGGGCCTTTGCGGACCAAGCCGATGACCAGCAACGCGACGCCGAACAGGCACAGAATCCCCGACAGCATCTGCGGCGTGTAGCCCGGGCCCATGCGGAACGCGGTGCCAACTTTCAGCGGCTGCCCAAACCACCAGCCAACCAAGCCACAGGCCAACAAAAACAAGCCCGCCGCAAAGTCAGCCTGGGACCGAATCAACGGTCTGCCACGTCCGGCCTGTGGCGGGCTTTCAGGTCCTTCAGAGCCCTTGGCGCTTGGCGAAGCGTTCGTCTCATCCTGTCTGACTGTCTGGTTCACATCAACCCCTGTGCTTGTCGTCTGCTGTTACCCACCGAGTCAGTCGGGCGGGCGGCTCGTCTCCATCCCAATGGTTGTACCATGTATTCATGATCGGCATTTGGCAGCAGACAGATGCTGCAAACCGACGTCAGAATTTCAACCCACAGGAGTCATCCAATGAACCTAGATCTTGACAGGAGAAAAGCGCTGATCATCGGCGGCGGCGCACTGGCGGCAGCTGCCCAGCCCAGCCTCGCGCAGTCGCTGCCCTCGGGCACGATCCGTATCCTGGTCGGCTTTCCGGCTGGCGGCGGATCCGATGTGATGGCCAGGATCATCGCCGAGAAGCTCAAAGAGCGCACCGGCGCCAACATCATCATCGACAACCGCCCGGGCGCCAGCGGCAACCTGGCCTGTGAGCTGCTCAAGAACGGGCCGGCCGACGGCTCGGTGCTGATGTACGGCACCAGCGCGACCACGGTGGCCCAGCGAGTCACCCGCAAGCAACTGCCCTACGACGTTGAGAAAGACCTCGTCCCACTGGGCCTGGCCGGCACGGTGTCAGTCGCCTTTGTGACCTCGTCGACGATCGGTGTTCGCACGCTGCCCGAGTACATCGAATGGCTCAAGAAGAATCCGCGCCGGCAGAACTTCGGCACCACCGCGATGGGCAGCATGACGCATTTCTTCGGCGTGCTGCTCGGGCAGGCCATCGGCACGCCGCTGGAGCCGGTGGCCTACAAGGGCGCGGGCCCGCTGATCGCCGACTTGTCGGCCGGCCATGCGCCGGCGGGCTGCGGCGGCGTGACAGACTTCCTCACCCACCACCGCGCCGACAAACTGCGCATCCTCGCCGTCTCGGCGCCCAAGCGTCCGAGCGCGGCACCCGAACTGCCGACGATCGCCGAGCTGGGCTACCCCAAGCTCAGCTACGAGGGTTTCTACGGCTTTTACGGCCCATCCAAGATGAGCCCTGGCCTGGTTGCGCTGTGGAACAAAGAGCTTCGGGCCGTGCTTGAAACGCCCGAGATGCGCCAGCGCTTGACCACCGTCGGCATGGAGGTGTTGACGTCGACACCGACCGAGATGTTTGAGCGCCAGTCCCAGCTCATCACCTACATGACCGCCTCGATGAAAGCGGCCGGGGTCGAGCCCGAATAGCACGCGGCCGGGATTGCCGGCCATTCCGCTTTTTAATTTGATAACCCACAAAAGGAGTGTTTCATGAACTTTGACCCATCGCGCCGCAAGGCGCTCTACCTGGCAGGCGGTGCTGCTGCTGCAGCGACGCTGGGCAGTGCTGCACAGGCCCAGTCGCTGCCCACCGGCACGATCCGGATGCTGGTCGGCTACCCGGCCGGCGGCGGCACCGATGTGATGGGGCGGATCCTTGCCGACAAGCTCAAGGAGCGGATCGGCGCCAACGTCATCGTCGAGAACCGCGCCGGCGCCAGCGGCACGCTGGCCTGCGACACGCTGCGCAACGCGCCGGCCGACGGCACGGTGATCATGTACGCACCGAGTGCGGCAACCGTGGCGCAGACCGTCACGAAGAAGGTGCTGCCTTACGACCTGGAAAAAGATCTGGCCACCATCACGCTGGCAGGCACGGTCTCGACGGTGTTCGTCGTGTCGCCGACCATCGGCGTTCGCAACCTGCCCGAGTACATCGACTGGCTGAAAAAGAACCCACGCAAAGCGAGCTTCGGATCCACGGCGATGGGCAGCTCGACCCATTTCTTCGGCGTTGAACTCGGCCAGGCGATCGGCATCCCGATCGAGCCGGTGGCCTACAAGGGCGCGGCGCCGCTGATCGCCGATCTGTCGGCTGGGCACGCGCCAGCCGGCTGTGGCGGCCTCACGGACTTCCTGACCCATCACCGTGGCGAAAAGCTGCGCATCATCGCGATCTCGTCGCCCAAGCGCGCCACTGGGGCACCCGACCTGCCCACCATCTCTGAGCTCGGCTACCCGAAACTCGCCAGCGAAGGCTTCTACGGCTTTTACGCGTCAGCCAAGATGAGCGCCGGGATGATCAACGCCTGGAACAAGGAGTTGCGCACGGTGCTGGAATTGCCCGAGATGCGGCAGCGGCTGGTCGGCCTGGGCCTGGAAGTCCAGACCTCCACGCCAGCCGAGTTCGCAACCCGGCAATCGCGAGACCTGGTGTCGTTCGCGGCGTCGATGAAGGCTGCAGGCTTCCAGCCCGAGTGATCCTGGCTGGGCGATCGGGCTGCGCCACCGAGTTCGGCGCAGCCCGGTTCAATCCATCTGGGCCGGCGCCTCACGCACCGGATTTCCAGCGTCCCGGGCGGCAAACTGGGCCCAGGCCACGCCGGCCAGCGTCAGCGCTGCGCCACCGATCTTGGCAGCAGAGAAGCGCTCGCCCGTGGCCCACCAGGCAAACACACCCGCCACCAGCGGCATCAGGTATTGCAGCGGCGCGGTGCGGCCGATGCCGCGCTGCGTGTTGACCCAGCCCCAGACCAGCCAGCCGGCAAAGGACGACACCAGCGTGGCCCACAGCATCAAGGCCCAGTGCAGCGGCGTCATCAGCCCCCAGTCGGCACCCCAGGCCACCGGCAGCCCCATCAGCACCAGCAGCGGGCTGCCCGCCATCGTCGCGTAAGCCATCACCGCAACGCCGCCGTGGCGCTGGATCAGCGGCTTGCTCATCACCGTGTAGTACGAGAACATCGCGGCCGAGGTCAGCATCATCAGGTCACCGCCGGTGGCCGCCCATTGGCGACCCAGCAGCTTGTCCGACAGAAATATCAGCACCCCGACAAAAGCCAGTGCCACGCCTGCGACCTGGCCGCGCGACAGTTTCTCCAGACCGGCCCAATGCAGGATCAGCAGCGTGAACACCGGCGAGCAGGCCATGATCAGCGCGCTCGAGAAGGCGGTCGACCAGTGGATGCCGTAGGTGACCATGCCCACGTGCAGCGTGTGGGCCATCACACCCAGCCCGGCGAGCTTGATCTTGTCCTCGCGCGGCAGCTGCGGCCAACGCCAATCGTTGAGGTAGAGCAACAGCAGCGCCGCGACGGCCGGCATCAGCAGGTAGCGCATCATCAGAAACGCGCCCGGTGGCAAGGCTGCGAACAGGAACTTCTGGAGCGCGAAGTTCGCACCCCAGATGGCCACCACCACGAGGCCGGCGACCAGCGCGAGTTGCTGGTGCGATGGGGGCTGCAGCGCAGCGGCGCGGAGTTCGGGAACAAGCGTCGGTTCAACAGGCATGACCCAGTGTCGCAGCGACAGCGGTCCGGCGCAGCCGCCTGCGCGACTGCCGGGTCAGCCCTCGTCGCGGGCCAGGGCGGCAGCCTTCGTTGGCACCAGCGCGAGCCGCAGCGCCGCAGCGCAGCAAGCCATCGCCGTCCACTGCACCAGACCCAGCGGCTCGCCGTTGATCAACGCACCGGAGATCATCGCTACCACCGGCACCAGGATGGACGCCAAGCCTGCCACGGTGGTCGGCAACAGACCGACGATCGTGAACCAGGCGACGTTGCCGATGGCCATAGGCACGAGCGTGATGTAGACGATGACCGCAACGCTAGACGCCGTCGGCACGAACCAATGCCCGTCACCGAGCCACAGCGCGCCGATGCAGATGGGCACAGCAGTGATCATCAGCTGCCAGCCAGTGAGCACCAAGGCCGACACCGGCACGCCACCCTTGCGCTTCAAGATCATCGTGCCCACCGCCCAGCCCATGCCGGCCAGCAGCCCCAGCGCCACGCCCAGCGGGGCCTGTGCGTAGACACCCAGACTGCGCCACATCAACAAACCCACCGCGAGCGCGCCCAGCGCCAGCGCCAGCAGCATGCGAGCGCGCATGCGCTCGCCACCGACGGCCCAGCCGAACAGCGCTGCCCACAACGGCATCGTGAAACCCAGCACCGCCGCCTGGCCCGAGGGGATCATCACGGCCGAATAAGTGCTTGCGATGTTCCACACCACCAGATAGAACATCGTCGCCACCACCACCGTGGCCCAATGGCGCCTAGGCAATAACAGCGACTGCCCGCGCAAGCGGGCCACGACGAGCAAGGTCAGCCCGGCGCCCAACACCGCTACCGCACGAAAGGTCCAGACCGAGATCTCGCGCACCGCATAGGGAAACAGCGGCCAGTTGGTGCCCCACAACAGCGTCAGCAAGCCCAGCAGCAGGATGGCTCGGCGCGGGATCGGGGCAGCAGGCGGGTTGTTGGGCATCAGCGCTTTGGCAGGGGTGTCGCAAGGCGGCCGGCTGGCAAACTTGTCACAACCCGCAGTATCCCTGCAAGCCCATTCCAGAACCACGGCCAGCCACCGGGCATCGCGCTGAGGCGGTTCGCGGTGACACCGACCGCTGCAGCCATGGTGGAGCGGGTATTCACCTGAACCTGGACAACGATAACTGACATGATGCGCTTGGGCTCGCCGTTCGTCCGGCAGCGAAACCCACGCGCTGGTCAAACGAGGTCTAGTCACCGCCGGCAGCTCAGGACCTGATCACCCGCGACCGGACCGGGAAACCATTCGCGCGGTGCACCACCATCCCATCCAAGGTATCCACTGGAGCGCAAGCGATGTCCCGAATCGAAACTGTAGAGGCCTTGCGCGAGCGTCTCGGCCCAGCACGCCCCACCACCTTGGCGAAGATATTGCCCAGAGTTGATGCGCAAGGTGCAGAGTTCTTGCGTGTCAGCCCCTTTGCGGTGATCAGCACCGTCGGCCCCGACGGCACGGTCGAGGCATCGCCAAAAGGCGACGAGCCAGGTTTCATCCGGTTGGAGGACGATCGCACGCTGCTGCTGCCCGAGCGCGCTGGCAACAATCTCGCCTTCGGCCTGCAGAACATCTTGGCGAACGGGCGCATCGGCCTGATCGCGTTTCGGCCGGGCACCGGAGAAACGATTCGAATCACCGGCACCGCCTCGATCCACGACGATGCGGACCTGCTGGCAGCGTTAGGCTCGGCCGGGCGTCCGGCCTTGCTGGCGCTGCGAGTGCAGGTGGAGCGCTGCTACTTTCATTGCGCCCGATCTGTCCTTCGCGCCGGACTGTGGGATGCCAAGACCTGGGCGAAAGCGCAGCGCGTCTCGTTCGGCAAGATCATCTCGGAAGGACTCGCTGCCGGCCCTGAAATGGCTGCGGCGATCGACGAGTCGGTGCAGGGCGGCTACACCACCCGTCTGTGGTCGAACCAGGCTTGACGGGCTGCGCCCCGGGCCAAGTGAATTGCTGAATGGATCCATCGCGATGAGTCAACAAGCCTTCAACCCAGCGGATGCCTCACCGGCCGAGCCCACGTCAGCGACGACCGGGGTTGAAATGAAGGGCTTCTACATTGCCTCGGCGGTGGCGACTCTGCCTGAATTCAGGGCCTTGGGTGAATCGGTGTTGATGGCACAGGGCATCACCAGCCTGGACCCTCAAGCCTATTACCCTGGCACGCTGCGCAGATTGGTGCACAGTGCCATCTACGACCGATTTGGCGCCACAGCCATCTTTTGGCTCGGCTTCGAGAGCTGGAGATTCACGTCGTCTAGCGGCTTATTCATGTTCGGTGATGCGGCACCCGAGGCGGCTGCCAACGAGTCTGAATCAGCATTCAATGAATCGCCGGCGTACCTCGCGATGGCTCCCTTCACCGGCGCGATTCGCGATGCGTTGGATGGCCTGGCACTGCGGGCGGCAATGGCTGCATTCCTTTCAAATTTCACTGAACTCATCAGCGAAGCCACCAAATCGTCAACCCGTGGCAACAGCTATGAACCCCAGCGGCTGTGACTTAAGCTACGACGCTGGCGACCGTTTGCTGTTCGTGACCGATGGCGTGACCGACCAGATCGGGGGGCCACAGAACCCACGGGCCTACGGTTACAAGAGAATGCAAGAGGTCTTCTCGAACAGCGTAGCCAGCAGCGCCGCTGAGGTGGTGCAAGCATTGGTGCATTCTGTTGGCGAATGGCAAGGCGCACAGGTCAGGCGCGACGATGTCACGATCTTGTGCGTCGACCTTTGAGCGGGAGCGCTCACTCACAGCCCTGCGGTCGACCTGACAAGCTGCTGTCGTTTGAACCTGTATTTTGTTCGTTAGCACCATATAGCGCTCAAGACGTTTTGGCATGGCATGGCCACGGACTGTCAGCACCCTCACCCATGAAACCTTGATTCACCCTGGCCTATGAACTCTGCACCCGCTACCGAAAACCCCGCAGGTCTGCGCCAACTGGTGCGCCAGTTCGCCAGCCAAGGCCGGCTTGACGCCATTTTGCTGCGCCCGGCACGCGATGCGGCGATGCGCCCGGTTGAGGCGGCCGAGGCGCTGGCTGGCCAAGGCCTGGTCGGCGACCGCGCGGTGAAGCCTTCGACAAGCGGCGCAGCAGGTCCTCGCGCGGCAGGCGGCAAGCGCCAGGTCACGCTGCTGCAGGCCGAGCATCTGGCCGTGATCGCCGCGCTCGCCGGCCACGCCTCGATCAGCCCGCTGATGCTGCGGCGCAACCTGGTGGTGTCGGGGCTGAACCTGCTGGCTGCACGCAGCTTGTTCAAGGACACGCCGATGCTGCTGCGCCTGGGTGAAGTGCTGCTGGAGATCACCGGGCCTTGCGAGCCTTGCTCGAAGATGGAGACGCTGCTGGGGCGCGGTGGCTACAACGCAATGCGTGGCCACGGCGGGGTCACGGCGCGCGTCTTGCAAGGCGGCTGGCTGCGTGTGGGTGACGGCGTGACCTGCAGCGCCGCGGCCTGATCGCGCTCTCAAGCAAATGTGGCTTTGCGGCTTGATCCCCACGGGGGGCGGCCGGCTTCGGCCGGCCTTGGGGCGCTCAGACCGGGTCAGCCGGCAGCGGAAAGTCCAGCCGTCGCTGGCTTTCGAAGCGCCGAACCTGGCCCGTGACGGGGTCGAGAAATTCGATCTGTTGGGCCAGCAAGCGCAGCGGGTTGGCAGCGTCGTCAGTGCCCTCGGCGGCCAGCGTCGGGTAAATCCGGTCACCCAGGATGGGCATGCCCAGCGCGGCCATGTGCACGCGCAGTTGGTGGCGCTGGCCTGTCAGCGGGCGCAGCTCGTAACGTGCCCATGGCGCCCGGGTTTCGAGCCAGCAAACAGTGGTCACTGCGTTGGGCATGGCCGCGCCAAGGTCCGGCCCGTCTTGTTCGCACATCTGCATGAACAGGCTGCCCGCTTGCATCACGCTGGCGCGGGTCAGCGGGAAAACGCGCTGAGGCTGCCAGGCCGCGATCGCCTGGTAAGTCTTGGCAACGCTTCGCTGCGCAAACAGCGCGTGGTATGCCTTGCGCGTGGCCGCTTGCTTGGCAAACAGCACCAGACCGGCGGTCTCGCGGTCGATGCGGTGCAGCGGCACCAGGCTGTCGAGCCTCAACCTGCGCCGCAAGCGCACCAGCAGGGTTTCCTGCAGGTAGCGCCCGGCCGGCGTGACCGGCAGGAAATGCGGCTTGTCAGCGACCACCAGCAACTCGTCCTCGAACAACACCACCTCATCGCCAGCGACCCGCGCTTCGGGTGGCCGGCTGCGGTAATAGCAGAGCTTGCCGTGCGGCCGGTAAGCCTGACCAGCGCTCACCCGACGGCCCTGCTCGTCAAGCACGTCGCCGCGCTCGATGCGCGCTGTCCACTGCGCCTCGCTGACCGCCGGAAAGCGAGCTTGCAGGAAGTCGATCAAGCGCGGCCAGGGGCCTGGCGTCAGGCCAACCCAGCTCGGGCCGACGCCATCGCGGCTGGGCAACATGCCGGGCCCTAGTCAGGCAGCGCGGTCGGTGTCGACCACGGCAGGGCCAGCACTGGCCAGGCGCTGAGCCCGCGCCAGTCGCCATGGCCCATCGGGCGAACCGCTGT
>JBILYN010000430.1:0-3810 GCA_044377715.1 Aquabacterium sp.
CCGGTCTGCCGCGCCAGAAACGACGAGACAAAGCCGTGCGAGCGGTACAAGCCGTAGGGCACGGTGTGCTTGCGGCCCATGGTGCGGTTGTCGCCGTCCTGGGCTTGCGCCTCTTTTTCGGTGGCCATCGCCATGCGGGTGATCGAGTGCTCGCTCGCCACGACCGGGTCGATCGAACGGGCAAAGGTCATCTGCACCGGGCCGCGCACCTGGCCGTCATCTGCGCTCTGAAAAACACCGGTTGCGGATCGGACGGATGGCTGAAGTCCAGGTCATGCAGCATCCAGCCCAGATCGCGGGTCTCGGCAATCGGCGCGGGCTCGGTTTCAGGATCGGTGACCAGCCGCACCCGGGCATCGAATTCCCGGCAGCCCAGGTAGGGCTGGTTGACGCATTGGCCGCCTGCGGCTCGGCGCTCGAACATGCTGAAGAACTTTTGCGGCGGCTGTCGGTCGGGCTGGCCGTCCAGCACCTCCAGATCGGCATGCACCCGGTAGGCCACATCGCGCAGCAGCAGCGCGGCGCGCTGTTGGCGGTCGTCCTCCACCAGGATGCCCAGATCGCCAGCCCTGGCGCCGGCACCGGCGGCCATCGCCTGCTGCACATTGCGGGTCGAGACCACGGAGGCGACCTCGTTGCGCCGCAGGTTCATCCAGCGCACAGGCCGCAGCACCTCGATGCGCCGGATGTGCCAGCGGATCGCCGGCTTCCACAGGATGGCCTCGAACACGGCGCGCGCCGCCGACGGCGTGATCACGTCGTACGACACCCGCTCGACCTTCATCTCGGGCCGGGTGAAGCAGGCGTAGTCGCCGGCCATCTCCAGGCAATAGCGCTTTTTCATCGGTGAAATCCTTTTCTGATCATCAAGCCACCAAGCCCGCCGCATCCAGCATCTGGCCCTCGGGCAGCACACCCAGCCGGGCGTCGTAGCGCTGGTCATCGGTCAGCAGGTACATCCCGGGCAGCAACTCTTCCACGTCGCTGCGCGCCTGCCACAGCGTCACCGTGGCTTGCCGCACCGTGACGCTGTAGCGCTGCAACTTGCGCAAGATCCAGCGCTCGGCTTTGCCTTGTCGCAACCGTGCGATCAGCGGCTCGATCCGGGTGGCGTCAGGGCTGGCACTCTCGTAAGGCACGATTACGCTGGCCTGTTGCTGGTCGTCGACCAGGCGGAAGCGGTCAGCCGAAGTGCGGAACTCCATCACCATGTCGCGGTTGCCGCGCAGCAAGTCGACGATGCCGTGTTTGTCCAGGCTGGCAAAACCGCCGTAATACAGCGGAAAGTAGCGCGCGAAGGCAGCCGGGCTCAGCCGGTCGGCCAAGCCCGCCGCCAGCGTGCTGCGCGTGGCATCGGCACCGGCGCGCAGCGCGTGCAGCATGCGTGGCAAGGCCCGCACAAAAACGCAGACCTGGCCCTGGGCCAGCAAACCCTCGCGGTTGCAGCGGCCGGCCGCCTGGGCGATGGAGTCGAGCCCGGCCAGCGCCCGAAACACCACCGGGAAATCGATGTCCACACCCGCTTCCACCAACTGGGTGCTGACCACCCGCAACGGTCGCTCATCGTGGCGGGCGTGGCGTGCGGCCAGCCGATCGCGCAGTTGCCGAATCACATCCGCGCGGTGCTGGCCGCACATCGCAGCCGACAAATGCAGGCTGCTGTCGCCGGTGCGCTGGTCGAGCGCGGCCACGATCTCTGCCGCGTCCTTGCGGGTGTTGACGATGACCAGCACGCTGTCGTGCGATGCCAGGCGGTCGATCAAGTCGGGCGTGGGCAGGGGGGTCTGCAGATCCGTCGGCCACTCGATGACCACCCGCGCCAGGCGGGCAAACAGTGCCGCTTCGTCGTCGATGATGCGGCGCGGCGGCGGCAGGCCGCGCAGGCCTTGGCGCGGATCGAAGCGCGTCAACTCGGCCAGTGCCGGCTGGGTGGCGGTGCACAGCAGCACGGTGACGCCGTAGTGCAGCACCAGCAGGTTCAATGCGTCGAGGATGGGCTGCAAAAACTCCGGTGGCAGCAACTGGGCCTCGTCGAGCACGATCACGCTGCCGGTCAGGCGGTGTAGCTTGCGGCAGCGTGAGGTGCGCGCCGCAAACAGCGACTCGAACAACTGCACGTTGGTGGTGACGATCAGCGGCGCGTCCCAGTTTTCACAGGCCAGGCGGCTGCGGCTGGTCTCTTGGCGTTCGATGTTGTCGGCCTGGCTGCGGTGTTCGACCACTGCGCCCTTGCCGAAAATCTGCGCAAACACCTCTGCGGTCTGCTCGATGATGCTGGTGTAGGGGATGGCGTAGATGATGCGCCGCCGGCCGTGCTGGGTGGCATGCCGCAGCGCAAAAGCCAGCGACGACAAGGTCTTGCCACCACCGGTGGGCACGGTGAGCGAGAACACACCGGGGCCCTCGATGGCCTTGTCGCGGCACTGTTGCAGCACCTCGGCGCGGGCGCGCATCACCGGGTCGTCGGACCGGCCGCTGGCCGCCACCTCGGCCGTCTTGCGGGCCAGGAAGTCGTCCAACTGCTGTTGGTACTGGCCCAGACTGGCATGGCCGGTGCGCGCGCTGGATTTCTTGCCGTCCATGTAGGCCTCGGTGTCGAGGAAATCAGCGTCCACCAGCGCCGAAAACAACATGCGCACCCACAGTGACCAGGCCAGCGGATATCGAACGCTGTCGCGTACGCCGGGAATGGCTTGTGCCGCCGCGCGCAAATCAAAGCCGGCGGGCAGCGCCAGCAGCGCGGGCCTGTCGGCCTGGGCATGTTCCAGGGCCTCGGCGTATTCTCTTTCGCTCAGTGCGGCGCCGGTGCCCAGCAGGCGGGCGTCCAGGCTGCCGGTCCAGTCGGCCAAGCCGGCGTGGTGGCCGGCGATCACATAGGCCAGCACGCGGGCCAGGCGCGCCGCCTCGGGGCCGTGGGCTTGCTCAAAAACCCGCAAGGCGTGCAGCGCACCGGCGGCGGAATGCGACTTCTCGCTGCCTTGCGGCAGCCGGCCTTCGATGTGGGCGTCGGCCACCTGGCGGATGTAGCGCTGAAAACCCGGGCGGTACTTGCCCAGGTCATGCCACTGGCCCGCCAGACTTGCAAATTCCGCACCCCAGTCTTGTGCGAACCGCGCCGCCAATGCCGCCACCTGCTGCAGGTGATCGACCAGGCCATGGGCCGCTTGCTTGGCCGGGTCGTCAGGGTGGCTGTGGGCCCAGAACTTGGGTTGCATGGTGCCTGAGCGGTCGAGGATTCGCCGTTCCTGGCATTTGACTGGCGCGCGGACCGCCCGTGGCTACCCTCTCCGCCAACTCTTCACGCAATGCCGCCCGAATCTCGTCCGGTGTGCAGCATCTGGGACCGACATCAGCGACCGGGTTGTTTCTTGACGCGTCGAGGCGCGGCACGGTCCGCACGGGTGGGCGGTGAATCGACATCGGCCCCAGGAATTCGCTGACCCAACCCCGATGCCGCCCCGGGCAAGTGGCTTTGTCGGTGCTCAGGTGTTCTGCGGTGCGCTTGCCGCGCCGGGCCATGCCTCGAAATCGCGGGCCATCTGCCTTTGCAGGCAGCCTTGTCCGCGGTGAACGTCCGAGCAAGCGCTTGGCAATGTCCCCAACACCAGTGCTTGGTGCTGGCCCAGCGTTGGCGCCGGGCTGCGGATCGCTCCTGGCGTGGCGCTGAGCTTCGGGACGATGCCGGGCACCGTCAGCGTCAGGCCTTCGGCACTGGTCACGGTCTGGATCATGCCGCGCGCCAGGAAATGCGGGTCGGTGGCGATGTCGGCCACGGTGTAGATGCGACCGGCCGGCACGCTCACGGCCTGC
>JBILYN010000431.1:0-3807 GCA_044377715.1 Aquabacterium sp.
GCGCGCCGTAGACGTCCCGCCCTTCGATCCGCAGCACCAGTTCCTTGTAGCCGCCCAAGTCGGAGGTCGACTCGCTCATCACCTCGGTGCGCCAACCGCAGCGCTCGAAATAGCGCAGGTACATGCGCACCAGATCGGCGGCGAACAAGGCCGACTCGTCGCCACCGGCGCCGGCGCGGATCTCCATGAATGCGTTGCGTTCATCGTCGGGGTCGTGCGGCAGCAGTGCAGTCTGCAGTGCTGTCAGTTCGTCGGACAGGTCTTGCTGTGCGGCGACGATCTCCTCGCGCGCCATCTCGGCGATTTCGGCGTCGTCGCCGGACTCGGCCAGCAGGTCGCGCGCAGCGGCAAGATCGGCTTCACGCCGCTCGTAGGTCCGCAAGCGCTGCACCAGCGCCGCAGCCTCGGACTGTTCGCGTGCCACCGCGCGGTAGCGCGCGATATCCTGACCCAGCTTGGGGTCGCTGAGATGCTCGTCGAGCTCGGCCAAGCGCATGGCCAAGCGTTGCAATTGAAGTCGAAGGGAATCTTTCATGGGCGCGAGTCTGGCACGCCCGACGCTAGAGTCGAGGGCGTGCCAGCAATGCAGCTAGCTGGCGTCGCCCGCCGCTGGGTTGCGCGGTGCCTGGCGCAGGAAGAGTCGCGAAACCGTCTGCGCCATCTGCACCCGGGCTTCGCCGTCGCTGGCATGCAACTCGGCCAAGGTGCCGTGTAGCAGTTTTTGCGTCAGGCCGCGCGACAGGGTCTCGAGAACGCTGTCGATGTCTGCCCCTTTGGCCAGCAACTTGCGGGCGCGGGCGATCTCGGTCGCGCGCCAGTCGTTGGCCTGGGCCTGCAGCGCTTGGATCAGCGGCACGGTGGCGCGCTGGTTCAGCCAATGGGCAAAGCTCTGCACCCCGGCGTCGATGATCGCTTCGGCCTGGGCCACTGCGGCCTGGCGCTTTTCGCCCGCCGACTGCACCACGGCAGCGAGGTCGTCAACGGTGTAGAGGTAGATGTCGGACAGGCTGCCGACTTCGGGTTCGATGTCGCGCGGCACCGCCAGGTCGACCATGAACATCGGCCGATGGCGGCGCGCTTTGAGCGCGCTCTTGACGGCGCCCAAGCCGATGATCGGCAGGCTGCTCGCGGTGCAAGAGATGACAGCGTCGAATTCGTGCAGGCGTTGCGGCAAGTCGGCCAAGCGCAAGGCCTGGCCGCCGAAACGACCGGCCAGTTTCTCGCCTCGTTCTAGGGTGCGGTTGGCAATCGCCATGCCTTTGGGCGCACGCGCTGCAAAGTGCGTCGCCACCAGTTCGATCATTTCGCCGGCGCCGACAAACAGCACCTGGATGTCGCGCAGGTCTTCGAACAGCTGCGCGGCCAGCCGCACCGACGCCGCCGCCATGCTGATCGAGTGCGCGCCAATCTCGGTCGAGGTGCGCACATCCTTGGCGACCGAGAACGATCGCTGGAACAGCTGATGCAAGGTGGTGCCCAAGGTGCCGGCGGAATCTGCTTCGCGCACCGCTTGCTTCATCTGGCCCAGGATCTGCGGCTCGCCCAGCACCATCGAGTCGAGCCCGGAGGCGACCCGGAAGGCATGGCGCGCTGCGTGTTGGTGCTCGAGCACATAGGTGTGCTGCCGCAACTGTTCGCTGCTGACGCCACCTTGCGTCGCGAGCCAGTCGATCGCCGGGCTGATCAGCGCGTTGACCTGGGCCGGTTCGGCCGCAACGTAGAGCTCGGTGCGGTTGCAGGTCGACAGCAGCGCCGCCTCAGGCAATGCGCGCATCAGGCGCTCTCGAAAACCCCGCAACGCCGGAGAGAGCTGTTCAGGGGCAAACGCAAAACGACCGCGCAGATCAACCGGCGCGGTCATATGGTTCAAGCCCAGCGTGAACACACTCATGGATGAATTATAGAATTCGCAGCCTTGCAGCAGTCGCTGTGTGGCCCCCGTCACCCGCTTGGCTTGACCTGGGTCAAATCTGCCGCCTTGATCGGCAGCGTTCATCCCTTCATGGATTCTGTCGACGCGTTCTGGCACCTGGCCAACCTCTTCGCCCCGGCCATCGGCATGGGCTTGATCGCGCCGACGCTGGCCAAGCTCTTGTGGCAGCGCGAGCTGCGGGCTGCGCGATGGCTTGGATTGGCGATCTGGACTGCGTGCAGCTGCTCTGTGGTGCTGGTGGCCGGTCTGGTCTTGCTGGGCCGAGACGGCCGGATGGCCACTTACGCCTCGATGGTGCTGGTCGCCGCGTTGACACTGTGGTGGCGCGGGTGGCGCCGCTGAGCTTCAGGCTGCCAGGGCCTGGAACCGCAGACTCGGCTGAATCTCAGCTTGCGACGGCGTGCGCGCGGGTCATCACCGCACCGCGCAGCGAATGCGGCAGCGCCTGGGTGATCTCGAGGTCAATCATCTGGCCCACCAAACGGTCCGAGGCCGGCCCACCGTCGAAGTTGACGATGCGGTTGCACTCGGTGCGGCCCATCAGCTCGGCGGCGCTCTTGCGGCTGGGGCCTTCGACCAAGATGGTTTGCGTCTTGCCCACCCGGCTCGCGCTGATGCGCTGCACGTTGACTTCGAGCAGGGCCTGCAACTGCTGTAGCCGCTTGAGTTTGAGCGCTTGTGGTGTGTCATCTTGCAGGTTGGCCGCCGGTGTGCCGGGTCGCGGGCTGAAGACGAAGCTGAAGCTGGCGTCGAAACCGACGTCCTCGATCAGTTTGAGCGTTTTTTGATGGTCTTCTTCGGTTTCGCCTGGGAATCCGACGATGAAGTCCGACGACAGGCTGAGCTGCGGCCGCACCGCGCGCAGCTTGCGGATCGTGCTCTTGTATTCGATCGCGGTATAGCCTCGCTTCATCGCCATCAGGATCCGGTCCGAGCCGTGCTGCACCGGCAGGTGCAGGTGGCTGACGAGCTTGGGCAGTTCGCCGTAGGCATCGATCAGTCGCTGGGTGAACTCGTTGGGGTGGCTGGTGGTGTAGCGGATGCGCGCGATGCCGGGGATGTCGTGGACATACTCGAGCAGCAGCGCGAAGTCGGCGATCTCGGCGGTCTGTCCCATCTTGCCGCGGTAGGCGTTGACGTTCTGGCCCAGCAGCGTCACCTCCTTGACGCCCTGGTCGGCGAGTCCGGCGACCTCGACCAGCACGTCCTCGAAGGGCCGGCTCACTTCCTCGCCTCGGGTGTAGGGCACGACGCAGTACGAGCAGTACTTCGAGCAGCCCTCCATGATCGACACAAAAGCCGATGCGCCGTCGACCTTGGCCGGCGGCAGGTGGTCGAACTTCTCGATCTCGGGGAAGCTGATGTCGACCTGTGCCCGACCCAGCGACTGGCGGCGCTCGAGCAACTGCGGCAGCCGGTGCAGGGTCTGCGGTCCGAACACAACGTCGACATAAGGCGCGCGGTCGAGGATGGCCGCGCCCTCCTGGCTCGCGACACAGCCGCCGACACCGATCAAAACGCCTTTGGCTTTCAGGTGCTTGACCCGGCCCAGGTCTGAGAAGACTTTCTCCTGTGCCTTTTCGCGCACCGAGCAGGTGTTGAACAGGATCAGGTCGGCTTGCTCGGGGTCGGCCGTGGGCTCATAGCCTTCGGCTGCGCGCATCACGTCGGCCATCTTGCCGGCGTCGTATTCGTTCATCTGGCAGCCGAAGCTGCGGATATAGACTTTCTTGCTCATCGGGTGGGCCTCGGTGGCGTCAACGCTGGGTTCGGGTCTGCGTGGCTGGGTCCAAGACCCAGCCCAAGCTCAGCGTGGACAGCAGGCGCAACAGCGCCGTCGAGACACAGCGGAACATGGTGTGGATCCAGGGGCT
>JBILYN010000144.1:0-11255 GCA_044377715.1 Aquabacterium sp.
GGCGAGTTTTGCGGTGAAGCAAGAATGCCCCGCCCCGAGACTTGCCGCAGATGAACGTGAATCCCAGGAAAGTGAAGGTCTCTGGTTTGCCCAGCGCACGCCCTTTACGTCCGGTCGCTGCATGGCGACCGAACTCCAGCAGGCGGGTCTTTTCCCCATGAAGCTCGAGTTCGCCATCCATGCCTGTTGGCGCCGGTGTAAACCCGCCACTATTCGCCGGTGAGGTGTCGTTTTTGGCGAGTGTGCCCGTCAACTGCCATCGGCCATCCGAAGCGGACAATCGTCGATGAAGAGGAGGCTCTGTATGGAATCGGTCGGCCGCATGTTTCTGTGCCCTTGGCTCCAGCTCGCAGCGATACATCTCTGGCCGCTCCCGGCCTCGTCCCGTTCGTCATGTCAAGCCCCATCCGTCATGCGCATACAAGGGCTGAGCCTTATGTTCGGTGGATTGATGCGGCACCCAGGCGCCCGACAAAGGATCGCCGGCACAGCGCCACCATGGCCTCCAGACATCTCGAACGACCGGCCTTACTCAATACACTGACCATGGTTATCTCCTTTTTTTCTCGCTTGGCTGACGCTTGAAATAATATATTTTATATACTATTTATACCCACTGTCTCATTCGAAAATATGCCTCACACTCGGCTTGAACTGCCCGAGCTTGCCGCATCTCAGGCATCTAAAGCTCTGCTCCGACCCAACATCCTCACCGAGGACGGTCATCGCCGATAACTCACAAAATGCGCGCCCTCACACCACCATCCGACTCGACGATTCAAACTCGCATCGACCCGGCAAACCGGCGTACCGGCCCAGAGATCAGCCCGACATCGCCATTCCAGGCCAATTTTCATCAAGCGTAAACAAGCATAAACTGTCAAATCGCGTGAATCATGCTTTTTATTGCACACGATGTAGCAAGCCAGCTGCAGCTCTGTCTCGCTGATCGGTGGTCCGCGCTTTGTGGAGACTCACTCTGCGCGGCGCGCTGCGGTGAACACAATTTATTCACTTTTGCCTTATGCTCGATGGGTCTTCGGGTGCCGCAAACCTCAGCCACGGCTGATCGAGCCGCCCAGGCGCCACACGAGCGCCATACATGCGCCACACAAGCGCCACCCAACCGCCACCCAGCCGCCCCCAACCATCCACAGGATCTCGTCGCGATGCGCAATGCCCTGATCCGCTGCCTGTTGCTGTGGGCCATCAGCCTGTGGCCCCTGGTCGCGACAGCGCAAAGCCTGATCAGCGAGCGGGCATATTTCGAGGACCGCAGCGGTGCGATGGGCTTAGCTGAGGTTCGACAGTCGAACTTCTCGAAGGCAGAAAAATCCATCAGTCTGGGTTACAGCCATTCAACGCTGTGGCTCAGGCTGGTGGTTCGATCACCTGAAGGCGCGCAAAAGCTGGTGCTGCACATCAGCCCGGCAACGCTGGACGAGGTCACGCTGTACTCGCCCCAGGCTGAGGGCTCTGAGGGCTACGACACGGTCAATCTCGACGGCTGGCGACCTTTGCCGCATCAGCCCACCTTGATCAACGCACCAACAGGCATGGCCACCCACTACCTGCGGGTCAGAACAAGCGGCGCAGTGGCGCTGTCGGTCGACGTGATGACCGAAGCCCAGGCACAAAGCGCGCAAGCCCAACGCAGCATCTTTCTCGGTGCCGTGCTGGCCAGCATCCTGCCCGTGATGGCCGTGCTGCTGGTGCTGTTCGCGCAGCGGCGCGACGGGCTGTACCTGGTGTTGCTGGTCAACATCGGGGCGGCGCTCGCCGGTTTTCTGATCTGGTTCGGGCATCTCCAGACCTTCGGGGCGATCGGCCGGTCGATCAACAGCAACGCGGTGCCGCATTTCCTGGCCCTGATCCACCTCTGCGCTGCTTTCGCCTTTTACTGGGCGGTGTTTGACCGCATCGGCATGCCGCGCTGGGGCAGAACCCTGGGCCTGACGCTGACGCTTGCCTTCATGCCCTTGCCGCTGCTGTTTTTCTGGCTCGATCGGCAAGTCTTGCTGACGTTGGCGATTTCATTAGGCGCAGTCGCTGCGACCTTGTTCGTCCCCTTGGTGATCGGCGTGTTCCGCCGACAAAGACCTGCGGTCTGGCCGATCGCGGTGCTGATCGTCATCTTGTTGCTGTTCGCGCTGCACGCCTTCCTGACCTTGCTCGGTGTGTTGACACCGGTCGACGCCGGACCCAATTTGCCAGCCTGGCGACTGATGGCCTCACCGCTGGTTTTCGGCCTCATCCTGTGGGTGGTCGGCCGCGAGCGCCGGCGACTGCTGGAGGCAGCGGCAACGAATGCTGCCGCGGCGAGCGACCTGGCGGCGCAAGAGGCTGAGCGGCGCAAGACGCAGGAGGGCTTCATGACGATGCTGATGCATGAGCTCAAGGCACCGCTGTCGAGCGTTCAACTGGCCAGCGCATCGCTCGGTCGGCGTATCAACCCAGACACCGAAGCCGCCAGCCAGACCCACAGCATCCGCCGCTCGGTCGACGACCTGATCGAGACGATCGAGCATTGCGTGCAAGCCGCAGAAAATGTGCAAAACGATGTCAGCATCGACAACACGTCTTTCAGCTTGACCGGCCTGCTTGCCGACTTGCTCAACCAAGTCGCGTCGGACCGTATCGATCTGCTGGGCCCTCAGGACGCGCGCGTGCACACCGACAAGCACAAGCTTGAGTCGATGCTGTGGCACTTGCTGAACCAGGCGCTCAAAGACTCACCGGCTCACAGCCGGGTCGAACTGGCCATTCAGGCGAGCGCGCGCAATGGTGTCCAAGGCCTGTCGCTGACCGTGACCCATGCGATCAGCGCTGCCGACATGGCAGTCCAGCTTGGCATTGAGGCGAGCAGCGAGCCTGCGCAGCCCCATGCCCAGTCCGGCAGTGGGCTCGATTCGTGGCTGGCAAAGGAGTTGGCGTTGCAACTGGGCTTGGCACTTGAAATCCATGTCGACCCGCAGCACCGGGGCTCGCGCCTGTGGTTGCCAGGGGCTTGAGCCTGCGCAGCACTGGCGACTGAGGGCCTGCCAGCGGTTAAGCTGCTGCGCTGCAGCATCAAACAAAGGAGCATCTGCATGGACATCCAGACCATCGGCGTGATTGGCGCCGGCACCATGGGCAACGGCATCGCACAGGCCTGCGCCGTCAGCGGTTTGAACGTGGTGATGGTCGACATCGACTCGGCCGCCGTGACGCGCGGCCTGGGACAGGTCGCCGCCAGCCTGGATCGGCTGGTCAAGAAGGACAAGCTGAGCGCGGCCGACCAGGCCGCAGCGATGGCAAGAATCCAGGTCAGCACCGACTACAGCAGCCTGCTGCCAGCGCAGCTGGTGATCGAGGCGGCGACCGAAAACGAAGGCCTCAAGCGCAAGATCCTGGCCCAGCTCGACGCGCTGCTGCCTGCCGAGACGCTGGTGGCGACCAACACCAGCTCGATCTCGATCACCAAGCTGGCAGCGGCCATGACGCGGCCCGACCGCTTCATCGGCATGCATTTCTTCAACCCGGTGACGATGATGGCGCTGGTCGAGATCATCCGCGGCCTGCAGACCAGCGATGCGACCCACGACGCCGTCAAAGCACTGGCGATCCGGCTTGGCAAGACGCCGATCACGGTCAAGAACGCACCGGGCTTTGTCGTCAACCGGATCCTGATCCCGATGGTCAACGAGGCTTTCTTCGTGTTGGCCGAAGGCCTGGCATCGGCCGAAGACATCGACGCCGGCATGAAGCTGGGCTGCAACCAGCCTATCGGCCCGCTGGCGCTGGCCGACATGATCGGCTTGGACGTGTGCCTGGCGGTGATGAACGTCTATGTCGAGGAATACGCCGACTCCAAGTACCGGCCTTGCCCGCTGCTCAAGGAGATGGTCGCCGCAGGCTGGCTGGGCCGCAAGACCGGGCGCGGCGTCTACCGCTACTGAGCGCCCCAAGGCCGGCCGAAGCCGGCCGCCCGTGGGGATCAAGCAAAGTGGCAAAGCCACATTTGCTTGAGTGCGCCCCAAGGCCGGCCGAAGCCGGCCGCCCCCCGTGGGGATCAAGCAAAGTGGCAAAGCCACATTTGCTTGAGAGAGCATGCATGTTGATCAAGTCATACGCCAAAGCCGGAGGAGCCGATGCTATCGACAATCCCCCAGGCAACACACAGGGAAGACCACGAGGTAAGCTGTCTGAATGACCGAATCCATGTCAGACATCGGCTACGCAGGCGTCACCGGAATCCCAACAAGAACTTCGCCCAAAACCATGAACTCGCACCGAAAAAAAGCTTGGATCACGCATCTGGCCGTCGCTGGCTGGCTGTGCGCAGCAGCCGGCAGCGCTGTGGCTCAGGACAGCCTGCGTGCACGCAACCTGGCCGCCACCTGCGCCAACTGCCATGGCACCAACGGCCATGCGCGTGACGGCATGATGCCGCTGGCCGGCGTCAACGCCGACTGGATTGTTGCCACGCTGGGCCAATACAAGCGTGGCGAGAAATCCGCCACCGTGATGCAGCAGATCGCCAAAGGCTACACCGACGCGCAAATCCGGCTGATGGCCGACCACCTGGCCGCGCAAGGGGCAACGAAATGAGCACCCCCACCCACCGTGATGCACCATCCCCAGCCCGACGCCAATGGCTGGAAACCGGGCTGGCCGGGCTGGCTGGCCTGGCGGGCATGGGATTGGCGGGCTGCGCCAGCCTCGGCACGTCGATCGGCCCGTCAATCGGCAGGGTCGTGGTCGTCGGCGGCGGCTTTGGCGGTGCCACCGCAGCGCGCTACCTGAAGCTGTGGGGCGGCAATATCGACGTCACGCTGGTCGAGCGCAATGCGCAGTTCGTGTCATGCCCAATCTCCAACCTGGTGATCAGCGGCCAGCGCCAGATGGCCGACATCACACTGGGCTACGGCAGCCTGCAGGCCGCGGGGGTGAAAGTGCTGCGCGACGAGGTGCTGGCCATCGACGCCGACGCCAGGAAGCTGCGATTGGCCAGCGGCACCGAACTGCGCTACGACCGCCTGATCGTCTCGCCAGGCATAGGCTTCATGCTCGACACGGTCGCCGGGCTGGCGGCCGCGATCGACAGCGGCGCCGTCACCCACAGCTGGCAGGCCGGCCCGCAGACGCTGGCGCTGCGCCGCCAACTCGAGGCCATGCCAGACGGTGGCGTCTTTGCGATCTCCATCCCGAAGGCACCATACCGCTGCCCGCCCGGGCCTTATGAGCGCGCTTGCATGGTGGCGAGCTATTTCAAGACGAGCAAGCCGCGCGCCAAGGTGCTGGTGTTCGACGCCAACCCCGAGATCACGTCGAAGAAAGCGCTGTTCGAGCGCGCTTTCAAACAGCATTACGCCGGCATGCTGGAGTACCGGCCCAACGCTGAGTTGAAGGAGGTCTCGGGCAAGCTGGCCAAGTTCGATTTCGAGGACCTGCGGGCCGATGTCCTCAACGTCATTCCAGCCCAGCGTGCCGGCGACCTGGCGCGCAGCGCAGGGCTGATCAACGTCAACCAGCGCTGGGCCGGCGTCGACTGGCTGACGATGGCGTCGACCGCTGTGCCGAGCGTGCACGTGCTGGGTGATGCCACTTTCTCGGCACCGGCCATGCCGAAGTCAGGCCACATGGCCAACCAACACGCCAAGGTCGCGGCCGCAGCGGTGATCCAGTTGCTCAAAGGCGAGGCCGTCGACAACTCGCCGGTGATGACCAACACCTGCTACAGCTTCGTCACCGCGCAAGAAGCGGTGCATGTCGCGTCGGTTCACCAATACGACCAGGCCGAGAAGACTCTCAAGACAGTCGCCGGCTCGGGCGGCTTGTCGGCTGAAGCCAGCCAGGTCGAAGGGCGTTACGCGCTGGGCTGGGCCAGCAACATCTGGGCCGACATGCTTGCGGGTTGATCAGTCGGCGCAACGCGCCGGTGCAATGGCCGCGCAAGATGGGCCGCGCAAAAATAAACGCTCAAGAATGGACGCTCAAGGCTTGATATAGGCTGCGCCCTGCCTCTGCAGCTTGGCCAGCCGCACCACACCCGAGGGCGTGAAGTCTGCCTACTGGATGAACTGCTCGCGCTTCATGTTGCGGTTCTTCAAGGTGATCTCGCAGACCTCGAACTTGACACCCCGGGCGGTCAGCGCCGACACCGGTCCGGCAAACACGCTGCCGTTGCTGTCCTTGGCCCCTTCGAGCAAGATCTCGGTTCAATCCTTGCTGATGCCAGCGTTGTCCTGCACCCCGACCAGCGTCGGCGTGTTGATGCGCCTTGGCGCGACATGCCCGCCGGGCTGCGACTTGAGCCAATCCTCGACGACATCCCACACCGGCCGGTTGCCAGTGGCCGTGCGGGCTGGTTCGGCCACCGGCGCCCAGCCCGCGACCTTGTACTTGCGGTCCGCGTCGATCAGCTTGCCGCCCAGGCGCATCTCGGTGATGCGCCGGCCCATGGCCTGGCCGGGCCGGCAGGTGTAGCTCAGGCCGCCCACGCGAACCATGTCGCCACCCTGCTGGTAGTAAGGGTCGGGGTTGAACAAGTTGTCCGCCACGTCCTCGAGGATGGTCTTGATCGCCTCGCCGCTGATCTCGGCAAGCGTGGTGTGCGCATAGGTGATCGCCAGCTGGTCCATCATCAGTTCGCGGGTGATCACCTCACCAGGCAGCAGCGTGGTGCCCCAGCGAAAGCCTGGCGAAAAAGCGATCTCTGCGCCTTGGACCTGCATCAGCGCATCGCACACCAGCTGGTCCCAACTGCCGTTGAAGTTGCCGCGCCGGTACAGCAGACCGTCGGTGATCGCCAGCTTGTCGGCCAAGCGGGCCTCGAAAGGCTGGCGCAGCTTGACGATCAGCGCGGCCATCGCCGGGTCGGGCGCGAGTTGGTTGGCGAACACCGGCAACAAGCGGTAGCGGAAGTCGGCCAGCTTGCCGCCCTGGACATCGAAGTCCATCACACCGAGAAACTTGCCGTTGCTGCCAGCGTTGGTCACTAGCGTCTTGCCACCCGGGTTGGCCACCGGCACCGCCAGCGGCACGCCGTCGTGGGTGTGGCCGCCGAAGATCGCGTCGATGCCGCGCAACCGCGACGCCAGCTTCAAGTCCACATCCATGCCGTTGTGCGACAACAGCACCACCAGCTGCGCGCCCTTGCCTCGCACTTCATCGACCATTATTTGCAGGTTTTCCTCCTGGATGCCGAAGCTCCAGTCGGCCACCAGGTAGCGCGGGTTGGCGATCGGTGTGTAGGGGAAAGCCTGGCCGATGATCGCCACCGGCACGCCGTTGATGTTCCTGAGCGTGTAGGGCTTGAACACCGGGTCGCCGAAATCATTCGTCTTGACGTTCTGTGCCAGAAATTCGATCTGGCCTTTGAAGTCTTGCTCGATGATCTGCTGCACCCGGTCCATGCCGTAGGTGAATTCCCAGTGACCGGTCATCACGTCCACGCCCAGCAACTTGGCGGCCTCGACCATGTCCTGGGCCTGGGTCCACAGCGCAGTCGCCGATCCCTGCCAGGTGTCGCCGCCGTCGAGCAGCAGCGCGCCGGGCCGGTTGGCCTTCAGCTGTTTGACCAGGGTGGCCAGGTGCGCAAATCCACCCAGCTTGCCGTAGCGCCGCGCCGCTTTCTCGAAATCGATGTGCGTGAACGCGAAGGCCTGCTCGCTGCCTGGCCGCAGCCCGGCAGCCTTGAGCAGCGAGTCACCCGCCAGATGTGGCCAGCGGCCCTGCATGCCGGCCAGCCCAATGTTGACGCTGGGCTCACGAAAATTGACCGGCAACAGCTGCGCGTGGCAGTCGGTCATGTGCAGCAACGACACATTGCCGAAAGCCGGCAGCTCGTACAAGCCTTGCTGGGCAGTGGCCGCGTCGGCGTCGGCATAGCGTGCCAGGCCCATGCCGGCGGCCGAAGCCGCCGCCAGCACCTGCAGGAAATCGCGCCTGGACAGGCTCATCGACTATGGCTCAAAACGCTATTGATTGACGGGCGACTTGGGGTCCAGGATCAGCGCCATCAGGTGCTTGAGCTGGGCCTCGTCGAGCAAGCCCCCATGGCCGAAGCGCGGCATGCCCGAGCAGGCGTTGAAAGCCTTGGCGTTCCAGAGCTTGGCCCAGGTGTAGTCGACGATGGGCTTGGCGGCAGCGTCGGCCGGGTCGGTGACGCCGCGCAGCTTGCCGTATTGGTACAAGCTGGGCCCGATCGTGCCGAAGGAGATCTCGGCCTTGCTGATCTGGTGGCAGTTGTAGCAGCCGCCGCCGTTGGTTGCGGGCGCTGCCGACGCGTCGGTCCAGGTCATGCCGCGGCCGTTTTGCGCCAGCCTTTCGCCCTCGCGCCAGTTGCCCAGGTACTTGCCGTCTGAGGGTGGTCGCACGGTCTTGAGCGCGGCCTGCTGGATGTCCTCAGCCACCTTGTCGGGCAGGCTGCCGGTCTCGGCCTTCGAGCAAGCGGCGTTCGACTCGTCCTGTTGCAAGCGGTCGACACGGGCGATGCCTCGGTCACGGAACGAGCCCGTCATCATCTTGGCGACCAACGCATCAATGTCAGGCTCGGGCGCCCTCGACGCGCAGCCGGCCACCAACGCGCCTGCAGCAACAGTGGCCAGGATCAGCGAGATCAGTCGTTTGTGGTTCATGGTCGGCTCCTTCAGCGCTTGAGAGCCGGTGCGACCGACTCGGCACCTTTGGCATTGACACCCATGTACACGCCCAGCGCAACCGTCACGTCGGAGGCATAGCCAGGGTACGGAAAACGCTGCTGGCGGTAGCAGTCATTGAGCCGGCGCTGCATGCTCCACATCTCGCCGCTGCTGATCCGGTAAGCCGGCCAGGCGGCAAAGCCGACGCCGTCACCGGGGTTCTTGGTCAACTCGGGCAGGTCTTGCAAGCGGATTCGCTTGTCGGGCTGGCCGTGGCACGAAGCGCAGGAAAAATCATAAGAGCCCGCGCGGTAGAAGAAAGCGCGCTTGCCCAGTTCGAAGGCCAGACGCTCCTGCGCATGGGCTTGCGGCAGCGCGAACTTCAGCCCTTTGGACTCGGCCGAGATCCAGGCCGTCAGCCCCTCCAGCGCCAGCTGCTCGCCGCGCCCGAATGGCGTGGCAGCGATGGCCCCGGCGTCCAACCCCTGCAATCGCTCCATGCAGGTCAGCAGCCGCGACTCCAGGTCCTGCACCCGGGCGGTGTCGGCAAACCAGCGCGGCAGTTGCACGAAAGCGCCCTTGACCACACCGGCGCCCAGACCCAGGTCGCAGAGCTCCAGCGATGCGTTCTTCGGGCCGCGTGGGGTCTTCCAGAGCAATTCGCCCTTGGCCTCGAAAAGCTCGGCAGGGTTGCCGTCAGCGAGCATCGCCCGGTACTCGGCAATGCCATCGGCTGCCGACTTGGTCTGCGCCACCGAGGCGCAGGCCACCGTGGCGATCGCAGCGATCGTCAATGCTTTTTTCATGGTCCGCTTGTCTCCTTGTCCGCACCGGGTCGGGTCGCCCGTTGGGATGGTCCATCAGGTCCATCGGGTCCATCAGACCAATCAGACCAATCAGGTCACCGTCGCTTCGTCGCTGCGCTTGTCGCCCTTGTTGTCGACCCAGGCGATGCCGACCTTGTCGCCGACCTTCGCGCCCTTGATGACGAACTGCAGAAAAGGGTTCTTGGCGACCGACGGCCCCCAGTAAGCCACCATCACCGGCTTGCCGTTGAGTTGTGCCGTCACCTCCTGGATGTACCAGGCCGGAATGGTCTTGCCGGCGGCGTCCTTGCGCTGACCGGTCTCCATATCGTGGCTCATCAGCACGCGCACGGTGGTCTTGTCGCCAGCGGCCTGGGCGCGAATGCGCATCGGGTCTGCCATGGATGTTTCTCCTCAGAATTCGTTGCGTGCCTGAGCACTCAAAACCGCGTCAGGGCCGGGCTCAGCCGCCGCAGCCGCCGAGCGTGACCTTGACTTCCTTGACGGCGTACAGCACCTTGGCGTCGGTCATGATCGCCACCGCGAAGACGTTGGAAGACTGGCCCATCTTGACGCGGGTCGACAGGTTGGCCTCGACCGCATCGGTGACCTCGAATATCGCCGACAGCACCGACGGGTTCTTCTCGACCAGCAGCAACAAGCGCTTCACGCCCGGCAGTGCGGTCGACACGCCCACCGGCACCACCGCGCCGTTCTCGGCGATGTCGGGGCCGGTGATCACGACGTCACGGCTGACCACAGGTGCGCCGGCGCCAAGCGCTTTCATCACATCAGCCAGTGACTTGGCATCGAAAGCAGCGGCGTTGAAACCCGCCACCTGGGCCTGGGCCATGTCAGGCAACAAGCCCAGCGTGGCAAGCATGCCGGCCAATTGGGCCGCCTGGGAAAGCATCTGTCGACGGGTCTGCATCACGGTCTCCTTGGGTCTGTCAATCAGCACGATAGTCCGGCGCGATTGTCCACGCCAAGTCAATCCCTATGGCCGCGCTGGTGAGCCCAAGCCCGGGCAAGCCGCAGCTCAGGTCAATCAAACCCCGGTTTCAAGGGCTTGCTGGGTCCAGTCCTGCCGCATCCGGCTCGGCCGCTGTCAGCAGGAAATGCCCTCGCGCCACCGCGATCGGGTTGTCGGGGCTGCTCTGCCAGCAACGCACCTGCACCAGCGCGACCCGCGAGCCCAGGCGCACCACCTCACAAGCGGCGAAGCATTCCTCGGGCCGACCCGAGCGCAGGTAGTCGACCGAGAAGTCGATGCTCTTGGGAAACTTCTCACCCCCCAGGCTGCCGATCAAGTGCAGCAGCGCCGCCGTTTCGCAAAAGCCAGCGATCACGCCACCGTGCAGCGCCGGCAGGAACGGATTGCCGATCATCTTGTCCTGAAACGGCAGGCGCAGCAGCGGCTGCCCGCCCCAGGACGACGAGCGAATGCCGAGGTATTCCACATAGGGAATCGGGCTGCCGGCCAGCACCGGATCGCTGGTGGCTGGCACCGCCCAGTGGCCGGCACCCTGCGCTGGCGCGCCGCCCGACGGCGGCTTGCGCGCGCCGGCCAAGGTCAGCAGCATGAATGAGGCCTGCGCCGCAGCGATCGGCTGGTCGCGATCGGCCTGCCAGACCTCGGCGCGAACAAAAGCGACGTTGCGCGTGACCCGGTAGCAGTGCGCATCGCATTGCAGGTCTTGCCCCGGGCCGGCGGCGCGCAGGTAGTCCATCCGCAGGTCCAGCGTCGCGTAGGGCGCGCGCTCGGTCAACGCAGCGCCCACCGCGAGCCCGCAGGCCGAGTCCGCCAACACGGTCAGCACACCAG
>JBILYN010000432.1:0-3777 GCA_044377715.1 Aquabacterium sp.
CCGCGTCGCCGAAGCGCATCAGCACCGGGCCGATCATGTTGAAGGTGATGGCGTTGAGTTCGGGCGCGTCGCCCGTGGCCATCTCTTCGTCGAACACCATCTGCTGCGCCACCGACCAGCCCTGGCCACCCCAGCGTTGCGGCCAGTGCGGGACCAGCCAGCCCTGGGCGGCCAGGATGGCATGCCAGGCGCGGTACTGCGCGGCGCTGAGCTGTCGACCTGCGCGTACGGTGGCACGCAGGTCGGTCGGCAGTTGCTGCCGCACGAACTGTCGTACCTGGGCGCGAAACGCAGCCAGTTCGGGGGTGTCGAACATCGGTCAGTCCTCATGGGGCCGGCGAGCGGTCAGGGCCGCAGCCAGTGGTTGAGCAAGCGCTGCGCAAAGGCAAAGCGTTGCGGCGCGGCCAGCAGGCCGCAGATCAGTTCAACGCCAACTCAGCAGCGGGTCAGCAACCGGCGACGCATTTGCCGCTTTCGTCGAACTCCATCGTCCTGTCGCTGAGCGGCAGGTGGACGAGGACCTTGACGGCCTTGACGAAAGCCTCGGTCTTGGTACCCGGCAGCAACTTGCCGCCGTTGGTCGCGACTTCATTGGCGTGAGACGGGATCACCGAAACAGGCTTGACCAGATCGTTGATCACATGGGCTGCTTCTTTCGGGCCGGTGGTGAAGCCGTCGCCGATGTTCATCACCGCGAGCTTGGCCTTGTAGTAACCGCGCACGACACTGTCTTGCTCGGACGTGATGCCGGTATCGCCCGAGAGATAGACCGCCAGGCCATTGCTGAAGGTCAGCACATAACCCGTGGCCTCGCCGACATAGCCCGCGATGCCTGCCTCGCTCATATGCTTGCCCAACTCGCCACCGATGTAGTCCGGGTCCAGGCCGTTGCTGTGCAACGCAGTCACCGTCGCGATCGTCACACCGCCCAGCTTCACGCTGCCGCCAAAGCGTGCCAGGATCGAGTTCTTCGGGTCGCCGCCATTGGCCCTGAGCTTGCCGGCGAAGAACGGCGGCATTTCGCTGCCGGTCACGATCTTGGACTGCTTGGCCAGTGCGATCTTGACCGTGTTCGAGACCGGCATCGCCGACACCGACATGTCGGGTTGGGCGCAGGTGCCCGAGTTGGGTGCCTTGTTGTGTGTGTTGCCGACGTGGTCGCCGTGCACATGGCTGACCAGGATGATGTCGACCTTGCCCAACCGGGGGTCGCTCGCGCCTGCCACGGTGCGGCCGGCGTCGTACAGGATCCGCGTGCCGTTCGGGTCTTCGAACAACATCGCCCGGTCCTGCGGGCAGAACTCGCCCTGCTGGCCACCGAGCGGCGTCACCTTGACATTGGCCGCCGAGGCTGCCAGCGCCATCGCCACGGACATGCAGCCGATGGCCAAGGTCCGGGCAGTCAAGTTCATCCTCATGCTCGCGCTCCTGTTGTCGGATCAAACTCTTGTTGAATCAATCGGTAGCATGGATTTCCGGGCGCTCAGCGCAGCAAGGGCACGTCGGTGGCGGCCTGCAAAGCCTCGAAGCTCAGGCCTTCAACCCGCTCGAGCACCTTGACGCCGGCTGGCGTGATCTCCAGCACCGCCAGATCGGTGTAGATGCGGCGCACGCAGCCCATGCCGGTGAGCGGGTAGCTGCAGTCGGCGACGATCTTGGACTCGCCCGACTTGGTTCGGTGCTCCATCATCACGAAGGTTTTCTTCGCGCCGGTGGCCAGGTCCATCGCGCCGCCCACCGCAGGGATCGCGCCGGGCGCGCCGGTGTGCCAGTTCGCCAGGTCGCCCCGGCCCGAGACCTGGAACGCGCCGAGCACGCAGATGTCGAGGTGGCCGCCGCGCATCATCGCGAAGCTGTCGGCATGGTGGAAGTAGCAACCGCCGGGCAGCAGCGTGATCGGTTGCTTGCCGGCGTTGATCAGGTCGTAGTCTTCCTCGCCGGGCGGCGGCGCCGGGCCGAAGCCGATCACGCCGTTCTCGCTCTGCATCATGATCTCGCGGTCGTCGGCTGAGCCGGGCTTGGGCAAGTGGTTGGCCACCAAGGTGGGCAGACCTATGCCCAGGTTGACGACCGAGCCGTCCGGGATGTCGCGCGCCACGCGCTGCGCCATCTGGTCGCGGGTCCATTTGAGCGCCCCAAGGCCGGCCGAAGCCGGCCGCCCCCCGTGGGGATCAAGCGAAGTGGCAAAGCCACATTTGCTTGAGAGGTCGGGGATGGGGATCATGCGCGCGCTCCGCTGGTCTTGATGCCGCCGGCCTGGGTGGTGGCGCGGTCTATCCTGACCACGCGCTGGACGAACAAACCCGGTGTGACCACCGCTTCAGGGTCTAGCGTGCCGAGCTCGACGATCTCGTGCACGCTGGCGACCGTGATCTTGGCCGCGGTCGCCATCACCGGGCCGAAGTTGCGCGCGGTCATGCGGTACGTCAGGTTGCCCCAGCGGTCACCGCGCTCGGCCTTGATCAGCGCGTAGTCGGCGTGGATCGGGTTCTCGAGCACGTACATCCTGCCGTTGATCTCGCGCGTTTCCTTGCCGTGGGCCAACTCGGTGCCGTAGCCGGTGGGCGTGAAGAAGCCGCCGATGCCCGCGCCAGCGGCGCGGATGCGCTCGGCCAGGTTGCCTTGGGGCACCAACTCGAGCTCGATCTGGCCGGCCCGGTACAGGCGGTCGAAGTGGTGGCTGTCGACCTGGCGCGGAAAGCTGCAGATCACCTTGCGCACCCGACCCGCTGCCAGCAGACCGGCCAGCCCGGTGTCGCCGTTGCCGGCGTTGTTGTTGACGATGGTCAGGCCTTTGGCCCCTTGGGCCAGCAAGGCCTCAACCAGTTCATCGGGCAGGCCGGCGGTGCCGAAGCCGCCGATCATGATCGTCGCGCCGTCGGGCACATCGGCCAGCGCGGCGGCGAGGTTGGGAACTGTCTTGTCGATCATCGGGAAGGGGTTGCTGTGGGGACGGGCGGGGCTGGGTGAACCTCACTCGATGGTTGCCAGCTGGCGCATCGGATGATGTTGCCTGGCAACTCGTCGATCAACCCTGGTGTAGCGCGGTGTCGGGCAGCGTGGACCATTCGAGCAGCGAGTTGTCGTAAACCGCCCAGTCCGGGTGGCCCAGCATCTCGAGTGCGAAGGCCGTGGCGGTCGCGGCAATACCGCCGCCGCAGTAGTGGATGACACGCCGCGCTTGCAGCGCGCCGGCTTGTTCGAACATCGCCCGCAGGCGATCCAGCGATTCGAAACCCAGCGTCTCGGGATTCGACAAGTCACGCGCTGGCACGTTGACGCTGCCCGGAATCCGACCTGGGCGACCGTAATGCGCGCCACCCGTGCCGGCGAACTGTTCCGGCGACAAGGCGTTGAGCAGCAAGCTGCCTGCTGGCGGGTTGCCCGGAGCAGGCTTGACCTCAGACGCTGCGGCTTGCCTGACTTCTTCCAGGCTGGCTTTGCGCCGCGGATCGTGGTGTGCACGGTACGCGGTCGGTGCGAAGGTCGGCAATTCGGCCGTGACTGGCAAGCCCTGTCGCTGCCATTGCTGGAAGCCGCCGTCGAGCAGCGCGACCCGGCGGTGGCCCATCGCGTGCAGCACATACCAGGCCCGCGTCAGCGTGACCAGACTGCTGCGGCCATAAATGATGATCCGGTGTTCATTCGAGACGCCAAGCCGGCTCAGCAATTGCTCGACCCGTTCTGGCGACGGCAGCGTGTAGGGGTACGGCCCGGCCGGGTCGGACAAGTCCTCAACCATGTCGACATGTTGCGCGCCGGGCAGATGACCGGCCA
>JBILYN010000145.1:0-11140 GCA_044377715.1 Aquabacterium sp.
GTCGAGCGCGGCCAGGCGCTGGTCGTCGAGCCGCAGCAGCGTGATCGACACGCCGGCCATCTCCAGCGCGGTGAGAAAACCGCCGCTCCAAAGCCGTTCGACCCGCAGGCCGAGCGCGCTGGCCTGCGCCACTGCGGCGCGCGCCACGATCGCGATCTCCATCGCTGGTGTGCCACCCAGGTTGTTGACCAGCAGCGCAACGCGATCGCCCGCCACCAGCGCGAGGTCGGCAACGATGGCCCCAAGCAGCTGGGCGACGATCGCGTCGGCAGGCTCGATCGCGCTGCGCCGAACACCGGCCTCGCCGTGGATGCCCAGGCCGAGCTCGACCTCGTCGGCCGCGAGCTCAAAACCCGGCCGGCCCGCCGCCGGCACCGTGCAGGGCGTGAGCGCGACGCCCATCGTGCCGATCGCAGCCGCTGCGTCCACCGCCGCCGCACGAACCTGGGCCAGCGTGCCGCCCGCTGCGGCCACCGCGCCGGCGATCTTGTGCACCAGCACCGTGCCGGCCAAACCGCGCCGACCGGCATGGTCGCCCTGCGCGGCGAGCGCGACGTCGTCGGCCACCACCACCATCTCGACCGCCCAACCCTCGGCGCGTGCGATCTCGGCAGCCAGGCCGAAGTTGAGCCGGTCGCCGGTGTAGTTCTTGACGATCAGCAGCACGCCACCAGGCCCTGCCACCGCGTGGATCGCGGCGAGCACCGCATCGGTCGACGGCGAGCTGAAGACATCGCCCACCACCGCCGCCGTCAACATGCCCGGCCCGATGTAGCCCGCATGCGCGGGCTCGTGGCCGGCACCGCCGCCTGAGACCAGCGCCACCTCGCCGCGGGCCTTGATCGCCTCGACGTCAGCGCGCAGCGCAAGCTGCTGGCCGGCCAGCAACGCGATCTGCGGGTGGGCCATCGCCAGACCGGCCAGCATCTGCGGCACGATCGATTGAACTTCGTTGATCAGCTTTTTCATCGGTTTCCTCTGCCCTGCTCTTGCGACCGCTGCGACCAGCTCGAGCGGATGACAAGGTCATGGGCCATCGAAGATTGTCACCCCCCGAAGTCTCGCTCGCGTTCACCAGGACGCGATGCATTTTCAGCGCTTGCGGCGCCAGCGACAGGCCGAAAACTGCGCCGCGCCGCCGGCAGCAGGCTTGAGCGGCAGAATCGGCCTGACCATGCAGCCCGCCAACCAGCTTCTGCCGCTTACCCGCCGCACCACCCGCCACACCACCCGCCGCACCACCCGCCGCACCACCGCTTGGCGCGGCGCACAAACGCTGTGGCTGGCCGCCGCCTCGCTGCTCGCCGCCTGCGGTAGCAGCCCGCCTCTGCCAGCAGGCAAACTGCCGAGGCCGGTCAGCGTGGTCGAGACCGGGCGCGATGGCCCGGGCGCCAACCCGCCGCCCGATCTGCACCAGGTGCCCAACGCCAACCCCAGGCTCGAATCGGTGCGCAGCGGCGGTCCCAACAAGCCCTACGAGGTGCTGGGCCAGTTCTACCAGCCGCTGAGCGGCGACCCGCCGCTGTTCGAACGCGGTCTGGCCTCCTGGTACGGCCGCAAGTTCCACGGCAACGGCACCGCCACCGGCGAGACCTACGACATGTACGCGATGACCGCCGCGCACAAGACGATGCCGCTGCCGAGCTACGCCCGGGTCCGCAACCCGGCCAACGGCCGCGAGGTGGTGGTCCGCGTCAACGACCGTGGGCCCTTCCACAGCGATCGGGTGATAGACCTGAGCTACACCGCAGCGCTCAAGCTCGGCTTGCTCGGCGGCGTCGCGCCGGTCGAAGTCGAGCGCATCACCTACGAGGCGATACGCACCGGCGCCTGGCGCGCACGCGCCGGTGAACCGGGCAATGCGCTCACCGCCTTGCAGCCACCCGAGACTGCGGGCTGGCCGGCCGATGACCCGATCGCCGAGATCGCGCGCCGCAGCGCAGCGACGCCGATCCCAACGCCCGCCAAACCCGCCGGCGCAACAGCGCAGGCCATAGCGGGCTTCTGGCTGCAGCTCGGCGCGTTCGGCCAGCGCGACGGCGCGCTGGGCTTGCAGCAGAAGATGGCGCTCGAAGCCGCTTGGCTGTCGCCGCTGATGGCGATCTTCAACGAGCGCAACCTGCACCGCCTGCAAGCAGGTCCCTACGCCAGCCGGGCCGACGCGACCCGGGCCGCCGAGCGGCTGCGCGAAGCCTTGAGCCTGCTGCCGACGATCGTCGACAGGCGCTGAGACCGACTTGCCATGATCTAGATCGCAAATTAAACTAACCGGGCTTAGTCTACCGAGATCATTTGATGCTGACCGTCAATATCCACGAAGCCAAGACGCATTTGTCCAGGCTGGTCGAGCAGGCCGTCCAAGGCGAGCCTTTCGTGATCGCCAGGGCTGGCAAGCCACTGGTGATGGTCTCGGCCTTGAGCGATGCGCAACCGAGCCCGGCCAAGCGCCTGGGCTTCATGGCCGGGCAAATCAGCGTTCCGGACGATTTCGATCGGATGGGAGGCCTCGAGATCGAACAGCTCTTCGGCGCTGCCGCTTGAAGCTGCTGCTCGACACGCACCTGCTGCTCTGGGCCGCCGGCCCCTGCGAACGTCTGTCTGAAGTCGCACTAGCCATGATCGAGGCGCCCGACAACGAGTTGTTCTTCAGCGCCGCCAGCCTATGGGAGATTGCGATCAAGAACGGCTTGGGGCGCGATGATTTTCAGGTCGATGCGCGATCGTTGCGCAGGGCCTTGCTCGACAACGGCTATCACGAGCTGCCCATCAGCAGTGCGCATGCCGTCGCCATCGATGTACTGCCAGCCTTGCACAGAGATCCCTTCGATCGCCTGCTGCTGGCGCAAGCGATGGTCGAAGGCATCACGCTGCTGACCGCCGATGCGGTGGTGGCCCAATACCCTGGGCCGGTGCGCAAGGTTTGAAGGTTCAGGCCCGCCACCGCTGACGGCTAGGCCAGCGTCTGCTGGAGTGCCAGCAAGTGGCAGCTGCTGCCCGCGATGACCCATAGGTGCCAGACCAGGTGGCTGTAGGCCATGCGCCCGTCGAGCAGGAAAAACAGACTGCCGACCGAGTACGCCAAGCCACCGGCCACCAGCAATTGCAGGCCCTGTTCGGGCATCGCTGCGAGCACCGGCCTGGCCAGCAGTGCGACCATCCAGCCGAACAAAAGATAGAGCCCGGTCGACCAGACAGCGTGCCGCAAGCGGTCGGTCAGCTTGAGCGCGACGCCGACCAACGCGATCGCCCAGACCACCGCCAGCGGATGCCAGTCTTGGCCACGCTGGACCTCGCCGAGCGCGAACGGCGTGTAGCTGCCGGCGATGAAGACAAAGATCAGCGCGTGGTCGCAGCGCCGCAATGCCCGCTTGGCTCTGCCAGCGGGCAGCGCGTGGTAGATCGCCGAGACCCCGTACATCAACACCATCGTGGTGATGAAAACGGTCAGGCCCAGGTGACGCAAGGGGTAGCGCGCAGCGTCGACCTGGTCGGCCAGCACCGGCATCGCGGCCAGCGCCAGCAGACCGCCCAGCAGATGGCTCGCGGCATTGGCGCGCTCCTCGCGCAAGGTCTGGTCGGACAATGAATGGTCGTGCACCTGCGCCCCCGGGTTCGCCACGACAGCGCGGCAGCACCCGGTCTTCGGCCATTGCCGCGCCAGCTTGACCGAAGCTGGTGTTGCGCAGCTACCGCAGTTGCAAGCAGTTGTTCCTTGCCGACCCGCTCGGGCCGCCAACAGCGGCGAATTGGCGCTGCCACACAAGGTTCTTCTCCGGTTGCGATACTCCCGGCCTTCGTCTCGACATGCCGGCAAACCTTGACCTCCCCCGCTGATTCACGCCAGACCTGGCTGCAGGCTTACCAATCGGTTCGCCAGCATTCGCAGCAACTCACCGAAGGCCTGAGCGCCGAAGACCAGTCGCTGCAGTCGATGCCCGAGGCCAGCCCCAGCAAATGGCACCTGGCCCACACCACCTGGTTTTTCGAGACCCTGGTGCTGCAAGCCCATGCCCCCGGCTACCAGCCGGTCGATTCGCGCTGGGCCCGGCTGTTCAATTCGTATTACGAGTCGCTGGGGCCGCGCCACCCGAGGCCACAGCGCGGGCTGCTCAGCCGGCCCTCGCTGGCCGAGGTCTGGCAATACCGACGACAGGTCGACGATGCGATGCAGCGCTTCATCACCAGCGCCGGCGCCGCTGCCTGGTCTGTCGCCGCCGACACGCTCAGGCTGGGCCTGCACCACGAGCAGCAACACCAGGAACTGATGCTGACCGACATCCTGCATGCGTTCTCGCTCAACCCGTTGCGGCCGGCCTATGCGCCAGCACCCGAGACGATGGCCGACACCACCCCTTCGCCTTTGCGCTGGCTGTCGATGGCAGGCGGCCCGGTACAGGTCGGCCAAGAAGGCTCAGGTTCGGGCTCGGACTTTGGCTTCGACAACGAGCGGCCTCGACACACCTGCTGGCTCGCACCCCATGCGCTGGCCTCGCGGCTGGTGAACTGCGCCGAGTACGCCGACTTCATCGCCGACGGCGGCTACCGCCGGGCATCGCTGTGGTTGTCCGACGGCTGGGCCGAAGTCCAGGCGCGAGGCTGGCAAGCCCCGGCCTATTGGCTGGCGAAGGCCGACGACGGCAGCCACAGCGAGGGCTATGACCAGTTCACGCTGCACGGCGTGCAGGCTTTGAACCCCGCCGCGCCGGTCTGCCATTTGAGCGCTTACGAGGCCGCGGCCTATGCGGCCTGGGCTGACGCGAGGTTGCCGACAGAGTTCGAGTGGGAGCATGCCGCCGCGCAACAGTCTGGCGCCGACTCAGCGCCGCTGCAGCAACTCCAGGGCGAAGCCTGGCAATGGACGACCTCGGCATACGCGCCCTACCCGGGGTTCCGGCCGCTGGCCGGACCCGCGGCCGAGTACAACGGCAAGTTCATGGTCAACCAGCTGGTGCTGCGCGGCAGCAGCCTGGCCACGCCGCCCGGCCATGCCAGGCTGAGCTACCGCAACTTCTTCCCGCCCGCAGCGCGCTGGCAGTTCAGCGGCCTGCGGCTGGCGCGCGACGGGGCCTCGGCATGAGCGCGACCGGCGCCAATCGACCTGAACCCAGCGCCGACGGCTTCGGCCGCGCGCTGCGCGACGGTTTGCGTGGTGAGCCGCGCGGGGTCGCGCCCAAGTACTTTTACGACCGTCAGGGCTCGGCGCTGTTCGACCGCATCTGCGAGCTGCCCGAGTACTACCCCACGCGCACCGAGTTCGCGATCCTGCGCCAGCATGCCGCCGAGATGGCCGAATGCATAGGTCCGCAGGCAGAGCTGATCGAGTTCGGCGCCGGATCGCTGCAGAAAATCCGCTTGCTGCTCGGCGCGCTGCAGCGTCCAGCGCGATTCGTGCCGGTCGACATCTCTGCCGAACACCTGCACGCGGAGTCACAGCGCTTGGCAGCCGAACACCCTGGGCTGGTGGTGTTGCCGCTGGCGGGCGACTTCAGCGCCGATCTGGCGCTGCCGCCACCGGCGCCCGGTAGCGCGCGCCGGGTTGGTTTCTTCCCGGGCTCATCGATCGGCAACTTCGCGCCGGCCGACGCGCTGCTGTTCCTGCGCCGCTGCGCCGGCTGGCTGGCCGGCGGCGGTTTGCTCGTAGGCGTCGACCTGGTCAAGCAGCCTGCGCTGCTGCACGCCGCCTACAACGACAGCCAGGGCGTGACAGCGGCTTTCAACCTCAACCTGTTGGCGCGCGCCAACCGCGAGCTCGGCGCAGACTTCGACCTGTCGGCATTCCACCACCACGCCTTCTATGAGCCGCAGCACCAGCGCATCGAGATGCACCTGGTCAGCGCGCGCGATCAATGCGCGCAGTTCTGCGGCGAGCGCTTCGACTTTGCCGAAGGCCAAACCCTGCACACTGAGAATTCGTACAAGTACACGGTGACAGGCTTCCAGGCCCTGGCGCGCGCGGCGGGCCTGCTGCCGCAGGCGGTGTGGACCGACGCGCAGCGCCTGTTCAGCGTTCACTGGCTGGCAGCGCCAGCGACTTAAAGCGGTAGAGAAAATCAAGGTGGGGTCAAGCCTCCACAATCGATGCCCACGATGACCTTACGCAAGCTGCACCTCCATCCGCTGGCGCTGGCAGCCTTGTTGAGCACTGGTTCGGCCATGGCGCAGACCAGCGCCACGCCAGCCGGGGCAGCGGCATCGGCTGCAGCGGCCCGCGCGAGCGCGCCCAGGCCGGCTGCGGCCAAACCGACGCGTGCGGCGGCATCGACGCCCGCCGATGCCGCGACGCAGCAAGTACAGATCACCGGCACGACACAGCCCGACAACCAGGACGAGCGCCGCCGCTCCACCGCGTCGCGCATCACTTTCGGCCGCCAAGAGCTGGACCGCATGGGCGACAGCTCGCTCGGTGAGGTGCTCAAGCGGCTGCCAGGCGTGACGATCGGTGGTCCGCCCGGGCGCGGCGGCCAGGTCCGGATGCGCGGTATGGGCGGCGGCTACACCCAGATCCTGCTCGACGGCCAGCGCATGCCGCCGGGTTTTTCGCTCGATTCGATCGCACCCGAGCAGATCGAGCGCATCGAGATCATGCGCGCACCGGTGGCTGAGTACGGCGCGCGCGCGATCGCCGGCACGATCAACGTGATCATGCGCAGCGACTTCAAACGCAAGACACACGAGCTCAAGATCGGTGGCGGCGCCGACGGCCCGCGCGGACAACTCGGCGCAAGCTGGATCTACAACGGCCAGACCGAGACCCTGGGCTACAACCTGAGCACCACGCTGTTCCAGGGCGGCCAGGCCAGCGAATCCGACACCCGCACGCTGGGCCGCGATGGCGCCGGCGCGACCACGCTGGACCAGCAGCAGCACACCGAGAGCAGCAACAAGCGCCACGGCTTGTTTGCCAACGGCAGGCTGCAGCTTCGATTCGGGCCCGGCAACACGCTGGACCTGCAGCCTTTCTTCAACGCTGTGCGCACCCGAGGCCAAGGCCAGGACGTGCTGACCCAGACCATCGGCGATGCCCAGCCCTACTCGATGGCGAACTGGCAGAGCCAGTCGCAGTGGCAAATGGGCAGACTCAACGGCACCTGGCTGACCGGCACATCCGGTGGTGGCCGAATGCAGCTGCGCTTTGGCAGCATGCTGTCGTCGAGCAGCAGCGTCACCGAACGCGACGAGACCGGTGCGGCGGCGAACCTGGTCGGCGGCCGGCACAAGTTCGACGATGTGCGCCAACGCGAGCTCTCGCTAGACCTCAACGGCAAGTTCTCGCAACTGCTGGCCGACCGCCACAGTGCGAGCGCGGGCTGGGAGTTGCAGAACAGCCAGCGCAACGATGGCCGCACCAGCCTGGTCAACAAGCAGCCCATCCTGGCCGAGTTCGGCGAAGACATCACCGCCCGGGTCCAGCGATTGGCGCTCTACGCCCAGGATGAATGGGACTGGAGCCCGCGCTTCTCGTTCTATGCCGGCGCGCGCTGGGAGGCGATCGCCACCGCCAGCGACTCGGCGATCAGCCGGGTGCGCAACCGCAGCGCGGTGTTCACGCCGCTGGCTCACCTGGTGTGGAAGCTGCCCGATGCGCCGCGCGACCAGATCCGGTTGAGCCTGACCCGCAGCTACCGCTCGCCCAATACCAACCAGCTGATCTCGCGGCCGGCGATCTCGCAGCTCTACCCGGACCTGGATAGACCCAACCAGCCCACCAACCCCGACCGGGCCGGCAATCCGGACTTGCTGCCCGAGCTGGCCTGGGGTCTGGAACTCGGCGCCGAGCATTACCTCGACGCCGGCGGCATCGTCAGCGCGAATGTCTTCGTGCGCCGGATCGACAACCTGATCCGCAACGTCCGCAGTCTGGAGACAGTGAGCTGGGCCAGCGTGCCGCGCTGGGTGGCGCGGCCGAACAATATCGGCCAGGCCGACGCCGCCGGGCTAGAGCTCGAGGCCAAGGCGAGGTTGAGAGACCTTTGGGCCACCGACTTGCCCATCTCGCTGCGCAGCAACCTCACGCTGATGTGGAGTCGGGTCGACCAGGTCGCCGGCCCGCACAACCGGCTCGAAGGCCAGCCGCCTTACACCGCCAACCTGGGTGGCGACTGGCCGCTGCGGGGCACGCCGCTGACGCTGGGCGCAAGCCTGAACTTCACGCCCGGCTTCGAGTTGCAGCAGATCGATTCGCAGAGCTACCGCCAGGGTGTCAAGCGGGTGCTCGACGGCTATGCGCTGTGGCGCTTCAGCCCCGATGCCAGCGCCCGCCTGACGCTGAGCAATGCCGACGCAAGGCGCTACGACACTGGCAGCACCACCAGCCTGACCGACGCCAGCGGCGCGAGTACCGGCAGCCAGTCCAGCGACAACTCGGCGCGCAGCTTCACGACGATCAACCTGCGGGCCGAGCTGCGGTTCTAACCCGTGGCGCCAGCCGACAACGCCGCGCCCGGCGGGCCGACGATGCCGCGATCTTGCGGCGAGCAGCGATTCATGTGCCGATGGATAGATACTGGCCTTGCCGGTGAGGCTGACAGCGCACCGCGAGCTGCGCGCCAGCCGGCGGCTGCGCTTGGTGTGGGACTTTCTGGCCGCCGGTCTCGAGGCCTGGACAGCCGTACCCTGACCCTGTCAAGCACCAGCGAGTTGCGGCGTGCGGCGGGGCTGCAGATCGACGACCGGACGCAGGGTCTATCGCACCGCACCTGGACGAGCCCGGGTTTTCACCCTCGAGCGCGCCGCGATTGCTGGCATGATGCCGCAGGAAAATTTTCGGTGGCGCAGCTATCGAGCCAGCCAAGGGTACAGGTTTCGCCCGAAATCGTTGCTGGCCTGTCGGTGCGACCACGGCCGAGAGTTTCAGCCTGATGCGTGACACCATCCGCCACGCAAGCCCTTCAATCAACACAGAGGAAACACATGATGTCGTTCAAGACGATCGCCGCGGCACTGGCCGCGCTGTCCGCGCTGTCGGCCGGGGGCGCTGCCGCACAGGAGGTCAAGCTGCCTGCGACGCTGACCGTCACCGCCTACGAGACCGGCTCCAACGGCTTCAACCAGGCCGTGGCCGTCGGGCAGATGCTCAAGAAGCGCTACGGCACCGACCTGCGGGTGTTGCCCGCAGGCAACGATGTCGCGCGGCTCGCACCGCTCAAGGCCGGCCGAGCACAGGCCTCGGCAATGGGCATCGGTACCTTTTTCGCGCAGGAAGGCGTGTTCGAGTTCGCGGTCAAGGAATGGGGCCCCCAGCCCCTGCATCTGATCCTCGCGTCGTCGACCTGCAGCGGGCAGTCGCTCGGGGCTGCGGGCGATGTGGGCGTCAAGACCGCAGCCGACCTCAAGGGCAAGCGCGCCGGCTTCGTCGTCGGCTCACCGGCGGTCAACCAGAGCATGCTGGCGCTGATCGCATTCGGCGGCTGGACGCCCAACGAGGTCAAGATGGTCGAGTTCGCCAGCTATGGCGCGATGATGAAGGGCGTCGTCAACAACGAGATCGACCTGTTCTTCGCGTCGACGATCTCCGGCATGACCAAGGAGATCGAGAGCTCGCCGCGCGGCATCACCTGGGTGCCTATGCCCGCCGCGGACAAAGTCGGCTGGGCTCGGCTGCAAAAGGTCGCGCCTTACTTCTACCCGCACAAGTCGACCTGTGGCACGGGCTATGCGAAGGGCCAGACCATCGAGACCTCCGTCTATCCCTACCCGATCTTCATGGCCTACGGCACGCAGGACGCGACGACGATCCACGCGCTCGCCACCGCGATGCTGAGCAATTACGACGACTACAAGGACAGCGTCGTCGGCGTCGACGGCTTGGAAGGCAAGCGCCAGAACCTGCAATGGACGATGCCTTACCACGCCGGCACCGTGCGCGCGCTCACCGAGGCCAAGATCTGGACCGATGCGGCGCAAAAGCACAACGAGGCGCTGCTGCGCCGCCAGGTCACGCTGGCTGCGGCCTGGACCGATTTCATGAAGACCAGCCCATCGGACGACCGCGACCAGTTCAAGGCTGCGTGGATGAAGGCGCGGGCAGCGGCGTTGACGAAAGCCGGCATGGAAGTGCTGTACCAATAAGCCGAGGCGCGAGACCGATATGAAGCGATTTCCAATCAAGGCATGGCCGGCACCCGCCCGGCAGCGTCAAGCGGCGGTGCTTGCCCATGGCTGACCCTGTCGCAATGCCTTTTGGCGATCCGCACAACGCGCCGCAGGACGCTGAGGTCACCCGCGTGCGCTCGCTGTCGGGCGCCTGGCGCTGGCTGCTGATCGCCAGCGCCGCGCTGACGATCTTCCTGTGCGTGAACCAGCAGTTCACGCTCAAATTCTTTGTCGGTTTCACGCCGCTCAACACCGAGTACTACTACGCGCTGATCCTGATCACGCTGCCCTTCGTGTTCGTTGTCTTTCCGTCCAGCGAGCGCGCCCCGGTCGATCGGGTACCTTGGTACGACCTGCTGCTGTTCGTCGCCACCGCACTGGTGTCGATGTATTTCATCGCCAACATCCGCAAGGCCGCGGAACTGGGATGGGAGTTTGGCGGCGCACCCGAGACACTGGTCTGGCTGGGATTCCTGATGTGGGGCCTGCTGATGGAGGGGCTGCGGCGCACCGGCGGCTGGGGCTTGGTGCTGTCGATACTGCCGTTCACGCTGTACCCGATGTTCGCCGAATCGGCCTGGCTCGGACCGCTCAAGGGCAGCCAGTCGACGCCGGCCCAGGCCAGCGCTTACCACATGCTGTCGACCGAGAGCCTGCTGGGCATTCCGCTGCAGGCTTTTGCCGAGACGGTGATCGGCTTTCTGGTGTTCGGCACCGCGCTGATGATGACCGGGGCCGGCAAGTTCTTCATCAACCTGTCGTTCGCGTTGTGCGGCACCTTCCGCGGCGGTGCGGCCAAGGTGTGCATCTTCGCCAGCGCGATGCTGGGCATGATGTCAGGGTCTATCGTCTCGAACGTGCTGACAGCCGGCACGATGACGATCCCGGTGATGAAGCGAACCGGTTTTCGCGCGTCCTACGCCGCGGCGATCGAGGCTTGCGCGTCCACCGGCGCGGTGCTCGCGCCGCCGGTGATGGGCGCGACGGCTTTCGTGATCGCCCAGTTCCTCGGCGTCAGCTACGCCGAGGTCGCCGCGGCTGCGGTGAT
>JBILYN010000146.1:0-11127 GCA_044377715.1 Aquabacterium sp.
TAGAAGTCATACCACTCGAACACCGTCCCGAGAGACGACGCGAAGATGACCATCTTCTCGTCTTTCGGGATAGGCCTCGAGCCCGAAGTCATTCCCGTGCCTGCAGATCCTGTGGATGCCATGTCGATTGCTCTGTTGTGTTTTTGGAAAGAGGACATGGCGCCCAACGCAATGTCCTCGAATCGCACTGTGCAACCCCAGCCTGACCAATTGCTGACGCAACGAGGACGCGTATTTAACCAGTTACTGGTCTGTCTCCATAGGTAAAGATCGGCCGATTGGGGCCGTTTGGCCAATCCGGAAATAAGGGTAAATACTTATTTTTTGGAGAAGTATTCAGGCAAGTGGCTCGCGCTGCGCGCGCTGAAGTCCGGCAGGCTGCTTGCCCGCCTCGTCCCAAGTCGGGCCTGGACAGCTCCTCGCTGCGCCAGCGCTCCAGCGTGTTCGCACCGATCGCGACCTCACGCGCAACTTCGTCCACCGCCGCGCTCTCCGGTGGCAACAACCTCGCCACCGCTCTGCTCTTGAATGCCTGTCCGTATCTTGCCAAGTCGTTCTCTCATCGCTGCCCTGTTGGTCGGTTCTATCAGGGTGACAGGTACTCTGACGCGGGGGGCAACATGGGTGGCGAAGCACGGCGCTGACGCCATTCACTCGGAGCCGGCGCAGCCTGCTGCATCAGCACCTGACGCTGTAACTGCTGGCAAGTAAAGAGTTCGTGGCTTGCCAGCTTTGGGTGTAACCGTTCAGCCTGAGCGGGGCAGCCAACGATGTTGTGCCGCCAAATTCCGCACGTCCCGCCATTGGTGGCACTGCGCTGCGACGCGCGGCCAAATGCACTGCAGCAGTTCACATTCGGCCAGCGTGTCGGCTGCGGCTTGATGTCGCACTGAGCACTCAATCTTGAAGTGACGCAGCCAGTCGTCCAGCGCTCTGGCTCGCACGCCCTCAGATGTGACGGCACACAGGTGGTCAAGGTCCAGCCACGGGTTGGACAGTTCGCCGAGATGGTGTTGAGTCATGTGGCGTTGGATCACGGCCTCGTCAAACGCGCAGTGAAACGCCAGCAGCGGCGAGTTGCCGACGAACTGGCGAAACGCTTGCAAGGCTTGGCTCGGCGCCAACCCCGCTCGCTGCTCTTGCACGCCAATGCCATGCAGCAAAATATTCGCATGGCTTGATGCGTGTTCTTGCTGGAGCACCACTTCGAAGCTGTCGCCGAGGTCAATGTGCAAGGTTTGCCGTGGCCAATCCACTTGCATCCCGATGGCTGCGATCGCCAGCAGGCGGTCGCGTTTGGCGTTGAGGCCGCTGGTTTCCACGTCGAGCATGACCCAGCGGTTTTCATTCGGCGGTGTTGCGCCTCGCCAGCCCGTTAACCATCGAATCAGCCGGCGCACGGCTTACCTTTGGTAGTCGAGTTGCAGGCGTTGCTGCAACTGACGAGCGACGCGCAAAGTTTCGCGCAAAATGCGCCGATCGATGTCGTTCAACTGGGCGACCACCAGTCGATTTGGCTGCGCTAGCGCCGGCCCGCCTCTTAGCTGAATGCGCAAGCGGAGCATCTGCAAGAACTCAAAGCCACTGACCCAGGCGCCGTATTCATTCTCGGCAAGTGCCATGTGTTGTCCTGCCGCTTCCAGGCGCTGCCTGCTGTTGGTTTGCGCAAGGCCGTGCGCCAAGCTGTAAATACGGGCAACGTCGACAAAGATCGCTGCGCCCTGCAACTTCAAGTCGAGTGTGCCGTTGGCATCTGTGTCGATGGCGCCACGCCAGTTCAAGGCGACACCTCGCGTCAGGGCATTGAGGGCCATTTGCTTGAGAAAGCGGGGGGTTTGTTGAGCCGCTTGAACGACCTCTTGACGCAGACTTTGAGCCAGCGTGGCATCCCCGGACAAGTGGCGAAAATCAAAATAAATACTCGCATTCAGCAGATCTTCGGGCGTTCCCTGTCGGATCCATTGCTCGAAGCGCGCACGCCATTCGTCCCATGTCAGGCAGCAGGCCGGCTGACCGGCCATGACACCGCCGCGGCACAAAGGGTAGCCGCAGGCGTCCAGCACCAGGTTCACGTCGTGGGCGAAGGCTAGCGTTCTTGCTCTTTGTGCCTCTGTCGTGTCGTTCGGCAGGATCAGGGCATTGTCTTGGTCGGTGGCAATCGTTTGTTCATCGCGGCCTTCGGAGCCCAAGGCCAACCAGCAGAGCCGGCGCATGTCGATGCCGTGTTCCTCGGCCTTGAGCGCCAACAGATTTTCAGTCAGCACATCGTTCAGGTGGCTGATCATGGCCGTCAGTTGGCGCGCCTGCACACCTTGCCCCAGCAGGCTGTGTGCCAATCGACGAATGCCTTCGGCGGCTTGGATCAGCGAGGCGCTGTCGGTAGCCGCACGCAAGCTGCTGCTGACGCTATTCAAACTTTGCTTTTGCATGGCGAACAAGTCACGTTCCGAGACCATACCCACCGCAGCCCCATGGCGAGTGATGGGAACATGCCGCATGCCATGGCGCGACATCAGCAGTGCGGCGTCTTCGGCCGTGTGGGCGGTGGTGAGCGACAACACCGGCTGCGTCATGACCCGGGCAATCGGTGTGTCAAGGGGAACCTGCGCCAAGGTGATGCGCCCCAAAATATCGAAGCGTGTGAGGATGCCCAGCGGTTGCCCCATCGGGTCAGTCACCAGCATGGCGCCAATGCGCGCGTGGTGCATGGCTTGCAAGGCTTCACGCAAAGACGTCTCTGGCGTGCAACTCACCGGGCTGCGTTGCACCAATGCTTCGAGCGGTTTTTCGAATTGTTGCTCGGTCAGCGCTTGGGTGGCGTAACTGGCCAGCAAGGCTTGGCGCGATAGCGCCAGAAGTTGGTTGCTGTGTTGATTCAAAAAATCGGCAAAGACCGGACTTTGCCGCGCCAGCGTTTGCATGGCCAGCACGGGTAATGCCAGCACAAAAGTATCTGCACTGGCGCGGTAAACCGCTGTGACCGCCCGCCCGGCCATCGCCGCACCCAAGGGCAGCAGGTCACCGGCTTCGTATTCAAAGACGTCCCCCATAGGCCCCGCCAAGCCGCGTGTGCCCGTCACAGCACCGCGGCGAATATAAAACAGCTGCGTCACGACCCCCGACGCCGGCTCTATCAGGACATCTTCAGGTGCGTAGTAGTGCTGACTGGCTTGCGACAGAAAGAAATCGAGTTCGGCATGGGCCATTTGCGCGAACGGGGAATGTTCTGCCAACTCTTTGCGAAAGTTTCTAAGCAGGCTGCCTGAAGGGCTCAAATCTGAATTTCGCTCAAGGGCGGAGGGTGTGGTCATTTCTATTTTAAAATTAAAATGCAGATCAAACCTTATATTGCAGAAAATATATAAATTTTTAACCCTATATTGAGACTTTCACTGGCGACGGCGTCAGGAAATAGTCAGGTACGTTGAAGACACTCGATAAACATAATCCATTTAACAAGATAAAATGGTCTCGGTCATGGTGATTTTAAAGAGAGTTATCGATGATTTTTTGGCGGGCCGATTTATATTGGGCTTGCTCGCTGGCGTGAAACGCCAGACCAATGTCTTTTGGCAATTGTTCGATGTCGCGTCCAAGCCTTCACTTTGGTTGATGCGCTACGTCAGCCCAAAGCTGATCCTTGACCTGCACATCCCGTTGGCAACCGTCAGTGAGGACAGTGCTTTCAAACGCCCTTTTTCCTTCCCCTTGGCACCCCGAACATAGCACCCGACATGCGTGAGTCGGTCTTTGACGGTGGCTGAGTTCTGTTGTGCGTAGACAGCGTCGCCGAAAGCGTTTTTTCGGGCGCTGTCTGCGGCTTATCCCTTGTCACTAGGTCGATCCCATCGATCCTGCAAATACTCGGATCCAGCCGACTCCATCGGCCTGGTCGCCGGGTCGCTTGAACGGTCTTGGGCAGCTTCAGGCCGCTTGCAGCGCCTGGCGTAGCGGCACAGCTACTCCAGCGCCTAGCGGTCGTCGGCCGCCCAGCGCACGGCGGCGTGGAGGCTGAAGCCGTTGCTGTCGGCGAACAGCGTCTGGTTAAAGCCCCTCTCCCTAGGCATGGCGCCCTGCAACGTCAGAACCTTCTGGCCCGCCCTAGGACCGAAAGCGATGCGGTAGGCAGTCGGCCCTGCGAAATTCAAACCGCTGCAGCGAGGCGCAGTGACATGAACGGCGGCGAGCACACTGAAGCCGGCCCGATGGTGGCACGCGCGACCTCCGGTGCCGCCGGCAACGCCCCCAGCAGGCCGACGACACACACGAGCACCGCAGCGTTCGACAAGTTCCTCGTCGCTCAAGTTGAAGCTGTTCTTCAGGTACAGCAGGGTGGTCATCAAGCGGATGGGCAAGCGCGGGCGGCCGGCCGGGTTGACGCCGCCGCCGAACTCGACGTCATAGGCGCCCAGCAGATCCTCACCGCGAAGCCGCTTGGCCGGCAGCGTTGGATGCCCCAACTTCGGCGCCACCACCGCTTCGATCGCAGCCCAGGGCTGGCGCGTGGACAGCACCGCAAGCGAGTGCTTCAAATCGATCATCGTGTCGAGTCGGGCGCGGAAGAAATCGTCTGAGGCCATCGGCAGCGCTCCTCAATCCCCCAGGAATTGCCATCTATTGGATCGATTCGCGTGAGTTTTTATCATCAAAATTTACCATCTTTTCGTTTAAAAACAACGCATTACTGGTTCTGCAGGGCCGACCAGGTACAGGCCGCGGCCTGCAGCGGCCTGAGCCCCGGGCTTCGTCGGCGTCGCTGTCGGTGTCGGCCATGTAGGTCGAATCCTTCTCTTCGATCAATACCCCCGACGGGTCAGCAGTTTCATCGGGTCATGGTCGTCTCCTGTTCAAAGGCCAGCCAAAGCTTGCTTGACACGCTAGTAGGTGCCGCAGAGGCAGATGTTCTTGATCTCGCTGGCGATCTCGTTGCCATGGTGGCCGGCCCTGAGGGCGGTGACGATGGCCATCAGCATGCCGGACTGGCAGTAGCCGCACAACGGTACCTGGTAGAAAAAAACCAAGGGGTTAACCCTATGCAAGGGTTTTCACTGGCCACGGCGTCAGCGAGCTGTCAGGTACGTTGAAGACATTCGACGGACGCAATCCATTTAATACGAGAAAATGTTCCTGGCCATCGTGATTCTAAAAAGCTTGATCGAGTTGTCGCTGATGTTTGTGGTGGGCCGATTTATTTTGGGCTTGCTCGCTGGCGCCAAGCGTCAGACCAATGTCTTTTGGCAATTGCTCGATGTCGCGTCCAAGCCTTCGCTTTGGTTGACGCGCCAGGTCAGCCCCAAGCTGATCCTTGACCAGCACATCCCGTTGGCGACCGTCAGTTGGCTGATCATCGCGTGGGTGCTGTTGGTCATGGCAAAAATTGACCTCTGTCTTCAGATCGGACCCGCGGCATGTCAATGAGTTTCAAAGCCACCCCAGAAGCGGCGCGCAAGATTGGGCGATGGGCACTTTTTACCCTGCATTGGCGCGCCAAAATTTTCTTGTTTCTCGGCATGCGAGTATCGGCCACGCAGGTCTTTCAAGATGTTTTGCTGCATGTTCCCAAAGACTTGCTGGCCTTGAACAGCTTGGGTTACGCCGCTATGCACGACAGCAACTTTGTTTTGGCTCTGAATTATTTTGATCAGGTTGTGGAACTCTCTTCCGAGTCCTCGAATGCACATTTCAACCAGGCCTTTGTGTGCGAAGAGCTGGGACGACTGGAGGATGCCGAGCGCGGTTTTCGGGCCGCCATTGCGATCGAGGAAAAGATGGACCGGGCCTGGTACGGCCTCGGACTGGTACTGGTTCGGCAAGGGCGGCTTGAAGAAGCTGTCATCGCGCTCAAGCGCAACACAAAACTTCAACCCATGAGCCCGTTTGGCTGGTACCAGCTGGCTCGTGTGCATTTAGACCTGAAGCAAGCCGACGAAGCACTGGCTGTGATCCGTTACCTGAAGGGGTTTGAGCCCAAGGTGGCGAATCAACTAGAGCGAGAGACTGGGTTGAAAGTCGGAAATCCGAGCTGAGTTTTCAAATTTTTACCAAGGAGACACGCGATGCAACTATCGGCAAGGCACCATGAATATTGGCGCAAAAATCTGCAAATCACTGCTCTATTGTTGGGCATTTGGTTCTTTGTCACCTTCGTGCTGGTCTTCTTTGCAAGAGAGCTCGACTTCAAATTTTTTGGTTGGCCGTTCTCGTTCTGGGTTGCGGCTCAGGGCGCGCTGGTGGTCTATTGCCTGATCATCTGGTATTACGCCCGCTACATGAACAAGCTCGACATTGAGTACGGCGTTGCCGAAGGAGAAGCGTCATGAGCATGTTTGGCAGTGACAACCAGTCGCAGAGCGACTTCAAGAAAGGCCTGAACAAGGTCTACACCTGGTACACCGGCGGGTTCGTCGGCTTCGTCATCGTGCTGGCCATCCTTGAGCAAATGGGTTTGCCGAAAAACTGGATTGGCTACCTGTTCTTGGCGGCAACAGTGCTGCTGTACGCCGGCATCGGCGTCATGAGTCGGACCAATGACGCGGCTGAATACTATGTGGCGGGCCGACGTGTTCCCGCCATGTACAACGGCATGGCGACCGGCGCTGACTGGATGTCTGCAGCGTCCTTCATCGGCATGGCCGGTACGCTGTACCTGACGGGTTATGGCGGTCTGGCCTTCATTTTGGGCTGGACGGGTGGCTATTGCCTGGTGGCACTGTTCCTTGCGCCCTATTTGCGTAAGTTCGGCCAGTTCACCATTCCTGACTTTTTGGGCGCTCGCTACGAGGGCAATTTGCCGCGTCTGATCGGCGTGTTTGCGGCCATTTTGTGTTCCTTCACTTACGTGGTGGCGCAGATTTACGGCGTGGGCTTGATCACTGCTCGACTCACTGGCCTGGCTTTTGAAGTCGGTATTTTCGCCGGTCTGGCTGGCATTTTGGTCTGCTCGTTCCTAGGCGGTATGCGGGCGGTCACCTGGACCCAAGTGGCCCAATACGTGATCTTGATCATTGCGTACCTGTTGCCGGTGATCTGGTTGTCGGTCAAACACACCGGTGTGCCGATTCCGCAAGCTGTCTACGGCTACACGCTTGAAAAGATCACGGCCAAAGAAGAGCAGTTTCTGAAGGATCCGAAAGAGCTTGAAGTGCGTGGCATTTTCAAAGCCCGATCCGAGGCGGCGGTTGAAAAACTCAAGGATGTGCCAGCTGCCATGGCTGCTGACAAAACCGCTGCAGAGAAAAAGCTGGAAGATCTGAAAGCGTCGAATGCCCCGGTCACCCAGATCCAGGCTGCTGAAGCCACTTTGGCCAAGCTACCCGCGGATGAGGCCGCTGCACGCGCAGCCTACAACGGCGCACGGACGTCGAATGCTGCGCGCTCAGCCCCACCGATTCGTCACGCTCAGCCCTTCCCCGGCAAAGACGAAGCAACGCAGAGTATCGCGCGCAAAAACTTCATGGCGCTGGTCTTCTGTTTGATGATTGGTACAGCCGCATTGCCGCACATCTTGATGCGTTACTACACCGTGCCCTCGGTGCGTGAAGCTCGGGAGTCGGTCAGCTGGTCGCTGTTCTTCATCTTCTTGCTTTACTTCACAGCGCCGGCGCTGGCGGTATTGGCCAAGTTCGAGGTTTACACGGTCTTGGTGAACACGCCGTTCGCCAATCTGCCGGAGTGGATAGGGCGCTGGAATGCGGTCGATCCGACGCTGCTGTCGGTGGTTGACATCAACAAGGACGGCATTTTGCAGTTGGCTGAAATCTCGATTGGCGGCGACATCATTGTGCTTGCCACGCCTGAAATCGGGGGTCTGCCTTATGTCGTCTCCGGCATGGTGGCGGCGGGTGGTTTGGCTGCGGCGCTGTCGACCGCTGACGGCTTGCTGCTGACAATTGCCAATGCCTTGTCGCATGACCTGTACTACAAAGTGCTGGACCCGAATGCCTCGACCGCGCGTCGCGTCATGGTCTCTAAGGCCTTGTTGCTGGTGGTGGCCTTGTGTGCGGCGTATGTGGCGGCGCAGAAACCGGCGGACATCTTGTTCTTGGTCTCGGCGGCGTTCTCGTTTGCTGCAGCGGCGTTCTTCCCGGCCCTGACCTTGGGCATTTTCTGGAAGCGAGCCAACAAGTGGGGCGCCTCACTGGGCATGGCCTCTGGTCTGGCGATCACGTTCTATTACATGATCACCACCCAGCCCTGGCTCTACAAGCTGGCGCATGGCACGGCTATCACGCCTGAGATCATCAAGGCCAACACGTGGTGGGACATTGCGCCTATCTCGGCCGGTCTGTTTGGCGTGCCCCTCGGCTTTGCGGTGATCATCATCGTCTCGCTGCTGACCAAGGCACCAGGCCGTGATATCCAGGATCTGGTGGAGCATGTGCGTTACCCGAGCCTCGACGGTAAAACGTCAGGTGCCAGCGCCGCACACTGACGACTGAGCAGTCGTTAGTCAAAACCCCCGTCACTTGAGGTGGCGGGGGTTTTTTGTTATCTGCTGGACAGGACATGGCGAAGTTCGGCGGCCAGTGAAGGCATCGCTGTTTCATATTCACTCACCAGGGCCTGCAGCTCGCGGTCCGCGATCGCGCAGCATGAGCAAGGCGAGCCTTGACAACGCCGATGACATTGCGACACAGCCCGAAAGTTTGCGTTGCGACGGTACTTCGCGCAGCTGGCCGACCCGGGCCGCGACATCCCCGCCGCGTCGATCCCGATCCACGGCATCACCGCCCCCCGCGTCAGAATACTTGTCACCCCGATAGAACCGACGAACAGGGGGCAAAGATGAGAGATCGAAGTGGCCAGATACGGACAAGCATTCAAGAACAGAACGGTGGCGAGGTTGCTGCCGCCGGAGAGCGCGACGCTGGAAGTTGTCGCGCGGGAGACCGGCATAGGCACGGCCACGCTGGAGCGCTGGCGCGGGGAGGATCTGTCCAGGCCCGCTCGCGAGCGGGCCTGGACAGCGGCGGCGCGGTTTGATGCCGTGCTGACTACCGCGGTGATGGACGAGGCAGCCAAGAGCGCTTGGTGCCGCGCCAATGGGCTGTACCCGCTGCAGTTGGCCACCTGGCAGCAAAGCGCCACACAGGCGTTGGCTGACAAGCCCGATGAGCTGCGCGCCACGCCGTTGCAGACCAAGCAGGACCGCAGGCGCATCAAGGAACTCGAGCGCGAGTTGCTGCGCAAGGACCGGGCGCTGGCCGAGACGGCGGCCTTGCTGGTGCTGTCAAAAAAAGTCGGGGCGATCTTCAACATGGGCGAGGCCGAATGATCGGCCTCGAGGATCGCCTGTCCCTGGCCCGCGACATCGTCGTCGCACACGCTGCCGGAGCGCGCCTGCGCCCGGCCTGCGAAATCGCAGGCATCGACATCCGCACCTTGCAGCGCTGGTCGGCCCAGGACGGGCTCATATCGGGCGATGGCCGGCCTCAGGCGGTGCGCCCGGCACCCTCGCATGCGTTGACGCCGGCCGAGCGCGCAGAGGTGCTGCGCGTGGCCAACGAGCCGCGCTTTGCCGACATTCCGCCTGCGCGCATCGTGCCCGCGCTGGCCGACGAGGGCGTCTACATCGCCAGCGAATCGACCTTCAGCCGCGTGCTGCGCGACCATGCCCAGAACGTCCACCGAGGACGCGCCAAGAAGCCCAGGGCGGTGCGCCCACCCACCACACACATCGCCGACGCGCCGCGCCAAGTGTGGTGCTGGGACATGACCTATTTGCCCACGGAGGTGATTGGCCGCTGGTTCCATCTCTACCTGATCCTGGATCTCTACAGCCGGAAAATCGTGGGCTGGGAGGTGCACGACAGCGACGACTCAGAACACGCCGCGCACCTGGTGCATCGCACCGCGCTGGCCGAGGGTATTGCCTCGATGATGACCAAGCCCGTGCTGCACGGCGACAACGGCTCGACCCTCAAGGCCACGACGGTGCTGGCCATGCTCAACTGGCTGGGCGTCAAACCGTCGTACTCCAGGCCCCGCGTCAGCGACGACAACGCCTATGCCGAGTCGTTGTTCCGAACGGCCAAGTACCGGCCAGAGTTCCCCACCAAGGGGTTCGCCACACTTGATGCGGCGCGTGCCTGGGCGACCAGCTTCGTGCACTGGTACAACTTCCAGCACCACCACAGCGGCATCAACTACGTCAGTCCAGCCTCGCGACACGATGGCCAGGACAGGGTGATCCTGGCCAAGCGCCATGACCTCTACATCAAGGCCCGCGCGCTCAACCCCGCCCGCTGGTCCGGCCCTACGCGCGACTGGTCACCCGCCGGACCGGTGACCCTCAACCCCGAACGCGACTCCGTCGTGGCCGCCAACCTGAGCACGAAAAGTAAGCAGCCGTTGGCTGCATAGATGAGGCGACAAGTAGCTTGACACGCGCCCCCCCCCGACATGGTGGCCGGCCAGCCGATGATCGACGAGGTGCTACCAGCCTTTCACGCCTGTGCGCGCGATACCGTGCTTGTGGCCCACAACGCCACCTTCGGCATGCGCTTCCTGCAGCTCAAGGAGGCACGCACCGGCCTGCGCTTGGACCAGCCGGTGCTTGACACGCTGCTGCTATCGGCGCTGGTGCAGCCGAACCAGGACCCGCACCGATCCGAGGCCATCGCCCAGCGCTTCGGCATCCCGGTGATCGGCCGCCACACCGCGCCGGGCGATGCGCTGGTCACCGGAGTTCGTAAACATTCGGTGATCACGTAGCCAAACTGAGAAGGGACCGACGAAACCACTGGACACGTTCGCCGTTTTGCGCTACCTTACGCCGCATGCGCAGCGTTGATGTCCTCGAGTCAGCCGCTGGGAGCTCTCCCGGTGCGGCAACGTCGTCGCCCAAGCCGTTCGATCAAGTGCTGGTGACCCTGACCAAGCGAGAACATATCGAACTGCGCACCCAGGCCAAGCAGTGGAAATCGCTGCATGAGAGGGCCATTGCTCGGATTGATCTTGCCGAGAAGCGACACCAGTTTGAGCTCGCGCTGGTGCGCCAGCGCGAAGAGCTTTTGAAGATCGAATTGGACAAGGCTCTGGCCCAGATTCGCGATCTGCGCCAGCGGGTGTTCGGCTCAAAGACGGAGCAATCGAACGCCGTCAATGCCGGAACCCGGCCGAAGGATG
>JBILYN010000433.1:0-3769 GCA_044377715.1 Aquabacterium sp.
CGGGCGACTTTGGTGGCAGCTACTTCCTCCACCACTTGGTGGGCGCGGCCAAAGCGCGTGAGATGTACTTCACCGGCCAGGTGATCCGCGGCGACGAAGCCCTGCGCATCGGCCTGGTCAACCGGGCGGTGCCCGCTGCGCAGCTGGCCGCGGCCGCCAGCGCCTGGGCCGCCGAACTGGCCTCGCTGCCCACGGTGGCGATCGGCTACATGAAGCGCAACCTCAACACCGGGCTGAGCGGCTCGCTGTCGCAAGTGCTGGACGCCGAGGCCATCCACATGATCCGCACCTTCGAGACCGACGACCACAAGGGCGCCGCAGCTGCTTTTGTCGAAAAACGGGCGCCGCACTTCGACGGCCATTGACGCCAGCGGATCGCCGCCGCCAGGCCCGTGCGAAGCTGGGCGCGCCGCTGAAAAAACCTCGCCAGACGTCGGGCATTCCAGAATGGCGCGACGATCTGAACCCGTCCATCATCAAAGCTTTCAACCGCAGAGACCCACCATGAAAATCCCCTCTCTCAAAGAAGTCGTCACCGCTCAGGAATGGCAGCTGCGGGTTGAACTGGCTGCCGCATACCGCTTGGTCGCCGCTTATGGCTGGAGCGACCTGATCTTCACCCACATCTCGGCGCGCATCCCGGGCCCTGAGCACCACTTCCTGATCAACCCCTATGGGCTGATGTTCGACGAGATCACCGCGTCCAGCCTGGTGTTGATCGACCTGGAAGGCAACAAGCTGCGCGAGTCGGCATTCCCAGTCAACCCGGCCGGGTTCACGATCCACAGCTGCATCCACGCGGTGCGCGAAGACGCAGGCTGCGTGCTGCACACCCACAGCCGTGCGGGCGTCGGGGTGAGTGCGCAAAAAGCCGGGCTGTTGCCCTTGAGCCAGCAGTCCACGCTGATCATCAACTCGATCGCGTACCACGACTACGAAGGCATTGCGCTCAACCCGGACGAGAAGCCGCGCCTGCAAGCCAGCCTGGGGCATTCGAACTTCCTGATGCTGCGCAACCACGGCCTGCTGACGGTGGGCCAGACGATCCCGCAGGCGTTCCTGAACATGTACATGTTCGAGAACTCATGCCGCATCCAGATCGACGCGCAATCGGGCGGCGCAGAACTCAACCTGATCGGCCCCGGCCCGATCAACGCCAACACCACTAACATGGCCAAGGTTCAGCCCGGCACCAGCGGCGCCAGCCTGGCCTGGCCGGCACTGCTGCGCAAGCTCGACCGCGAGAATCCGGGTTACGCCAGCTGAGCGTGGGGTCGGCGCGAGGCCGCGGGACGCGGCCTTGTCCCGCTGGTGACCGACGTCGGCGGGCACTGTCGTTACCGTTTTCGGTTCCGCGACAGGCCTCTGGCTTGAGCCTCATCGACTGAAAGCGCTGACCATGAAAGCTGTACTCTGCAAGGCCTGGGGCCTGCCCGAAACCCTGGTGGTCGAGGAGGTGCCCAAGCCCGAACCCAAGGCAGGTGAGGTCTTGGTCGAGATCCACGCGGCGTCGGTGAACTACCCCGACGTGCTGATGATCCAGAAGAAGTACCAGATCCAGCCCGAACTGCCTTTCATCCCGGGCAGCGAGGTCGCCGGCACGGTGCGCTCGCTCGGCGAGGGCGTGAGCAACGTCAAGGTGGGCGACCGGGTGATCGCCTTTGTCGGACTCGGCGGTTTTGCGCAGTTCGTCGCTGCCAAGGCGGCTGGGCTGATCCCTATCCCGCCTGAGCTCGACGATGCGGTCGCAGCCAGCTTCACACTGGTCTACGGCACCTCACACCATGCGGTGATCGACCGCGGCGAACTCAAGGCCGGCCAGACCATGCTGGTGCTGGGCGCCGCTGGCGGCGTGGGCCTGTCGGCGGTCGAAATCGGCAAGGCGGTCGGCGCACGCGTGATCGCAGCCGCATCGACCGACGAGAAGCTCGCGGTCTGCAAAGACCATGGCGCCGACGTGTTGATCAACTACAGCACGCAAGACCTGCGCGCAGCGATCAAGGAGGCCACTGGCGGCCTCGGCCCCGACGTGATCTACGACCCGGTCGGCGGCGTCTACGCCGAACCGGCTTTCCGTTCGATCGCCTGGCGCGGTCGCTACCTGGTGATCGGCTTTGCCAATGGCGAAATCCCCAGGCTGCCGGCCAACCTGATGCTGCTCAAGGGCGCGAGCATGGTCGGCGTGTTCTGGGGCGATTTCGCCCGCCGCGAGCCCCAGTCCAATGCCGCAGCGATGCGTCAGATGATGGGCTGGATCGCCGAAGGCAAGCTGCGGCCACTGATCTCGGCGCGCTACTCGCTGGCCGACACCGCAAAAGCGTTCAATGCCTTGGCCTCGCGCCAGGCCACCGGCAAGATCGTGATCGAGCCTGGCCGCGCTTGATCAGCACCGGATCGCGCGCCAAGTCGTATTCTTCCCAACACCGTTTTCTCTTCCAAAGGACTTGAGCACCATGAAGACCAAGATCACTGAAATGTTCGGCATCGAGCATCCCATCATCCAAGGCGGCATGCACTACGTGGGCTTTGCCGAGTTGGCCGCCGCGGTGTCCAACGCCGGCGGCCTGGGCATCATCACCGGGCTGACCCAGCGCACGCCCGAGTTGCTGGCCAATGAGATCCGGCGCTGCCGCGAGATGACCGACAAGCCTTTCGGCGTCAACCTGACTTTCCTGCCTTCACTGAACACGCCAGACTATCCCGGCTACATCAAGGCCATCATCGACGGCGGCGTGAAGGCGGTCGAGACCGCCGGCAATAACCCGCAGAAGTGGCTGCCCGCGATGCATGAGGCCGGCATCAAGGTGATCCACAAGTGCACCTCGGTGCGCCATTCGCTCAAGGCCGAATCGATAGGCTGCGACGCGGTCAGCGTCGACGGCTTCGAGTGCGGCGGCCACCCGGGCGAGGACGACATCCCCAACTTCATCCTGCTGCCGCGCGCTGCCGACGAGTTGAAGATCCCGTTCGTCGCCTCAGGCGGCATGGCCGACGGGCGCTCGCTGGTCGCCGCGCTGGCGCTGGGCGCCGAGGGCATCAACATGGGCACGCGCTTCATCGCGACCCAGGAAGCCCCGGTACACGAGAACGTCAAGCAAGCGATCGTCGCGGCCAGCGAACTCGACACCCGTCTGGTGATGCGCCCACTGCGCAACACCGAGCGCGTGCTGCGCAACGCTGCGGTCGACCGCTTGATCGCGAAGGAAAAAGAACTGGGCGCGAACCTGAAGTTCGAAGACATCATGGCCGAGGTCGCCGGCGTCTACCCGAAAATCATGCTCGAAGGCACGATGGAGGCCGGCGCCTGGTCCTGCGGCATGGTCGCAGGCCTGATCCACGACGTCCCCACTTGCAAGCAGCTGATCGACCGCATCATGGCCGAGGCCAACGCGATCATCCGCCAGCGGCTGGCGGGCTTTCTGTGACGGCTTGACGGCGGCCCGCTGGCCGACCGTCAGCGCATTGACAGAAACTCGACCCAGTTGCCATCCGGGTCGGTGACGATCGCGATGTGGATGCCGGGACGGATCTCTTTCTCCGGCACGACCACCTTGATGCCGGCATCGACACAGGCCTTGACCATCTCGGTCAGGTTGCTGATCGTCATCGTCCAATAGCGCATGCCCGCTGCGCTCTGGATGCCGCCAGGTGCCGACGGGTTCAAGGCCGGCTCGGCAGGCATCACCCGCAGCTTGATCAGGCTGTCGCCGCACATCAGCCGGTGCATCACGCCGCCGGCGGGCATGGCCATTTCGCCGACGTGTTTCAG
>JBILYN010000434.1:0-3755 GCA_044377715.1 Aquabacterium sp.
TGGCGCGGCCGACCTTGGCTGCCTGGGGTTTGTCCTCCATGGCTGGATGATAGCGACGAAATCGATTTCATCCGTGCGCCGAGAATTGTGTCGCGACACCGGATAAATACCTAGAAATCACTGACATCGGGTCGTACTTCGGACTGATAGGATGATCGATGAAAACGAATACATCAAGCGAGGTGGACTGATGACCGAAGCACAAGATCCGACGCGCCGCGGCGCCCTGCAACGTGGCTTGGCACTGGGTGCTGCTGCGAGTGCGCCCTGGCTGACAACGTCAGCCTTTGCTCAAGCAGACGATCTGGGCCCGTATCGCGCGGCCAAGATCAACTGGCGACAAGCTGAAGGCGAGGCCATCACCGTGGCGGTGATTCCGGCCGGCTACTTTGACAACCTGGTCAGCTTGGCGCCGCAGTTCGAGGCGCTGACCGGCGTGAAGCTGCGTTTCGAGAAGGTGCCGCCGGGGCAGATCCGCCAGAAGGCGATGCTCGACCTGTCGTCCAAGACCGCCACCTTCGCGACCCATGCGGCCGACCCGATGTACTACCCGCTGTACACGACCAACCGCTGGGTCGAGCCGCTGGACCGCTACCTGAACGACCCGACGCTGACCGACCCCGCCTGGTTCAACTACAACGACATCCTCAAAGCCTGGCGCGACGCCGACTCGGTGGACGGCAAGCCCTACGGCATTCCCTACGACGGCGAAGTGACGGTGCAGGTCTACCGCAAGGACTTGTACGACGCCAAGGGCCTGAAGCCCGCCGAGACGCTGGACCAGTTGCTCGCCAACGCCAAGGCGCTGACCGACCCCGCCAACCGCATGCACGGCCTGGCGCTGCGCGGCTTTGCTGGCGCGGGGCAGAACATGTACATCTACCCGTCGATCCTGCGCAGCTTTGGCGGCAGCTGGTTCAATGGCGGCAACCTGGTCGTCAACTCGCCGCAGGCTGTCGCGGCGCTCGATTGGTATGTCAACGCGATGACCTTGTACGCGCCGCCCGCAGCGCGCAACTGGAACTGGCCAGACATTGCCGATGCGTTCTCGCAAGGCACCGTGGCTTGCTATATCGATGCGCACTCATCGGCAGCGGTCATCAACAACCCAGAAAAGAGCAAGGTGGTCGGCAAGATCGGCTATGCCCGCTGGCCCAAAGGGCCGAACGGCAAGCGCGTGACCTCGATCTGGAACTGGGGCTTCCCGATCAACGCCGCGCTGTCCGACAAGCAAAAGCGCGCCACCTGGCTGTTCATCAGTTGGGCCACCTCGGCCGAGACGCAGGCGCGGACTTCGTGGAAGTTCGCAGGCGCCGGCAAGCGCTCGGGCCTGAACCGCGCATCGCTGTGGCGTGCGCCGGAGTTCGCGCAGGCCATGCAAGGTGCTGGCGACAACTTCATCAGCGCAGCGCTCGAATCGCTGGAGCAAGACACCGACGTCGACTGGCGTCCGCGCATTCCGCAGTGGCCCGCCGTGGGTGAAGCCATGGCCACCAGCATCCAGGCGGCGCTGGTCGGCCAGAAGAAACCCAAGGAAGCGTTGGACGAAGCGCAGGCGCGCATCCAACAGGTCATGAAGGGCTGAGGCCGCTCGCGACCGCATCGATGCCTGTCTTGCCGTCGAGTTTCGAGCAGCGCGAGCGGCGTTTCGCGTTGGCGCTGCTGGCGCCTGCGCTGCTGCTGCTGTTGCTCATCACCACCGCGCCGCTGGTCTACCTGTTGTGGGCCAGCGTGCAGCGCCTGGACATGAGCATGCCCTGGATGTCGGGCTTTGCCGGCTTGGGCAACTACGCCAAGATGGGCGGCGATCCGAGGTTCTGGAACTCGCTGCTGCTGACCGTCGTCTATACCGGGTCGACGGTGGTGCTGCAGGTGCTGGTCGGTCTGGCGCTGGCGCTGTTGGTGCTGCAGATCCCGAAAGGCCAGGCGGCTTTCCGCATCGCGGCGATCCTGCCCATCGTGCTGGCGCCAGTGGTGGTGGGGCTGTTCTGGCGCACGCTGGTGCTGGCGCCTGACTTCGGGCTGGTCGACCTGGTCACGCGCTCGCTGGGTCTGGGCAGCCACAACTGGCTGGGCGACCCGCAACTCGCCTTGATCTCCGTGATCGCCATCCACACCTGGCAATGGACGCCGTTCGCATTCTTGGTGCTGCTCGCCACGCTCGCCACCTTACCACCCGATGTGTTTGAAGCCGCGCGGCTCGACCGTGCCGGTGCCTGGCAGCGCTTTCGCTACATCACGCTGCCACTTATCCGACCGGCCATCGTGATGGTGATCATCCTGCGCACGATGACAGCGCTGTCAGCTTTTGCAGCGATCTTCGCGGCCACCGGCGGCGGGCCGGGATCGTCCACCGAGATCCTCAACCTTTACGCTTACCGGACCTCGTTCACCGAGCTCAACATCGGTTACGGCGCGTCGCTCGCCACGGTGCTGCTGGCGATCACGCTCGCGGTGTCCTTCTTGCTGTTCCGCCGCCGCCGAGGGCTGGCATGAACGGGCCCTCGAAGGCGTCGCTGGCGCGCCGCATTGCTTTGGCCGCGGGTGCCGGACTGCTGCTGTCGGTATGGGCTTTTCCGGTGCTGTGGGCGTTGCTAACTTCGTTCAAGAGCGAGCGAGACGTTCTCGCCTACCCGCCGGTGTTCTTGTTCGAGCCAACGCTGGCGCATTACCGCGAGGTCTTGTTCGGTGCCTCGTCAATCCTGCCCAATCTGTGGTCCAGCGTGGTGGTCGCGTCATCAGCCACGCTGTTGACCATGCTGCTGGCGCTGCCTGCAGGCTATGCCGTCGCCCGCTTGCGCTATCCGGGCAAGCGCGCCAGCGGTTTTTACGTGCTCGCCACGCAGATGCTGCCGCCGGTGGGCCTGGTCATCCCGTACTACTTGGCGCTGCAGAAGGTCGGCGCGCTCGACACTTACTTCGGCATGGTGCTGATCTACCTGACCTTCTCGCTGCCCTTCGCGATCTGGCTGATGGTGTCGTATTTCGAGGACATCCCCTACGAGATGGAGGAGGCCGCGCTGCTCGACCGTGCCGGCCGCTTGCGCGCGCTGTGGTACGTGATCCTGCCGCAGGTGCGCGGCGGCATCGCGGTGACCACGGTCTTCGTCTTCCTCAACGCCTGGAACGAATTCCTGTTCGCGGTGGTGCTGGGCGGCAACAAGGTGCGGCCGGTGACGGTTGCGATGTTCAATTTCATTTCGGTCGAGCAGACGCAATGGGCAAAACTGGCAGCTGGCGCGATGGTGGCCATGGCGCCGGTGATCCTGATCGGCTTGCTGGCACAGCGCCACATCGTCAAGGGCTTGACGGTGGGTGCGGTCAAGGGTGGGGGGCGGCGATGAACAAAAGCCATCGAGGCGGCGTGTCACTGCAAGGCGCAGTGAAGCGACACGGCACGCTGACCGTGCTGCACGGCGTCGATCTCGACATCGATCCCGGCGAATTCTTCGTGCTGCTGGGCCCCTCGGGCTCTGGCAAGACGACCACGCTGCGCATTCTGGCGGGGCTTGAATCGATCAGCGCCGGACGCGTGCTGCTCGACGGCCAGGACGTGACGCAGCAAGACCCAGGCGAGCGCGACGTGGCCATGGTCTTTCAGAGTTATGCGCTTTACCCGCACATGACCGTGGCACAGAACATCGGCTTTCCGCTGAAGATGGTCGGGCAGGGCGCGCAGGCGGTCGCGCTCGCGGTGGCTGATGCCGCGGCCAAGGTCAGCATCGGCCACTTGCTGGATCGGCGCCCCGGGCAGT
>JBILYN010000147.1:0-11040 GCA_044377715.1 Aquabacterium sp.
GCCGTTCACCTGGGAAAGCTTTGATCTGATCGGCAACGTCGTCGACGACCCAGGCAATTTTTCGGTCCACACCGACAGCCCTATCCGCACGCTCGACCAGCTCGCGGCCTACGCGAAAGCCCGGCCTGGCCAGGTCACGGTCGGCACCACCGGCGTCGGCTCGGACGACCATCTCGCGATGCTGTATTTCGAGCGCATCGCCCGCGTGAAGATGAATCACATTCCGTTCAAGGGAGCGGCTGATGTGCGTGCCGCGACGCTGGGTAAGCAGATCGACGTCGCGGCGGTCAACATTGGCGAGGCGCTGCAGGCGATCAAGGGCGGCTCGCCCTTTCGCAACCTGGGCCAGATGAGCGTCAAGCGCACCGACCTCGCGTCCGACCTGCCGACCTTCAAGGAGCAGGGCTACGACATCGAGATGTCGTCGCTGCGCGGCGTCGCTGCACCGAAGGGCCTGCCGGCCGACGTGCGCGAGAAGCTGGTCAAGGCGATCGCGCAGACCGCCAGCGACCCGGAGTTCCTGAAGGTCAATGCCGGGCTGTTCACGCAGCTGCGCTACCTGGACCCTGATCAGTACCGCACGGTGATACGCGACACCGAGGCCGGATTCCGCAAGCTCTGGGGCGAGATGCCCTGGGGCGACAAGTAGCAGGGTCGCGCGCTAGTCGCGCCCTGCGGGTTGGGCCGCGCCTTGGCGCGATCAGCGCCCGCCGGTCAGCGGCAACACCGCGCCTGTCATGTACGCCGCTTCGCCTGAGAGCAACCAGACAATGGCTTCAGCGCATTCGGCCGGCGTGCCGATGCGGGCCATCGGCACCATCGCGATGACTTTCTGCAAGCGGTCGGCCACGCCAGCTTCGGCGTGAATCTCGGTGTCGATCAAGCCCGGCATCACGGCGTTGACACGAATCCCCTCGGCGGCAACTTCGCGCGCCAGACCCAGCGTGATCGTGTTCACCGCGCCTTTCGCGGCGGCGTACGGGATCCAGTTGCTGGCGCCGCCCAGCTGCGCAGCGACAGATGACACATTGACGATCGCGCCACCGCTGCCGCCTTGGCTCGTGGACATGCGCCGCACCGCTTGCTGAGAACACAGCAGCAGCCCGACGACGTTGACGTCTAGGACGCGGCGCATCGCCGCGGCGTCGTAACTCGCCAGCTTGCCCGCCTTGCCGGTGATGCCTGCGTTGTTGACGAGCCCGGTCAGGGGCCCAAGATCGGCGTCGACGCGCTCGAACAGGCGCTGCACGTCAGCGGGGTCTGCGGTGTCGGCCTGCACCGCGATCGCCCGCCCGCCTGCGCCGACGATGTCGGCCACCACTTGTTCAGCGCTGTCCGGCCGGCGCAGGTAGTTCACGCCGACCGCATAGCCTCTGGCACCGAGCAGCCTTGCCGTGGCCGCGCCGATGCCGCGGCCCGAACCGGTGACGATCACCACACCCTTCATGTTGTTGGTCACTGTCACTCCATCTTGATCGTGGCGATGATCGGGCGGAACTGGTCCATCTGCTTGCGCAGCACGGCGTCCTGCTCGGCCGAGGTCGACCCCACCGGCTCCGCCCCCAGCTCCGCCAGCTTTTTCGCGACCTCGGGATGCCTCACCGCTGCAGCGACTTCGCGCTGCAGTTGCTGCACGATGTCTCGCGGCGTCTTGCCGGGCGCGAACAAGCCGTTCCAGCCTTCGGCTTCGAGCCCGGGGAAACCGAGCTCGCGCACGGTGGGCAGCTCGGGCAAGGTGGCAGTGCGCTTGGCGCCAAACGTGGCCAAGGCCTTCAAGCTGCCAGCCCTGATTTCAGCCAGCGACGACGACAGCTGGTCGCCACCGGCCTGAATCCGCCCGGACAGCAACTCTTGTTTCAGCGGCGCGGCGCCTTTGAACGGAATGTGCGTCATCGCGACCTTGGCGTCGCGGTTGAACGACTCGCCGAGCACGTTCATCGCTGAACCCGGTCCGGTGGAGCCGTAGTTGTACTGCAGGCTCTTGTCGCGTTGCAGCAGCTCGGCGAGCTCGCGCAGGTTTTTCGCCGGCACGCTGGGATGGGCGGTGAAGACGAAGGGCACGTTCACCGCGACCGACACGCCGACGAAATCGGTCTCGACATTGAACGGTGATCGGTTCGCCAGCGCTGCGGCCACCGACGCCAGCGGGAAAGTGATGTTGTGCATCAGCAGCGTGTAGCCGTCGGGCGCGGCCTTGGCCACCACATCGGCACCTATCATGCCGGCGGCGCCAGCTCGGTTTTCGATCACGAAGGGCTGTCCCATCGTCTCCGTCAAGCGCTGCCCGATGATGCGCGCCACCACGTCGGTCGTGCCGCCCGGCGGAAACGGCACGACGATGCGCACCGGCCGCGAAGGATAAGTCTGTGCCGACGCGCACTGCCAGGCGCCGGACGCCGCGATGGCCACGACCAGGACCTGGGCAAGCAATCTTCTGCTGTATACCGACATGGCAACTCCTGAAGTGATGCACGATCTGCGCTTGCACCACTTCAAGCAGTTTGCGCGCATCGGCATCTACGCGATGCTGCCGCGGTGGCGCGCGCCGCTTGCGTGGCTGCGGCCTGTCTCGAGCCCGGGTATTCTCCGAGTGGACCTACCAAGGCGCTGCGCTTCAGGCCTGTGAATCAACATCGAAAACAGCATGAGTGAAAACACGATTGGCATCGACCTAGGCGGCACCAAGATGCTGCTCTATTGCCAGAGAATCCACGAGCGGATTGAGACCGGATCGACGTTCACGCCGAATGACCTCTTGCATCACCTCAGGAAATTTGTCGCGTCGAATCGGTTTTCGCCGAAGCGCATCGGCATCGCTGTTCCCGGTCTGGTCGACGCTGAGGGTGCGGTGATTGGCTCTGATGTCTTGCCGCTGTTTTCAGGCTGGAAGCCAAAGTCCGACATGGCCGCGCTGAACCTCAAGTGGTCTGTGCTCAACGATGTCAAGGCGGCATTGCTCGAAGAGATGCAGGATGCCCCGCCGGGATTGACGGGTGGTGTGGTGATGGTTGGCACGGCGATTGGAGCGGGGTTGATGGTTGACGGCAAACCGCTGTTGGGCGCGAGTGGTTGGGCCGGTGAACTCGGCTACTTTCCTGTCATGGTCGGCGATCGGGTCGAGAGGCTGGACAACCTGGCGGGAGGACATGCAATCGCTGCCCTTTGCGCGGTCTCGCCTGGCTTGTTGGCAGAACAGGCGAACAACGGCGACCTTGCGACGCTGCAAGCTATCGCGTCTGGGGGTCGGGCGCTGGGTTTGGGGCTGGCAGCATTGATCAACCTGTTGAACCCTTCGCGTCTGGCCCTGGGCGGAGGGACTGTCGAGCTACCCGGCTACTGGGAGCAGGCGCTTTGTAGTGCTGAGAAGTACTCGATCCCTGAACTCTGGCGGGACTGCCGAATCTCCAAAGTTCGGGCGGGCGCGTTCGTCGTGGCCAAAGGGGCGATCCGTTCAGTGCTGCGAGCAGACTGACGCTTTCAAGCGCTCTGGTGACGCCGTCTACACTGAACAGGTCGCGGCGGACACCAAGCACGGTGTCAAGCGCATGCACAGGCCTTGCCCGAGGGCCAGTGTTTGATTTCGCTGTCCCAATGCACGCCGCGTCTAGTTTCCCCCTATGGCAACGAGCGTTGAAACTTTGACACCTCCGGACGACACCTTGGCGCAGGCCATGGACTCGCTGCTGCTTGCTGCCCGCGCGGCGCGCCAACGGGCTTACGCGCCTTACTCGAATTTCGCAGTTGGCGCTGCGCTGCTCGACGAGCGAGGGCGGGTCCACGCCGGCTGCAATGTCGAAAACGCTGCTTATCCGCAAGGCCAATGCGCCGAGGCCTCGGCGATCGCGCACCTGGTGCTGGCCGGCGGCAACCGCATCGTGGCTGCGGTGGTGGTCGGCGTGGCCGACGACCCTGTCACGCCCTGCGGTGGATGCCGCCAGCGCTTGCGCGAATTCGCTTCAGACGACGCGCCGGTCTGGGCCGCCGACCTGCAGACCGTGCGGGCCCGCTACACCCTGGGGCAATTGCTGCCGGCCAGCTTTGGCCCCGACCACCTGAAGCTTGCTGTGAAACCATGAGCCACGCCGCACTGCAAACCGCGATCGAACACAGCGTTGCACGCATCCACGCACTGGCGCCGGGCCGGGCGCCGAAGCTGGCGTTGGTGCTGGGATCGGGCTGGGACGCCGTCGCCGACCTGGTCGAGGACGCGGTCGACATCGATTACGCCGAGCTGCCGGCTTTCCCGGTGCTAGGCGTGGCCGGCCATGCCGGCAGCCTGCGGCTGGGCCGCATCGGCCATGGCGCACAGGCGCGTGAGGTCGCGCTGCTGCGCGGGCGCCAGCACGCTTACGAGAGCGGTGACGCCGCTGGCATGAAAGGGGCGATCCGCAGCCTGGCCGCGCTGGGCTGCACCGCCCTGCTGCTGACCAATGCCGCCGGCAGCCTGGCCGCCGAGATGGCGCCGGGCTCGCTGATGCTGATCAACGATCACCTCAACATCGTGCAGCGCACGCCGTTGCACGGCGAACCCGGTGCCGGCCGCTTCATCGACATGGTCGGCGCCTACGACCCGGCGCTGCGCGAGCAGGCTGTCGCTGCGGCGGCGCAGGCCGGCATCGCGCTGCACCAGGGCGTTTACGCCTGGGTGCTCGGCCCGCAGTTCGAGACCCCGGCGGAGATCCGCATGCTGCGGCTGCTGGGCGCCCAGGCCGTGGGCATGAGCACCGTGCCCGAGACCATCCTGGCGCGCCATGCCGGCCTGCGGGTGCTGGGCTTGTCGCTGCTGACGAACATGGGCGCAGGCCTGTCGACCGAGACCCTGAGCCATGCCCACACGCTGCACACCGCGCAGGCCAGCGCAGCGACCGCTGCGCGCTTGCTCGCGGCGATCGTGCCGGCGCTGCAACTGTGATGCCGGCGTCCAGCAAGCCGAAGTCACAAGCCCAAGGACAATCGACCCGATGAGCCAACCGAACAAGACCCTGGCCGACGCGCGCATCGCGCTGGCCTGCCTGGACCTGACCAGCTTGAACGACGCCGACCAAGCGGCCGACATCGACGCGCTGTGCCTACGAGCGGTGGGCGCCGACCCGGCGCGCGGTGCGGTTCCGGCGGTCTGCGTCTGGCCCCGCTTCGTCGCCCAGGCGCGTGCGCGTCTGCCGGCCGGCATCGCGGTGGCTGCAGTGGCCAACTTTCCCGATGGCAGCAGCGACACCGCACGCGCGCTGCGCGACAGCGCCTTGATCGTGCAGGCCGGTGGCCAGGAGGTCGATGTCGTGATCTCGTACCGCGACCTGGACGCGGCGCCCGCGTTGCTGGCGTCGGTGCGCCGCGCTTGCGCAGGCCTGCGCCTCAAGGTGATTCTCGAGAGCGGCGAGCTGCAGGACCCGGCCTTGATCACCCGCGCCTGCCGCATCGCGCTCGACGCCGGCGCTGATTTCCTCAAGACCAGCACCGGCAAGACCGCCACCAGCGCGACGCCTGAGGCGGCACGGCTGATGCTGCAGGCGATCGCCAGCCATCCGCGCGGTGCCCAGGTCGGCTTCAAGGCCTCGGGCGGCATCCGCACGGTGGCTGACGCTGGCGTCTACATCGCGCTGGTGCGCGAACTGCTGGGCGAGTCCGCGCTGACGGCGGCACGCTTTCGCATCGGCGCGAGCGGACTTCTCAACGACATCGAGGCCGTTCTTGCGGGCGGCAGCCGCCCTGCCGCGACGACCGCTTACTGAAACAAGCCCTGACCCATGCGCCTGCCCATCACCTTACTCACCTGCGTCGCCGCACTGCTGGCCGGCTGCGCTCTGCCGCCCACGGCGGTCCCACCCGCGCCTGCTGCCGCGCTCAAGGTGCAGATCCTGGCGATCAACGACTTCCACGGCAACCTCAAGCCGCCGCTGAACGGTATCCGCATCCAGGACCCGGCCAACCCGGGCAAGCGCATCAACGTCGATGCCGGCGGCGCCGAATACCTGGCGACCCAGGTCGCGCTGCTGCGAGCCCGCAACGCCAACCATGTCTTCGTCGCCGCGGGCGACCTGATCGGTGCGAGCCCGCTGCTGAGCGCGCTGTTCCACGATGAGCCGACTGTCGAGGCGCTGAGCCTGATGGGGCTGGAAGCCAGCGCGGTGGGCAACCATGAGTTTGACAAGGGCGCTACCGAGCTGCTGCGCATGCAGCGCGGCGGCTGCAACCCGGTCGACGGCTGCAAGGGCCCCAAGCCTTTCAAGGGCGCGGGCTATCAGTACCTCGCGGCCAGCACGGTCGTCGAGGCGACCGGCCAGACGCTGCTGCCGGCCTACCACGTCAAGACTTTCGAGGGCGTCCCGGTGGCCTTCATTGGGCTGACGCTCAAAGGCACACCGAACATCGTGGTGCCGGCCGGCGTGGTGGGGCTGCGCTTCGATGACGAGGCCGAGACTGTCAACCGGCTGGTGCCCGGGCTGCGCGCCCAAGGCATCGAGGCCATCGTCGTGCTGATCCACGAAGGCGGCATCCCGGTCGGCGACTACAACGAATGCCCGGGCATCAGTGGGCCGATTGTCGACATCGTCAAGAAGCTCGACAAGGCCGTCGACCTGGTGATCAGCGGCCACACCCACAGCGCCTACAACTGCCGCATCGACGGCCGGCTCGTCACCAGCGGCGACAAGTACGGCACCATCGTCACCGCAATCGACCTGGTGCTCGACCGCCAGACCCGCGACGTCGTCAGCGCGCAGGCCGAGAACCACATTGTTCGCAACGCCACGCTGGCCAAAGCGCCTGAGCAGACCGCGCTGATCGCGCAGTACGAGCAGCTCGCCGGACCCTTGACCCGGCGCGTGGTCGGCCGCATCGCCGCCACGCTGCCACGCGACAGCAACCCGGCCGGCGAGTCGGCGCTGGGCCAGGTGGTGGCCGACGCGCAGCTCGCCGCCACGCGCGATGTCGGGGCGCAGATCGCACTGATGAACCCGGGTGGCATCCGCGCCGCGCTGGCGCTGCCTGCCGACGGCCTGTTGCGCTACGAAGACTTGTTCACGGTCCAGCCTTTTTACAACAACCTGGTGACGATGACGCTGAGCGGCGCACAGATCCTGCAGCTGCTCGAGCAACAGTGGACTGGCCAAGTCTCAGCGCGTCTGCTGCAGGTGTCTCGAGGCTTTGCCTACACCTGGGACGCCGCGCGACCTTCGGGCCAGCGCCTGGTGCCGGGCAGCGTGACGCTGGACGGTCGGCCGCTGGACCTGGCAGCACGCTACCGCGTCACCGTCAACAGCTTCCTGGCAGGCGGCGGCGACAGCTTTCCGGCGCTCAAGGCCGGCACTGACAGGCGCACCGGCATGATGGATGTCGACGCGCTCGAGCGCTACGTGCAAGCGAACCCGACGCTGGCCCCAGGCAAGCTCGACCGCATCGCGCGCTTGAACTGAGCGCCGTGCTCGCGCAGTCGCTGATCCGGGTCAAGCGTGACGGCGGCACGCTGAGCCAGGCGCAGATCCAGTCCTTTGTGCAGGGCTTGGTCGACGAGACCTGGAGCGAGGGCCAGGTCGCGGCGATGGCGATGGCCATCCTGCTCAAGGGCATGACGCGCGGCGAATGCGTCGCACTGACACAGGCGATGACGCATTCGGGCCAGATGCTGAACTGGGCCGATGCCGGGCTGGCCGGGCCGGTGCTCGACAAGCACTCGACCGGCGGCGTCGGCGACAAGGTCAGCCTGTTGCTCGCACCGATCGTCGCGGCCTGTGGCGGCGTGGTGCCGATGGTCTCGGGCCGGGGTTTGGGCCACACCGGTGGCACGCTCGACAAGCTGCAAGCGCTGCCGGGCTATGCGGTCGCGCCGCCGCGCGAGCAGTTGCTGCGCGTGCTGCACGAGGCGGGCTGCGCGATCTTCGGCGCCAGTGCCGATTTGGCACCTGCCGACCGTCGGCTGTACGCGATCCGCGACGTCACCGCGACGGTCGAATCGGTGCCGCTGATCACCGCCAGCATCCTGAGCAAGAAGCTCGCCGCCGGCCTGCAAGCCCTGGTGCTCGACGTCAAGCTTGGCAACGGCGCGTTCATGAGCAGTCTGGAGGATGCCCGCACGCTGGCGCGCAGCCTGGTCGAGGTCGCCGGCGCTGCAGGTCTGCCTTGCCGTGCGCTGATCACCGACATGGACCAGGTGCTGGGCGGCACCGCGGGCAACGCGCTCGAGGTGGCCGAGAGCCTGGATTTCCTGACCGGCAGCTTGCGCGAGCCGCGTCTGCTGGCGCTGACGCTGGCGCTGTCGGCTCAGTTGCTGCAGCTCGGCGGCTTGGCGCCCACGCTGGCCGCTGGCCAAGCGCTGGCCGAAGCCGCGCTGAACAGCGGCCGCGCCGCCGAATGCTTTGCGCGCATGGTGGCCGGGCTGGGCGGCCCGGCCGATGTGTTGACCGATGCGCGGCTGCCGGCGGCGCCGGTGCAGGTCGACTTGGTCGCGCCGCGTGACGGCGTCGTCGCGTCGATGGATGCGCGAGCGCTCGGGCTGGTGGTCGTCGAGCTGGGTGGCGGGCGCAGGCGCGCTGGCGACACGGTCGACCCGCGCGTGGGCTTGTCTGATATCCGGCCGCTGGGCAGCTTGCTGCGCGCCGGCGACCCGCTGCTGCGTGTGCATGCAGCCAGTGCGGCCCAGGCCCAGGCCGCCTGCCAGAGCTTGCTCGCGTCGATCACGCTGGCCGATGACGCGGCGCCTGTCCGTCCGGTCGTCATCGAGACGCTGATCCAAGCATCATGAATCCAAGCACCATGATTGACGCTTTAGACGCTGCCGGCACCGTCCCCCGCCCGGTGGTCAAGGTCTGCGCCATCAGCAGCGCCGAGGAAGGCCGTGTCGCCGTGGCCGCCGGTGCCCAGGCGCTGGGCCTGGTGCCGGCGATGCCCGGCAGGCCCGGGGTGATCTCCGAGGGTTTGATCGCCGAGATCCTCGACCGGGTGCGCAAGTCAACCCAGACCTTCTTGTTGACCCGTCAGCAGACGGCGGCCGACATCACCCGCCAGCACAGGCGTTGCCCCAGCACCACCTTGCAGTTGGTCGACCGGCTGCCGTTCAAGGAGCTTGAGCAGCTGCGGCTGACCTTGCCACGCGTTGCGCTGGTGCAGGTGGTCCGGGTGGTCGATGACGCCAGCCTCGACGAGGCGGTCGCGGTGGCGCCGCTGGTCGACGCGATCTTGCTCGACTTGGGCAACCCCAAGCCAGCGGTCAAGCCTGGCGCGGGCCGCAGCCATGACTGGACGCTGAGCCGCCGTATCCGCGACGCGGTCGCGGCGCTAGGCAAGCCGGTCTACCTGTCCGGCGGGCTGAGCGCCGGCAATGTGGCGGCGGCGATCGCTGCGGTGCAGCCGTTCGGGCTCGACCTGGGCGGCAGCGTTCGCACCGCCGGCCGGCTCGACGCGGTGAAGCTGGCAGCGTTCTTCGCGGTGCTGCCGGCCGTCTGACGGCGCCAGGCTGCGGCGCGGCCAGCCTCGGCCGACTCCGAGCACAATCCCGCCCAAACTACCGATGGAGATCATCATGGACCGACGCCAATTCCAAACCCGCGCCATCGCTTTGCTGGGTGCTGCTGCCTTGCCCGCGGCCTTGCGGGCCCAGTCGCGCCCCGCGGGCCCTGGTGGTTTCCCCAGCAAGACGATCAAGCTGATCGTGCCTTACCCGGCCGGCGGCATCGTCGATGTGGTGCTGCGTGCCGTGGTCGACCCTTTGTCGGCTGAACTGCCGCAGCGCATGCTGGTCGAGAACCGCACCGGGGCCGACGGCCGCATCGGCTTGACGGCGGTGGCGCAGTCGCCTGCCGACGGCTACACCTTGCTCGCGGCAACGCCCCTCGTGTCGGTGGGCGAGCACCTGATGGCCGACATGGCCGGCCGCAGCAAGGACTTTGCCGGTGTCTGCGCGATCGCCGCGCCGCCGTCGGTGTTCGTCGCTTGGAGCGGGCTGCCGGTCAAGACGATGAAGGAGCTGATCGCGCTGGCCAGCAGCAAGCCGGGTGAGCTCAACGTGCCCAATCCGGGCACCGGCAGCTCGCACCACCTGGGCCAGGAAATGCTGTTCGAGCGCACCGGCATCAAGGTCGCCAACATCAACTACCGCGGCCAGCCGCCGTCGCTGATCGACATGGCCGAAGGCCGGCTTCACTTCGGCATGATCTCGCAGAGCCTGGCGCTGCCGCTGATCCAGGCCGGCAAGCTGCGGGCGCTGGCGGCCAACACCGTCAAGCGCACGCGCTCACTGCCCGACCTGCCCACCATCGCCGAAGCCGGTTTCCCGGACGTGCTGGTGCAATCCTGGTACGGCGTGGCCGCGCCGGCCCGGACACCCGCGCCGGTGGTGGCCTACCTGGGCGAGCAGTTCCTGCAGACCCTGGCCCAAGCCGACACCCGCGCCAAGCTCGAAGCGATGGACGCTGAGGTCCTGGCGCTGGGGGCCGTGCAGTTCGACGCACTGATCGCCAGCGAGTACCAGCGCTGGGGCGAGTTGATCCGCAAGCGCGGCATCAAGATGGGCTGATGGCCTGGCGCCTGAACGGGCCGGCTGGCAAATCAGCACAATGCGTGGCTTTACCGTCCACCTCGCCACCATGACCGACACCCAAGCCCATGCCACGCCCGCGCCAACGCTGGATCTGTTGATCATCGGCGCCGGTTTTGCCGGTCTGTACTTGCTGCACCGCGCCCGCCGCCTCGGCCTGCAGGCCCGCGTGATCGAAGCTGCGGCTGGCGTGGGCGGCACCTGGTACCACAACCGCTACCCTGGCGCGCGGGTCGACATCCAGAGCCTGGAATACTCGTTCGGCTTCGATGAAGCGCTGCAGCAGGACTGGCACTGGAGCGAGCGCTACGCGGCGCAGGCCGAGTTGCTGCGTTATGCCAACCACGTGGCCGACCGTTTCGGGCTGCGCGACGGCATCCAGTTCAACACCCGCGTGGCGGGCGCGCAGTTCGACGAGACCGCGCATGGCTGGCAGGCCTGGTCAGACAGCGGCGAGCGTTGGTCGGCGCGCTTCCTGTTGCTGGCCGCAGGGCCGTTGTCAACGCCCAACC
>JBILYN010000056.1:0-18246 GCA_044377715.1 Aquabacterium sp.
GATTTACCAGGCGCGCTTCCTGAAGTACCTGCATGCGCGGGGCATCGCTGACACGTCCAAACGCAAGGTCTGGGTGTTCTGCGGCGACGGCGAGATGGACGAGCCCGAGAGCCTGGGCGCGATCGGACTGGCTGCGCGCGAGAAGCTCGACAACCTGGTCTTTGTCGTCAATTGCAACCTGCAGCGTCTGGACGGCCCGGTACGCGGCAACGGCAAGATCATCCAGGAGCTCGAAGGCGAGTTCCGCGGCTCGGGCTGGAACGTGATCAAGCTGCTGTGGGGCGGCTACTGGGACCCGCTGCTTGCGCGCGACAAAGAGCATGTGCTGCGCAAGATCATGATGGACACCGTCGATGGTGACTACCAGGCGATGAAGGCCAACGACGGCGCTTTCGTTCGCAAGCACTTTTTCGGTCAGCACCCCAAGGCGCTGGAGATGGTCGCGAAGATGAGCGACGACGACATCTGGCGCTTGCAGCGCGGCGGCCACGATCCGCAGAAGGTCTACGCGGCCTACCACCGTGCGGCCCACCACCAAGGTCAGCCGACGGTGTTGCTGATCAAGACCGTCAAAGGCTTCGGCATGGGCAAGGCCGCCGAGGGCAAGAACACCGCCCACCAGGCCAAGAAGCTGACCGACGATGACATCAAGGGCATGCGAGATCGCTTCAACATCCCGATCTCCGACGAGCAACTGGCCCAGGGCATTCCGTTCTACAAGCCCGCCGACGACACCGTCGAGATGAAGTATCTGCACGAGCGGCGCAAGAAGCTGGGCGGCTACTTGCCGCAGCGCCGCGCCAAGGCCGACGAGCAGTTCACCGTGCCCTCACTCAGCACCTTCCAGGCCGTGCTCGACCCGACCGTCGAAGGCCGCGAGATCAGCACCACCCAGGCCTATGTCCGATTTCTGACCCAGTTGCTCCGCGACAAGGCGCTGGGCCCGCGCACCGTGCCGATCCTGGTCGACGAGGCACGCACCTTCGGTATGGAAGGCTTGTTCCGCCAGATCGGCATCTACAACCCTGAAGGCCAGAAGTACACACCGGTCGACAAGGACCAGGTGATGTACTACCGCGAGGCCAAGGACGGCCAGATCTTGCAGGAGGGCATCAACGAGGCTGGCGGCATGAGCAGTTGGATCGCCGCAGCGACCAGTTACAGCACCAACAACCGCATCATGGTGCCGTTCTTCGTCTACTACTCGATGTTCGGCTTCCAGCGCATCGGCGATTTGGCCTGGGCTGCTGGCGACATGCAGGCACGCGGCTTCCTGTTGGGCGGCACATCGGGGCGCACCACGCTCAACGGCGAAGGCCTGCAGCACGAGGACGGCCACAGCCATGTGTTGTCGGGGACGATCCCGAACTGCGTGTCCTACGACCCGACCTTCGCGCACGAGGTCGGCGTGATCCTGCACCATGGCCTGAAGCGCATGGTCGAGAAACAGGACAACGTCTACTACTACATCACGCTGCTCAACGAGAACTATCCGATGCCCGGCCTGACCGCCGGCACCGAGGACCAGATCATCAAGGGCATGTACCTGCTGCAGGACACGGTGGCCGCAGCCGGTCAGCCGCAAGTCAACCTGCTGGGCTCGGGTACGATCCTGCGCGAGTCGATGGCCGCCAAGCTGCTGCTTGAAGCCGACTGGGGCGTAGCCGCTAAGGTCTGGAGTTGCCCGAGCTTCAACGAGTTGGCGCGCGACGGCCAGGACGCCGAGCGTCACAACCTGCTGCACCCGACCGACAAGCCCCGAGTGCCTTTCGTCGCACAGCAACTCGCTGGCCATGCTGGCCCGGTGGTCTGCTCGACCGACTACATCAAGGTTTTCGGCGAGCAAATCCGGGCCTATATGCCCAAGGGCAGGTCTTACAAGGTGCTGGGCACCGATGGCTTCGGCCGCAGTGACTTCCGGAGCAAGCTGCGCGAGCACTTCGAGATCAACCGCCACTACATCGTCGTCGCGGCGCTGAAGTCGCTGGCCGACGAGGGCGTCTTGCCAGCCACCAAGGTCGCCGAGGCGATCAAGAAATACGCCCTGAACACCGAGAAGATCAACCCGCTGTACGCCTGACCGTCAGCAAGGAGACACAACATGGCATTGATTGAAGTGAAGGTCCCGGACATCGGAGACTTCAAGGACGTGGCGGTGATCGAGTTGCTAGTCAAGGTTGGCGACCGGGTGGCGGCCGAACAGAGCCTGATCACGGTCGAGAGCGACAAGGCGTCGATGGAGATCCCGGCCAGCCACGCCGGCGTGGTCAAGGAGATCAAGGTCGCGCTCGGCGACAAGATCAACGAGGGCACGCTGCTGCTGCTGCTCGAAGCTGAAAGCGCTGTTTTGTCTGAACCTGCGCCTGCCGCGCCGGCTCCCGGCCCTACGCACAACCCTGCGCCCAGCCCTGTGCCCGCCGCGGCCCCACTGGCGCAAGGCACGGGTGGCAGCGTGCAGGTGCTGGTGCCAGATATCGGCGATTTCGACGAGGTGTCGGTGATCGAGGTGATGGTCAAGCCCGGTGATCGCATCAAGGTCGAGCAAAGCCTGATCACAGTCGAGAGCGACAAGGCGTCGATGGAGATCCCCTCCAGCCACGCCGGTGTCGTCAAGGAGGTGCTGGTCAAACTTGGCGACAAGGTCGGCAAGGGTTCGCAGGTCGTGGTGTTGGAGGTCGCAGCGGGCGCCGTGCTGGCTGCCGCACCGGCCCCGGTCGCGCTGGTGGTCAGTACCCCGGCTGCGTCCTTGCTGCCTGACCGCGTGGTGCCCACCGCTGCGCTGCCGCCGCACGAACCCAATGCGCCGAAGGCGGCGCTGCCGCATGCCTCACCGTCGATTCGCCGCATGGCGCGCGACCTCGGTGTGCAGCTCGGCGAGGTGCCTGGCAGTGGTCCCAAAGGCCGCATCACCCAAGACGACGTGCAGGGTTTCGTCAAGCGCGTGATGGCCGGCGCGGTGCAGACCGCGGCGCAGCAAGCCAAGGCGCCGGCGGCTGCCAGCGGTGGTGAGGCCTTCCCCGGCCCCATTGCCAACATGTTGCCCTGGCCCAAGGTGGATTTCGCCAAGTTTGGGCCGGTCGAGCGCAAGGACTTGTCGCGCATTCAGAAGATCAGCGGCGCCAACCTGCACCGCAACTGGGTGTTGATTCCCCATGTCACCAACCACGACGATGTCGACATCACCGACCTCGAAGCCTTCCGCGTCCAGACCAACAAAGAGAACGAAAAGTCCGGCGTCAAGGTCACGATGCTGGCTTTCATGATCAAGGCGACGGTGGCGGCGCTGAAGAAATTCCCGCAGTTCAACGCCAGTTTGGACGGCGAGCAACTGGTGCTCAAGAGCTACTTCAACATCGGTTTCGCCGCCGACACGCCCAACGGTCTGGTGGTGCCGGTGATCAAGGACGCGGACAAGAAAGGCATCTTCCAGATCAGCCAGGAGATGGGCGATCTGGCCAAGAAGGCGCGTGACGGCAAGCTCGGGCCGGCCGACATGAGCGGTGGTTGCTTCTCGATCAGCAGCCTGGGCGGCATCGGCGGGCGTTACTTCACGCCCATCATCAACGCACCCGAGGTGGCGATCATGGGTGTTTGCAAGAGCAGCATCGAGCCACGCTGGGACGGCAAGCAGTTCGCGCCCCGGCTGATCTTGCCGCTCAGCCTGAGCTGGGACCACCGGGTGATCGACGGCGCGGCTGCCGCGCGTTTCAACGTCTATTTCGGCAGCCTGCTGTCGGACTTCAGACGCATCGCGCTGTGAGCCCGCGCCTCGACGCTCAACCACAAGACATTCGGAGACAAGCATGGCGCTGATCGATGTGAGCGTGCCCGACATCGGGGACTTCAAGGACGTGGCGGTGATTGAGATCTTGGTCAAGCCGGGCGATACCGTTGCGGTCGAGCAAAGCCTGGTCACGGTCGAGTCCGACAAGGCCTCGATGGAGATTCCGTCCACTGCGGCCGGTGTGGTCCAGGCCATCAAGCTGGTGTTGGGCGACAAGATCAACCAGGGTTCGTTGATCCTGACGCTGGAGTCGGCTGAACAGGCCACGCCGGCCTCTCCCGCGCCAGCGCCTGTCGTGACGGCGCCGCAGATGGCCGCACCGCAGATGGCAGCACCGCAGTTGGCAGCGCCGGCGCCGACGGCGTCCCAATTCGCCGGCGCCGCCGACCTCGAGTGCGACCTGCTGGTGCTCGGCGCCGGACCGGGCGGCTACTCGGCCGCGTTCCGCGCTGCCGATCTGGGTCTGAAGACGGTGATCGTCGAGCGCTATGCGACGCTGGGAGGTGTCTGTCTGAACGTCGGCTGCATTCCGTCCAAGGCCTTGTTGCATGTGGCCTCCGTCATGGACGAGGTCAAGCATTTCGCCGACCTCGGCGTCGAGTTTGCGCCGCCCACAGTGCAACTGCCCAAGCTGCTGGGCCACAAGAACAAGGTCGTGGCCAAGTTGACCGGCGGGCTGGCAGCGATGGCCAAGATGCGCAAGGTCACCGTGGTGCGCGGCTATGGCAGCTTTGCCGATCCGCACCATGTGACGGTCGAGGAGACCCACGGCGACGCACAAGCCAGGACTGGCAAGACCCAGACCATCCGCTTCAAGCAGTGCATCATCGCTGCCGGTTCGCAGGCGGTGCGGCTGCCGTTCTTGCAGAAGGATGGGCTCGATACGGATCCGCGCATCGTCGACTCCACCGGTGCGCTGGAACTGCGCCAGACGCCGAAGCGCATGCTGATCGTCGGCGGCGGCATCATCGGCCTGGAGATGGGCACGGTGTATTCCACGCTAGGCGCCCGGCTCGACGTCGTGGAAATGCTCGACGGCCTGATGCAGGGCGCCGACCGGGATCTGGTCAAGGTCTGGCAGAAGATGAACGCGCCGCGCTTTGACAAGATCATGTTGAAGACGAAGACGGTGGGCGCGCAAGCCACCGCCGACGGCATCCTGGTGCAGTTCGAAGGCGCCGACGGCCAGACCAGCGAGGGCCTGTACGACCTGGTGTTGCAGGCGGTGGGCCGCACGCCCAATGGCAAGAAGATCCGGGCCGAGGCGGCCGGTGTGGTCGTCACTGACCGCGGCTTCATCCCGGTCGATGTGCAGATGCGGACCAACGTTGCGCATATCTTCGCGATCGGCGACGTGGTCGGCCAGCCGATGCTGGCGCACAAGGCGGTGCACGAGGCCCATGTGGCGGCCGAAGTCGCGGCGGGTGAAGCACTGGACGACGCAAGCTTGCGTCGGGCCCAGTTCGACGCCCGCGTGATCCCCAGCGTCGCTTACACCGACCCCGAGGTGGCCTGGGTCGGCCTGACCGAGGACGAGGCCAAGGCACGTGGCATCAAGGTCAAGAAGGGCTTGTTTCCCTGGACCGCGTCGGGCCGGGCGATCGCCAACGGCCGAGACGAGGGCTTCACCAAGCTGCTGTTCGATGACAGCCCCGAAGGGACATCGGACGGCCATGGCCGGGGCCACGGCAAGATTCTGGGCGGTGGCATCGTCGGCACCCATGCCGGCGACATGATCGGCGAGATCGCGCTGGCCATCGAGATGGGCGCCGATGCGGTCGACATCGGCAAGACCATCCACCCGCACCCGACGCTGGGCGAGAGCATCGGCCTGGCGGCCGAGGTCGCGCACGGCAGTTGCACCGACCTGCCGCCGGCGCGGCGTTGATGGCCTGGGTTCGCGCACCGGCCTCTTGAGCGCCCCAAGGCCGGCCGAAGCCGGCCGCCCCCCGTGGGGATCAAGCAAAGTGGCAAAGCCACATTTGCTTGAGAGTCGGTGCCACCGCGCCTCTCGGGCTTTGTCGAGCAGACCGGCAATTCACTCGGGTACCTCGAGGCGATGACAATGCAGCGCTGGCGTGACCGGTGGGTTCCTGCATCGCAGGCGCGCGATGACGAGGAGAGTTCAGATGGGTTTGACCGAAATTTTCGCGCGGTTGGTCGCACAGGTCGGCAAGGCCGCCATCGTCTGGCGTCGCTTGCAGGGCAGCACACCCCAGCAGGCGATTGGCAATACGCCGACGATTCCCGCGGGCAGGGCGCAGGGACGGATCCCGACACTGAAAATGCCCACGGCCCAGGGTTGGGCGCCCGGGCATACGCCGACGGCGGCGCCCGGTCTGCAGGTCAACGCCTTTGCCGTCGGCCTCGACCATCCGCGCTGGATCCATTTGTTGCCCAATGGCGATGTCACGATCGCCGAGGCGATGTCCAAGCCAGGCCCGATCAAGACGATTTTCGGCTACGCGATGTTCAGCACGATGAAGCGCGCTGCGGCCATCGGCGTCAGTGCCGATCGGATCACGCTGCTTCGTGATGCGGATGGCGACGGCGTGGCCGAAGTCCGCGAGACCTTTCTCAAGGGCTTGAGCCAACCTTTCGGCATGGCGCTGCTGGGCGACACTTATTACGTCGGCAACACCGATGGCGTCATGGCCTTCGCCTATACCTCGGGCGCAACCCACATCAGCGGTCAGGGGCGCAAGCTGGTCGACTTCAAGCCAGGCGGCCACTGGACGCGAAGCCTGCTGCCCAGCACCGACGGGCGCAAGCTCTATGCCGGCGTTGGCTCCATGAGCAACATTGCCGACGGCGGCATGGCGATTGAGAAGGGCCGGGCCTGCATTTATGAACTCGACTTGACGACGGGCAGCAACCGTGTGTTTGCCGGTGGTCTGCGCAATGCCGTCGGCATGGCTTGGGAGCCGATCACCGGTCAGCTCTGGACCGTGGTCAATGAGCGCGACGGTCTGGGTGACGAGACGCCGCCGGACTACCTGACCTCGGTGCGCGACGGTGGCTTCTATGGCTGGCCGTATTGCTACTGGGGCCAGACCGTGGACGATCGGGTGCCGCAGGACACGGCTGCGGTGGCGGGGGCGATCACGCCGGACTACGCACTGGGCGGGCACACCGCATCGCTGGGGCTGTGTTGGCTGCCCGCCGGAACGCTGCCCGGGTTTCCCGAGGGGATGGCGATCGGGCAGCACGGGTCGTGGAACCGCAGCAAGCTCAGTGGCTACAAAGTCGTCTTCGTGCCCTTTGCGAACGGACGCCCCAGCGGGCCGCCGCGCGACATTCTCAGTGGCTTCCTCGCTGAAGACGAAGAGCGCTGCTACGGCCGTCCGGTCGGCGTGGCGATCGGACCTGGCGGGTGTTTGCTCGTCGCGGACGATGTCGGCAACGTGATCTGGCGTGTGACGGCGGCGACGCCTTGAGGCGGGTCTCTAGCAGGGTTTGAGATGAATCGTTTTTGCAGCCCTTCCTGGGCAAGCCTTGTTTTTTGGGTGTTGTCCTTGCTGTTCTCGGTACCGGCTGTTCATGCCGCGGTTCGGTCCAGCGAGGGGATGCCGATCGAAGGCGACGTGTACCGCGATCTGGTTCGCTTGTCGCCGACCATGAAGATCGCCTTGCCACCGGGTGAATGGCGGGTCAGCCATGTCTTCGAAGACGACCCGGCGCGCGGTCGCAAAGCGCTGGTCTTTGTCAATCAAGATCCGGGTTCCTTGTTCAAACTGCATGTCGTCCGTTACGAGGTCCGCCCGGGCCTGTCCTTCGGTGCGTCGGAATGCGAGAGGCGAGCGAACGCTGCTCATTTTGCGCACAAGCTGTACGGGACTGCAACCGGCCAGCCCGAGGTGAGGTGTTCGCAGGTTTTCAACACCACTGATTTCAGGTTCGCGTTGACCGAGCGCTGGAAGGCCACCAACCCTTTTTGGATCCGAGCCTTCTCCAAGCTGCCGCAAGCCATCGTCAGCAGCCTACCCGACGACATGATGCATCTTGAACAGGTGGTGACAAGATCGGGCCAGGGTCGCGTGTTCACCCACAGCTGGCTGGCGCTGCGAGACTTTGGCGAGAGCTCCACGGCATTTCGCGGCAACGTCGAGGCTGGCAAGCCCTCGACGCTCGACGCCAAGGTGTTGGACTGGCGAGACCGGCATATCGACGCGTTGGCCAAGGCTTTCTTCACGGGTGTCGAGCCTGCGGTGGACAACCAGTCCGACGGACAGACCAAGCACTGGAGCGCCAAAGCGGCGACGAACAAGCCGGCAGTGCTGCGCAGCAGCGAGGGCCAGCCCAAGGAAGGCGACGTCTACCGCGACGTCGTGAATGTCTCGTCGCGTCTGAAGATTGCGCTGCCGCCTGGTGAATGGGCCGTGAACCATGTGTTCGATGAAGCGGCGCCTGACAATCGCAAGGCCTACACCTTCTTGAACCAGGATAGTGATTCGCCTTTCAAGATCTTTGTCGCGAGGCTGGAGAATTTGCCCGGAAAATGGGCCGCCGGTAGCTGCGAAAACCGGTCCAATGGCGGCGCGTTCGGCCACAGCCTGCACGGCACCTTGTCGAGTCAACTGGTGGTGAAGTGTTCGCAGATGTTTCCGATTGCCGCGCTACGCAGCAACATCTTGGAGCGCTGGCGCAACAACAGTTTATGGGGCCCTGTGACCGCCAAGATAACCCCTGCATCGATAGACCTGTTGCCTGACAACTTGCTGTTGATCGAGTTCACGGTCAGCCAATTCAATGGCTTGCGCGGCTACTACCATGTGTTGTTGCAGACCGGTCCGATCGGTGAGTTCTCGGAGGTGTTCAAGAAGAACGTCGAGGCCGGCAAGTCCACCGACCTGAACCGCTATATCGGCAGCTGGAGAGACCGCTTTGCCGACAGCACTGCCGATGGGCTTATTTCCGGCAAGGCGGCTGCCGCGAATGCCTTGGCATTCAACTGGTCACTCGATTTCAGAATGCCGTCGATAGCTTCGAACGCGCTGTCGACGGTTGCCTTCGCCGTGCCGTCCGCCACAGACTATCCCGTCAACCCTGCCGCTGGCGATGCGAAAGCAGCGCGCGCACAGCGGACCGCCGGTTTGCTCGAGGAACTGCAGTCGACCGCGGCCAAGGTCAAGCTTGCCGAGGAAGACCTTGCACGGGAGAAGGCGCGGGATCAGGATCGGCTCGCCCAGGCCCGGCGTGAGCAGGACAAGCTGGCGCAGGCGGTGCGGCAGCAAGCGCTTGTCGATGCCAACAGCCGAGATCAGCAGCGCTTGCAGGCTGAGGCGGCAGCAAAGCAAAAGAGCTTGGCCGACCAAGAGGCGCAGCTTCGTGCGCAGCAGCGTCTGCTGCAGGATCAACGCGTCGCCGAGCAGGCGCGTCTGGCGCAGGAGGCCGAGAGCCTGCGCTTGACGCGTCTCGCGTTGGAGGCCAAAGCCAAGGAGCAAGAGAATCTGGCGCAGAAGCCGGCCCAGGACCTGGCCAAGCTGATGGCTGAAATGGCGCAGTTGCGTGCGCAATTGCAGGCAGCGCAGAGCAAGCCTGAACCAGCGCTTGCATCGATAAACGACACCGCCAAAAAAGCGCAAGGCCCAACCCGGCGCGCGCTGGTGATGGGCAACGACAGCTACCAGGCCGTCACCAAGCTGCTCAACGCCAGGGCCGATGCCAAGGCCATGGGCGCTGCGCTACAAAAGGTCGGTTTCAGCGTGACCATGAAAAACGACTTGACCGAGCGCGGCATGAAGGACGCCATTCGCAGCTTCAAGAACGACATCCGGGGCGGTGACGAAGTTGTCGTGTTCTTTGCCGGTCACGGCGTTCAGTTGGGTGCGGCGAACTTTTTGCTGCCGGTCGACATACGTGGTCAGTCTGAAGACCAGGTCAAGGATGAAGCGATACCGCTGCAACGCCTGCTGGACGACATACAAGACAGCAAGGCCAAGTTCGCGTTGGCCATCATCGATGCATGCCGCGACAACCCGTTCAAGACTGCGGGCCGCGCCATCGGCGGCCGAGGCCTGGCGCCTACTTCGGCGGCTTCGGGACAGATGGTGATCTTCTCCGCAGGCACCGGACAGCAGGCGCTCGACCGATTGAACGACCAAGACAAAGACCCGAACGGCTTGTTCACAAGAGTTTTTCTGAAGGAGATGGACAAGCCTGGCATGCCGATAGACCGGGTGCTGCGCAACGTTCGCAGCGAGGTCGTTCGTCTCTCGAAATCGGTCGGTCACGACCAGGTTCCATCGCTCTACGACCAGGCGCTGGGCGATTTCTTTTTCAAGCCATAGTGCTTCAGCGATGAACCCAATGAACCCACCAAGCCCATCAGGCGAGACGCTGGCCTTGCCGGTCGAACATTTGCCGCGTGCCGAGGACTTTCTGCTCTGGCCGCCGGGGCTGCAAAGTCATGGCTATCGCATGGTCGACCGGCTGTTCGCATCGCGCCGCATCGAGCGTGGATCGCAGCCACGCGATTGGCCGCGCGGCCCGCAGATCGCGCCGGTCTTCGACAGCGGGGGTGCGGCGCGAAGCGTCGCCGATTTCTTCGACCGCAACACGGTGGCCGGCCTGTTGGTGGCCCGTGATGGACGTCTTGTGCTCGAGCAATACGGACTCGGTCTGCGTCCGAGCGATCGCTGGAGCACGATGTCGACCATCAAGTCGATGACGGCCATGCTGGTTGGCGTCGCGCTGGCCGATGGTTCGCTGCCTGGGCTGGACCTGCCGGTGGTGCGCTGGTTGCCGGCGCTGGCCGGGTCGGCCTACGACCGGGTGACGGTTCGCCATCTGCTGACCATGTCGTCGGGCGTGGGCTGGACCGAGGTCTATCCGGACCGGGACTCTGACGTCAACCGCTACAGCCGCTCGCTGGCCAATCAAGTGCCTGGGGGCGTGTTCGAGATCATGCGTCAGCTACCCGCGGTCCACGAACCAGGCACTCGCTGGTGCTACAACAGCGGCGACACCTACTTGCTGGGCGCGGTGATCAGCGCGGCCACTGGCAGGCGGCTCGCTGACTACATGGCCGAGCGCATCTGGCAGCCCTGTGGCATGGAGTTCGACGCGTTCTTCACCGTCGAGTCCAAAGACGGTCAGGAGATCGGCGGCAGCCGGGCCGGGATGGCCTTGCGTGATTTCGGCCGTTTTGCGCAGTTGGTCGCCGATGACGGCGTGGTCGACGGGCGTCGCTTGTTGCCCGCTGGCTGGATCGATGAAGTGGCGCGGCCAGCGTTTGCGCTGCCGCCCGAAACCCTGGCGATCCAAGCGGTGCGCTCGAGTCGGTTGACCGGCTACGGCTACAGCTGGTGGTTGACCGGCGATGGCGCGATGATCGCGCGCGGCTTTGCCGGCCAGTTCATCTACATCCATCGCCAGCGCCGTCTGGTGGTGGTGTGTCTGGCGGCATTTCCGCAGCCGCCCTATGCCCATGCCGGCGACCACGACCGCGATGCCGAATTCATGGCATTCGTCGACGCGGCGGGCAACTGCCGGGTTTAGATGTCTGAGCAGTGCAGCGGGTACTGGCCGCTTTGGCGGCAGGCGAAGTAGTGTTTCAGCGTGTCGCGAACAGTGTGAAAAGCGATCTCGTCCCAGGGGATCTCGTGCTCGAGGAACAAGCGCGCTTCCAAGGTTTCGACACCCGGGTTCAGCGTCGTGTCGAGCATTCGGGCGCGGTAGAAGAAGTGCACCTGGCCGACCCGCACGACGTTCATCATGGTGAACAAGTCCTGCATTTCAACCCGCGCGCCGGCTTCCTCGATCGTTTCGCGCAGCGCGCCATCGGCCACGGTCTCGCCTAGCTCCATGAAACCTGCGGGCAAGGTCCAGTAGCCATAGCGCGGTTCGATCGCGCGCCGGCACAGCAGCACCTGCTCGCCCCACACCGGCACCGTGCCGACAACATTGAGCGGGTTCTCGTAGTGGATCGTGGTGCAGGCGCCGCACACTGCGCGTTCGCGGTTGTCGTCGTCGGGCTGGCGGTAGGCCACGGCGGTGCCGCATTGGCGGCAGTGTTTGATTCGGCGGGTCTCGATCATCGTGGGTAAAAGTGTAGCCGGGCCCGTGGCATGATCCCGCATCAACCGCCGATCAACCCTTTTTCCGACCACCCGCCATGAACCACGTCATCCCTGTGCCTACCCAGCCCACCGTGCCGGTCTTCGGTGGTGGCGTGTTTCCGGTCCGCCGCATCTACTGTGTAGGCCGCAACTATGCCGAGCATGCCCAGGAAATGGGTTTCACCGGCCGTGAGCCGCCGTTCTTCTTTCTCAAGCCTGGCGACACGGTGCTGCCGGTCGCTGATGGCGTGGTCGGCGAGATGGCTTACCCGCCGCTGACCGCCAACCTGCACCACGAGATCGAACTGGTGGTGGCGATCGGCATCGGCGGCCGCAACATCAAGGCGGCTGACGCTGTGCGCCACATCTGGGGCTATGCGATAGGCCTGGACATGACCCGGCGTGACCTGCAAAACGACATGAAAAAGCAAGGCCGGCCGTGGAGCATCGGCAAAGCCTTCGATGAGTCGGCGCCCATCGGCCCGCTGCATGCCATTGCCCGGACCGGTGAGCTCAAGCGCGGCGCGATCACTCTGTCGGTGAACGGCGTGCAGCGTCAGAGCGGCGATCTGAGCGAATTGATCTGGAACGTCGCCGAGACCATCGAAACGCTGTCCAATGCCTGGACGCTGCAAGCGGGCGACCTGATCTTCACCGGCACGCCGTCGGGCGTTGCCGCGGTCGTTCCGGGCGACCTGATCGAAGGCCGGGTCGAAGGACTGGGCAGCCTCCAACTCAGGATCAAGCAGGGCTGACAACGGGCTTTTTCAAGGAGGCCTTTCGATGGAGCTGTACAACTACTTTAGGTCTTCAGCGTCGTACCGGGTGCGGATCGCGCTGGCGATCAAGGGTCTGGCCTACGACTACATGCCGGTGCACTTGGCCAACAGCGAGCAACTGAGCGAGTCCTACGCGACGGTCTCAGCCTCGCGCTTGGTGCCTTTGCTCAAGGACGGCGACGCGGTGTTGACCCAGTCGCTGGCGATCATCGAATACCTGGACGAGACCCATCCGCAGCCGCCCTTGCTACCGGCCGACGCGCTGGGCCGGGCCAGGGTGCGCGCGCTGGCTCACGACATCGCTTGCGAGATCCATCCGCTGAACAACTTGCGCGTGCTGCGCTACCTGACGCGCGACCTCAAGCTCAGCGAGGACGACAAGAACCGCTGGTACCGTCATTGGGTCGAGACCGGCCTGGAGGTGGTCGAGCGCCAGCTCGCTGCGCAGGCTGGTCGCTATTGCCACGGTGACACGCCGACCTTGGCCGACTGCGTCTTGGTGCCGCAGGTCTTCAATGCGCAGCGCTTCAACTGCCGCACCGAGCATGTGCCCAACGTGATGCGCGTCTTCGAGACCTGCCTGCAGCAAGACGTGTTTTCCAAGACGCACCCCGACGCCTGTCCCGACGCGTTCTGATGTGGCTGCCCCAGGCCTTGCGTCCTGACTGGCCGGCGCCAGCCCATGTCCGTGCGCTGATGAGCACCCGGTTTGGCGGCGTCAGCGAAGCACCTTTTGACAGCCTGAACCTGCGCCCGCCGGCACTCGGCGGGGAAGGGGCCGACCAGCCTGAATCGGTGTTTCAGAACCAGCGACATTTTTCGCAGGCGCTGGGCGCAGCGCCGGTGTGGCTGAACCAGGTTCACGGCGCGACTGTCGTCACGCTGACGGCTGCCGACCTGCAGGCAGGCCGCGAATTGCCACAGGCCGATGCCAGCATCAGCCGCGAGCCAGGCCTGGCTTGCACCGTGCTGGTGGCCGACTGCCTGCCCTTGCTGTTGTGCAGCGCCGACGGTCTTGCGGTCGGTGCGGTCCATGCCGGCTGGCGCGGACTGGCGGCCGGGGTGATAGACCAAAGCGTTTCGGCGCTGTGCAAGCTCGCCGGTTGTTCGGCCGATCAGTTGCTGGCCTGGCTGGGTCCTTGCATCGGACCGCAGGCCTTCGAGGTCGGTGAGGACGTGTTGCAGGCCTTCGGTGTCGACCCGCGCGGCCCTGATGAGTTGATGTTTCGTCGCAGCCCCAGGCCGGACGGTAGCCTGCGATGGCGTGCCGACCTGGCCGGACTGGCCCGACGTCGCTTGGTGACGCTGGGCGTGCGTCAAATCAGTGGCGGGACCTGGTGCACGGTCAGCGACGCGTCACGGTTTTTCTCGTTCAGGCGCGACGGCCTCACCGGGCGGATGGCTGCCGCCGTCGCTGTCCAGGGCTGATGCGGCGCTGGGCTCGGCCGCGCGGGCCTCGGCAGCCAAGCGGGCACGCCGGCGCGCCGGCGTGCCCATCACATAGAGCACGATGCTCAACGGTAGGGCGCCGTAAAGCAGCAGCGTGAACAAGGCGCCGAGCAGCGTGCCTTGCGTCGAGCTCGCTTCGGCCGCTGCCATCAGCAGCACCACAAATATCCAGGCAACGGCAACAATATGCATTTCAGATGGCGATACGCAATATCGCTTATTGAAAATTGACGTCATCATGCGGTAAGCTTGTTGACGTACAAAGTGAACCCTTGTACAGCATCGCACATCGGCGCGCCACCAGCGCCAGCCGGACCAGGAGACCCGTATGACCAGAAAGACGTCACCCGCCCCCGGCGAGGTCGGACAGACTATCACCGCCAATGCCCAAGCCATGGGATCGGCAATGAGCGAGATGTGGCAATCGATGGCGGGTCTGAGCCTGCCGATGGACGCGATGAGCCAGCTGCAGTCGGACTATCTGGCGCAGGCAGCGTCGATGTGGAACAGTGCGCTGACCCACCAGCAACAAGGCCAACCGGCCGCCAAGCTTGGCGACAAGCGCTTTGCGGCCGACGCTTGGGCGCAAAACCCGGCTGCAGCGCTGGCAGCGCAGACCTACCTGCTCAACGCCCGCACCTTGATGCAGATGGCCGACAGTGTTCAGGGCGATGCCAAGACCAAGGCCCGGATTCGCTTTGCAGTCCAACAGTGGGTCGATGCGGCCAGTCCGGCCAACTTTCTCGCCACCAACCCCGAGGCGCTGGCCAAGGCGGTGGAGACCGGCGGCGAGAGCATCACGCAAGGCATGCAGCTGCTCTGGAAGGACATCGAGCAAGGCCACATGTCGCAGACCGACGAGAGCGTGTTCGAGGTCGGCCGCAATGTCGCCACCAGCGAAGGTGCTGTGGTGTTTGAGAACGCTTTGTTCCAGTTGATCGAATACAAACCGCTGACGACCAAGGTCTTCGAGCGGCCGATGCTGTTCGTGCCGCCCTGCATCAACAAGTACTACATCCTCGACCTGCAGCCCGAGAACTCGGTGATCCGCTACACCGTCGAGCAAGGCCATCGGGTGTTTGTCGTGAGCTGGCGCAACCCGGACGAGAGCCTGGCCGCCACCACATGGGACGACTACATCGATCAAGGCGCGATCAAGGCGGTTGAGGTGGTGCAAGCGATCACCGGTGCTGCCACGATCAATACCCTGGGCTTTTGCGTCGGCGGCACGATCTTGGCGACCGCGCTGGCGGTGCTGGCCGCGCGCGGCGACAAGCCTGCGCATTCGATGACCTTGCTGACCACTTTGCTCGATTTCAGCAATACCGGGATTCTCGATGTTTTCATCGACGAGGCCGCGGTCAAGCTGCGCGAGATGACGCTGGGTGAAGAGGCGCCCAACGGCCCCGGTCTGCTCAAGGGCAAGGAGTTGGCAACGACCTTCAGCTTTCTGCGGCCCAACGACCTGGTCTGGAACTACGTCGTCGGCAACTATCTGAAGGGCGAGGCCCCGCCACCTTTCGACCTGCTGTACTGGAACGGTGACTCGACCAACCTGCCGGGTCCGATGTTCTGCTGGTACCTGCGCCACACCTATCTAGACAACACCTTGAAGGCGCCTGGTGCGCTGACGGTCTGCGGCGAAAAGCTTGACCTGTCGAAGATCAGCTGCCCGGTGTTCATCTACGGGTCACGCGAGGACCACATCGTGCCTTGGCCAGCGGCCTATGCCTCGACCGGCGTTCTCAAGGGTGCCAAGGACAAGACTTTCGTGCTCGGCGCCTCGGGCCACATCGCTGGCGTGATCAACCCGGCGAGCAAGAACAAGCGCAGCCATTGGGTCAACGACAAGCTGCCAGGACAGGCCGACGATTGGTTCAAGACCGCGACCGAGACGACCGGCAGCTGGTGGCCGCTGTGGGCAGGCTGGCTGGGCGAGAAAGGTGGCAAGCAAGTGGCCGCGCCCAAGTCCTACGGCAACCGCAGCCACAAGGTGATCGAGCCCGCGCCCGGCCGTTACGTCAAGCAAAAAGCCTGAACCACCCAATTCCCTCAATTCTTTTCCGGAGACTTCATCACATGAGCATGGACATCGTCATCGTCGCCGCGGCACGCACCGCGGTGGGTAAATTCGGCGGCACCCTCGCCGGCACACCGGCACCTGAGTTGGGCGCCACCGTCATCAAAGCCTTGCTCGAGCGCAGCGGTCTGACTGGCGAGCAGATCAGCGAAGTGATCCTGGGTCAGGTGCTGACCGCCGGCTCGGGCCAGAACGCCGCGCGCCAAGCGGTGATCAAGAGCGGCCTGCCGCAGTCCGTGCCGGCCTTCACGATCAACAAGGTCTGCGGCTCGGGCTTGAAGTCGGTGATGCTGGCCGCTCAAGCCATCCGCGACGGCGACAGCGACATCATCATCGCCGGCGGCCAGGAGAACATGAGCCTGGCGCCCCACGTGCTGCCGAACTCACGCAACGGCCAACGCATGGGTGACTGGAAGCTGGTCGACACGATGATCGTCGACGGTTTGTGGGACGTCTACAACCAGTACCACATGGGCATCACCGCCGAGAATGTGGCCAAGAAGTACGGCATCACCCGCGAGCAGCAGGACGCGCTGGCGCTGGGCAGCCAGCAAAAAGCCAGTGCCGCACAGGACGCCGGCCGCTTCAAGGACGAGATCGTCCCGGTCAGCATCGCCCAGCGCAAGGGCGATCCGATCCTGTTCTCTGCCGATGAGTTCATCAACAAGAAGACCAACGCCGACGCGCTGGCCGGCTTACGGCCAGCCTTCGACAAGGCCGGCTCGGTGACTGCGGGCAATGCCTCTGGGTTGAACGACGGTGCTGCCGGCGTGATGGTGATGAGTGCGGCCAAGGCCGCTGCGCTGGGCTTGAAGCCGCTGGCGCGCATTGCGTCGTATGCCAGCGCCGGTCTAGACCCGGCGATCATGGGCATGGGCCCGGTGCCCGCCGCGCGCAAGGCGCTGGCACGCGCCGGCTGGAGCCCGGCCGACCTGGACCTGCTCGAGATCAACGAGGCCTTCGCGGCACAGGCCTGCGCGGTGCATCAGGAAATGGGCTGGGACATGGCCAAGGTCAACGTCAATGGCGGCGCGATCGCGATCGGCCACCCGATCGGCGCGTCCGGCTGCCGCATCCTGGTCACGCTGCTGCACGAGATGATCAAGCGTGATGCCAAGAAGGGCATTGCCTCGCTGTGCATCGGCGGCGGCATGGGTGTTGCGCTGACCTTGGAGCGCTGATCCAAGCCTTCAAAGCGCCTAGCGCTGATGGACATCAAACCCTGCCGACCGCGACAGGGCGAACCCGATTGACCTGGCTGTAGCGCGCAGACACCCTGTGGGCATGGCCTGTAAAGACCCCTTACCAAAAATCTTAGGAGAGAAAAATGAGTCAAAAAGTTGCATACGTCACCGGTGGCATGGGTGGCATCGGTACCGCGATTTGCCAGCGTCTGTACAAGCAAGGTTTCAAGGTCATCGCGGGCTGCGGGCCGAGCCGTGACTTTGTCAAGTGGCTGGACGAGCAGAAGGCGCTGGGGTATGACTTTCATGCGTCTGTTGGCAATGTCGCCGATTGGGGCTCGACGGTCGAAGCTTTCGCCAAGGCCGTTGACGAGTTTGGTGCGATCGACGTGCTGGTCAACAACGCCGGCATCACGCGCGACCGCATGTTCCTGAAGATGACGCCAGAGGACTGGAAGGCGGTGATCGACACCAACCTCAACAGCATGTTCAACGTCACCAAGCAAGTGGTGCCGGGCATGGTGGAAAAGGGCTGGGGCCGCATCATCCAGATCAGCTCGGTCAACGGCGAGAAGGGCCAGTCAGGCCAGACCAATTACTCGGCAGCCAAGGCCGGCATGCACGGCTTCACGATGGCGCTGGCGCAGGAAATGGCCAGCAAAGGCGTGACGGTCAACACCGTCAGCCCGGGCTACATCGGCACCGACATGGTCCGTTCGATCAAGCCCGAGGTGCTGGAGAAAATCATCTCGACGATCCCTGTCAAGCGTTTGGGAACGCCCGACGAGATCGGCTCGATCTGCGCCTGGCTGGCGGGCGAGGACTCGGGTTTCACCACGGGCGCAGACTTCAGCTGCAACGGCGGCCTGCACATGGGGTGAGCCCGGACGTGCGACAGGCCCTGCGGCCT
>JBILYN010000083.1:0-15294 GCA_044377715.1 Aquabacterium sp.
GCCTGGTGAACGACCGCGCGCATGCTTGCGCGCGGGCTGGGGAGAGCGGCGCTGCCGCTCATCCCTGCGGGTGAATGTTGGGCTCCCCCGGCCCCTCCGAGAGGGGGTTCCAGCTTTAAGGACAAGGGCCGGCATTTGCCGGCTTTCTTCTTGCGCCCAGCATGGGCGCATTCTTTTCGGTCTTACTTCACGACCATCAGCGTGAACGGGAACACATAGGCCTGCAGCGTCACCAACAAGCCGACCAGACTGGCCAAGGCGATCGAGTGGAAGAAGACATAGCGCAGGATGTCGCCTTCATGGTTGAACCAGCGCGTGGCGGTCGAGGCGACGACGATCGACTGTGCATCGATCATCTTGCCCATCACCCCGCCTGAACTGTTGGCAGCGCCCATCAGGTTGGGCGACAAGCCGAGTTGCTCGGCCGCCACCTTCTGCATGCCGCCGAACAACACGTTCGACGCGGTGTCCGATCCGGTCATCGCCACCCCGATCCAGCCCATCAAGGTGCCGAAGAAAGGGTAGAACACGCCGCTGTTGGCGAAGGCCAGTCCTAGCGTCGTGTCGGTGCCTGAGAAGCGCGTCAAGGTGCCCAGGCCGAGCATCAGCACGATCGTCATCAGCGAATAGCGCACCAGCCAGAAAGTCCGCACAAAGGTACGAGCGATCTCGACCGGTTTGTACTTCATCACCAGCGCGCCGACGATCGCTGCCAGCAGGATGCCGGTGCCCGTGGCCGAGAGCAGGCCCAGCACATAGACCGCACCTTCCTTGGTCGGCTTGACCACCACCGGCGGCATTTTTTCGACCAGGTTGTGCAGCCCCGACATCGGGAATGACGGTGCGTAAATGCTGTTGAGATAAGCCTTGACCGGCGGCAGGCCCCAGATGAAGACGAAGACCGTCAGGATCACCCAGGGCAGCCAGGCTTGAATCAGCTCGGCGCGCGAGTAACTCTTGACGGCGACTGGCTTTTGCGCTTGGCCGCCATCGGTCTCATGGCCTTTCAGATTCGGCGAAGTCCAGATCTTCTTCGGCTGCCAGACGCGTAGGAACAGGACCAGCGAAGTCATCGAAACAATGGCCGCGATGATGTCGACCAGCTCAGGCCCGATGAAGTTGGAGACCAGGTATTGCGGAATCGCGAATGACAAACCGGTGACCAGGATTGCCGGCCAGATCTCCATCATCGCCTTGCGTCCGGCAAAGGCCCAGATCAGCCAGAACGGCACCAGCAGCGAGAAGAACGGCAACTGACGCCCGATCATCGCGGAGACTTCCATCAAGTCATAACCATGCACCTTGGCCAGCGTGATCACCGGCGTGCCCAAGGCGCCGAAGGCGACCGGCGCAGTGTTGGCGATCAGGCTCAGTCCCGAAGCCGCCAGCGGCGAAAAGCCCAGCCCGATCAGGATGCCGGCGGTCACTGCCACCGGCGTGCCGAATCCTGCTGCGCCTTCAAAGAATGCGCCGAAGCAAAAAGCGATCAAGAGCAGTTGCAAGCGCCGGTCGTCGGTGATGCCCGACAGCGAGGCCTGCAGCACCTTGAAGCTGCCGTTCTGCTCGGCCAATTGCTGTAGGAAGATGATGTTGAGCACGATCCAGCCGATCGGCAGCAGACCGGTGAAGCCGCCGTACATCGCCGCCGTGCCTGCCATCCCGACCGGCATGCCGTAGGCGAACACCGCCACCAGCACGGCGGCCAGCAGCCCGAGTCCGGCCGCGAGATGGGCCTTGATATGCAAGAAACCCAGTGACGCCAGCATCACCACCACCGGCACGGCGGCCAGCAAGGTGGAAGTCACCATGTTGTTGAAGGGATCGTAAATTTGTTGCCAGACCATGTCTGTTTCCTCGGATCAATCGGTTCTTAAAATATTTTTTGCAGGCTGATTCAGCCGGCCCATGGCGCGGTCAATGGATCAGCAACTCATGGTCTGTTCCTCCCGACTGCATTCCTCGAGCAGATAAGCGATCGAGCGGTAGGCCAAACCGGTCTCGGCGCTCAGTCCGATCTCGCAGGTACGGTTTGTCGACAAGCCACCGCAGCAATTCGACGGCAGCGCGGCGGGCAATTTGCGCAAGGCATGGGCATTGAGTTCGGGGACCACAAAACCGCGGTCACCCGCAAAGCCACAACAGCCGACACCTCGCGGTTCGATGACCTGCTCGACGCAAGCCTCGGCGACGCGACGCAACTTGTCGTCAGACAGGGTGCGGCGCACGCTGCAATTGATGTGCAGCGCGAACGGCCCTGGCTGGCGCCGCAAACGCAAGCGGGGCAGTAAGGCGTCATGGGCGAATTCATGGAAGTCATAGACGGACAGCCGCCCATGCAGCATCTTTTGCAAGCGCACCGAGCAGGTGCTGGCATCCATGATCACTGGGTAAAAACCACCCTTGCCGTCATCGGCAGCCAGCAGCAAGGCATCGATGACCGCATTGCCCATCGCGTCGGCTTCGTCGGCCAGGCCTTTGCTGGCCAGCATCTGGCCGCAACATAAGCCATCGAAGCCTTGCGGCAAGCGCGGTGCGTAGCCTGCGCGTACCAGCAGTTGCTGGATGACCTCGGGCAGCGTGGCTTCATCCGCCTGGTTGGCGCCGAAAATGCGGCCGCCGCAGGCGGGGAAATAGACCACCGGATCGCCCTCGCCACGGTAGCGGACGACCGGCTTGCCAGGCCGCGGCATGCCGGCCTTCCAGGCGCCGCCCGATAAGCGGGCCAATACAGCATCGCCCACCACATCGGCCGCCAAGTGACCGGCCTGCAGCCCGAATCGCGACAAGGCCGCGACCTTGCCGAAATTGCCGGCCGTCCATTGCCCGATCTTGCGCGAAACCGGTCCGATGCTGCGGCCGCGCAGCAAGCGCGTCAATTCGCCGGTGTTGATGCCAACCGGGCAAGCGGTCGAACACAGGCCGCAACCCGCGCAGGTATCCAAGCCCATGTAGGCAAAATCAGCCGCGATGTCGTCTGTTTTCTCACCCGCTGCGGCGCGGCGTGACAGCTCACGCCAGCTGACGATGCGCTGGCGTGGCGACAGCGTCAGCCCATGCGAAGGGCAAAGCGGTTCGCAAAACCCACATTCGATGCAGCGGTCGACGATCGCTTCGACCGCCGGCATCGGCTTCAGATGCTGCAGATGGACTTTGGGGTCGTCGTTCAGGATGACCCCGGGATTGAGCAACTGGTGCGGGTCGAGCAGCTGCTTGATGCTGCGCATCAGCTCGATCGCCTGCGGACCCCATTCCTTCTCGACGAAAGGCGCCATATTGCGACCGGTGCCATGTTCGGCCTTCAGCGAGCCGTCGTACTTGTCGACCACCAGCGTGCAGATGTCGTCCATCAATCGCGCATAACGGTCGATCTCGGCGCTGTCCGAAAAATCCTGGGTGAAAACGAAGTGCAGATTGCCATCCAGCGCATGGCCAAAAATGATCGCCTCGCTGTAGCCATGCCGGCGCAGCAGGCCCTGCAGATCCAGGGTGGCGGCGGCCAGCGATTCGACCGGGAAGGCCACATCCTCGATGATCACCGTCGTGCCGGCGCGGCGCATCGCGCCAACCGACGGGAAGGTGCCTTTTCGGACATGCCAGTACATCTCGCAGGTCGCGGGATCGGTGGAAAAAGCCGGCGCTTCAATCGTTTTCAGGCCGGCCAGCGCAGCCAGCGCGGCAGCGCTGCGCAACTGCAAAGCGATGTCAGTTTCAGCCCGGACTTCGATCAACAGCGCGGCCGCTCCGGCGCCCAGACCGCGCATCACCGCGGGCAGGCCGGGATGCTGCTCGACCGAGCGCAAGGCCGGGCGGTCGAGCAATTCGACCGCAGACACTGGCGTCTGCTTGAGTCGCATGACCGCCTGGCAGGCCGTCTCGATGTCGGGAAAGAACACCAGGGCGCTGGCCTTGCAGGGGTCATCGGCCAGCGTCCTCAGCGTGATGCTGGAGATGAAACCCAGCGTTCCTTCCGAGCCGATCATCAAGTGGATCAGGATCTCCAGCGGATCCTCGAAGTCGACCAGCGCATTCAGGCTGTAACCGGTGGTGTTCTTGATCCGGTACTTGTGACGGATGCGCGCGGCCAGGGCAGCGTCGGTTCTTGTGGCGGCTCCGAGCCGCGCCAATTCACTCAACAAGTCGGCATGGCTGACCCGGAAGCTGGCGACGCTGCATTCATCCTCGGTATCGAGCAGGCTGCCATCGGCCAACACGAGGCGCATGCCGACCAGCGTCTGGTAACTGTTCTGCGTGATGCCGCAGCACATGCCCGAGGCGTTGTTGGCGGCGATTCCGCCGATCTTGCAGGCATTGATCGAGGCCGGATCGGGGCCAATCTTGCGCCGGAATGGCGCCAGCCTGGCGTTCACTTCGCCGCCTATCATCGCCGGCCCCATTCGCACGGTGGCCGCATCCGCAGCGATCTCGCAGCGGGCAAAGCCCTCGCCGATCAAGACCAGCAGACCATCAGTCACAGCCTGACCCGACAAGCTGGTGCCGGCGGCGCGAAAGGTCACCCCGCAGCCATGGCTTAGCGCGACCTGCAGCAAGGCCTGCACCTGGGCTTCTGACTCGACCAACAAGACCAGTTCCGGCGTCATCCGGTAAAAGCTCGCATCGGTGCCATAAGCCAGGCGCCGCAGCGGGTCAGAGATGATCTGGCTTGCCGGCAGGACGCTGGCGATCGCTTGCCCAAGCTTGCTCACTTTTGCCTGTCTTTCAGCAGGTCGCGCAAGCGCTTCGGTGCCGGGATCAAGGGCGTGCGGCTGCGCGTCCAGGCGCCTTGTTCGGTGGGCGACAAAGCCCGGCCGCGGCTCATGAACCAGGAGGCCAGTCGGTACATCCCCAAGCGGCCATAGATCTGCGACCAGACGGCCCAGATCGCTGTGCCGATCACGCTGCGTGCAGCGCCGCTGCCGCGAAGATTGGCTTCCGCCGGTCTGGCCATCGCTTCATTGCGCAGCCTCACCAGGATGTCGGTGATCGGAATCTTCACCGGGCAGACTTCGACGCAAGCGCCGCACAGCGTCGACGCGAAAGCCAAGGGATAGGTGCTGTCCAGCCCCAGCAAATGGGGCGAGATGATCGCGCCGATCGGGCCGGGGTAAGTCGTGCCATAGGCATGGCCGCCGATCCGCGCATAGACCGGGCAATGGTTCATGCAGGCGCCACAGCGTATGCATTGCAAAGTGGCGCGTAACTGCTCGTCGGCATAGGCCTGGGTGCGACCGTTGTCGAGCAGGATCAGATGGACTTCCTCGGGGCCGTCCAACTGCTCGGCTGTTCGCGGGCCGCTGATCAGGTTCACATAAGTCGTCACCGGCTGACCCGTGGCCGATCGCGACAGCAAACTCAGCAGCGGCGGCAGATGCTCGAGCTTTGCCACCACCTTCTCGATGCCGGTGATGGCAATATGGATGCGAGGCACCGTCGTGCACATGCGACCATTGCCTTCGTTCTCGACCAGGCACAGCGTGCCGGTTTCAGCCACCGCGAAGTTGACGCCCGACAGGCCGATTTCGGCCTCGGCAAACTTGCTGCGCAGCACCCGGCGGCCGATGCGGATCAGGCCGTCGACATCGTCGGTATAGGGCACGCCGGGAATTTCCCTGGCGAACAACTCGGCGATCTGCTGCCGGGTCTTGTGGATCGCCGGCATGATGATGTGCGAAGGCGCTTCGCCGGCCAACTGGACAATGTATTCGCCCATGTCGGACTCGAAAGCCTCGATGCCGGCTTCGGCCATCGCGTGGTTGAATCCGATCTCCTCGCTGACCATCGACTTGCCTTTGACGATGCTTTTCGCCCCGGTCCGGCGCGCGATCGCCAGCGCTATTTGGTTGGCTTCAGCCGGCGTCTGAGCCCAATGCACTTGAACGCCCTGGGCGGTCAGATTTCGTTCCAGCTGCTCGAGCAAGGCAGGCAGATGAGCCAGGCTGTAGCGGCGGATCGCCGCGCCGAGTTCGCGCAATGATTCACGCTCTTCCGGGTCCGGGAACTGCCCTCTTCTTTTGGACTGCAGAAAGTCCATCGCGCCGCGAAAGTTCTTGCGCTGTGCCGGGTCGTTGAGAACCCCGAGGCTGCGCTGCTTGAAGTCGTCGACCGGATGGATGGCGATCACTTGCTTCATGCCTGACTCCCTTCAGGGTGCAGCAACAGCAACACCAGTTCGCGCGGTCCATGGGCGCCGTAAGCCATGGTCTGCTGGATGTCGGCAGTCTTGGACGGGCCGGAAATCAGCAAGGCATTGGTCGGTAGCCCCTGGTCCCAGCCCTCGGCGCTGATCGCCGCATGCAGGTCGGCGTGGATGCGGCTGCTGTCAAGCAGCACGAAATGCACTGGTGGCACCAAGGACATCAGGCGGGGCTCGCTGGAGTCGGGCCAGAGGATCAGACTGCCGGTTTCGGCAATCGCGCTGCGCGCCAGCGTCAGCGAGGCGTCGATGCCGTCAAACAGGAACTCGCGCCAGGCTTCGATCGGCTGCTCATAACGGTGCAGTTGAAGCTCGATCGGCGAACAGTTTTCGAGGCGTCGCCCATGCGGCGTGCCGGATCCAATCAGCAAGTTGCGCAAGCCCTTGGCGGCAGCGATGCGCAACAACAGGGCGGGCCAGGCGGTATCGGTCGTGTCATGCACCTCGGTGTGCACCGCCTCGAGCGCTTGGCGCAAGCGGCTGATCCGATGCGCAGCATCTTCAACGCGACGATGCGCGGCATACCAAGCCTGCACATCGGGCAGCGGCGCCTCGACTTGGGGCGCACGCAAGCGCCCGAGGATGGCTTCGCGCGCGCTCACGCTGAGGGCTCCGCAGTCCGGCGCCAAAGAAAGCTGGCCAGATGCTCGCCTGGCAGCGAGGCCTGGCTGCGCCCGGCGAGCTGGTCTTGCTTGGCGGCCCGGCCGGTGATGTTGAGCAGACAGCCGCAGTCGGCGCTGACGACCAGATCGGCGCCGCTGGCCTTGAGGCTGGCCACCTTGTCGTCAACGATGGCCTCGGAAATGTCGGGATAACGGATGGCAAAAGTGCCGCCAAAGCCGCAGCATTCCTCGACCCTGGCCTGCTCGACCACCTCGACCTGCGCCAGGCCGCCGAGCAAGGCACCGCTTGTCTCATGCGACCCCATCTGGCGTCTGGCATGGCAGGAACTGTGCAAGGCCACTTTGCAACCATCGCCGCGGTCAGCGTGATCGAACTTGACCACATGGACGAGGAATTCGCTGAGCTCGTAAACCCGTCCGGCGAGCTCGACGGCTTTGGCGTGAAGCTTTGGATCTGCAGCAAAAAGTTGCGGGTAATGGTGCCTGATCATGCCGCCGCATGATCCCGATGGCACCACCACCGGCCAGTCTTCGGTGAACAGATTGAGCTGCTGCAGCGCGACGGTCCGCGCCTCATCCGCAAAGCCGCTGCTGTACGCGGGCTGGCCGCAACAGGTCTGCTGCTCAAGGTAATGCACCCTGATGCCTTCGCGCTCCAGCAGATGGACGGTGTCGAGGCCGGCCTCGGGCGTGAACTGATCGATCAGGCAGGTGGCGAACAGATACACGTCGCTCGGCTTGGCCGGGTACAGCCGGTGTTGGTTCGATGTGGGGTTCACAAGATCCTCGCTTGATGGTCGCTTGATGGTCACTTGGTAAAGTGGTAATACCAATTTACCAAATAGTAGTGACATCAATGAATCTTGTAGTAAGTGATTTCCCTAGGTTTTCATGGCTGAATTTGCGCTGGATTAAGCTAATATCAAGTGGTCTGACCACTTTTCATCCCTATGCCTCAGCAACGCCCTGCCGTGATCCGATTGGCCGACACCGTCGCCGCCGAACTTGAAAAACGCATCCTCGAGGGCTCGCTCAAGCCCGGCAACTTGCTGCCGTCAGAGCGCGCGTTGGCGCTGGACCTGGGCGTGTCGAGGCCATCGCTTCGGGAAGCGATCCAGAAACTGGTCGCCAAGGGCTTGTTGACGACGCGCCACGGCGCCGGGACCTTGGTCACCGACAGACTCGAAGCGCATTTCGCCGATCCCTGGCAGGACATGGTCAAGGGCCACCCAATGCTGCACCGGGACCTGCTCGAGTTCCGCCAGATGCTAGAAAGCCAGGCGGCGCAGCTGGCAGCCCAACGCGCCACCGATGTCGACATCCAGCGCCTCGACGCCGCCCATGAAAAGATGGAAGCGGCTTACCGCAGCGAGAACCTGGCCGCATCAATCGACGCCGATGTTGCCTTCCATCAGGCGATTGCCGAGGCTGCGCACAACGTCTTGATCGGCCATCTCAGCGCCAGCCTGATGCGGGTCATCCACGGCCATGTGTCGAACAATCTGGAAAACCTGCAAACCAGCCCGCAGCGCTGGGAGCAGTTGAAATCGCAGCACAGGGCTATCTGGCAAGCGGTCCGCGAGGGCCAAGCGCAGCAGGCGGCTGACGCCGCGCGCGAACACATCGAATTCGTTCGCGCGAGCATCGACGACCATGCACTGCAAGATGAACGGCGTTTGATTGCTTTGCGACGTTCAAGCTGACTTTCCTCTGCGCAAGCAATGCCGCTCAAAATGCGGTGTAGCGCCCAGGCTTGTGGTTGACGGCGAGCGCGAAGTTCATCGCCACCGCGGCGACGATAGACAGAAGACCTTGTTGCCAATCCATCCAGGGCAGAGCGCAGACCAGGATCGTGCAGTCGATGGCCATCTGCACCAGGCCGGCGCGCCAACCGAACCTGTCCTGCAGCCACAGCACCAGCACGTTCAAGCCGCCCAGGCTGGCCTTGTGACGGAACAGCATGATGAATCCCGCACCCGCCAGCAAGCCGCCAGCCACCGCGGCGAACCCCGGCGCGACATGGCCCAGCGCCAGCCATCCTGGCATGGCCTCGGTCAACACCGACAGCAGCGCCACCGCGGCAAAGGTCTTCAGCGTGAAGCGTGGCCCCAGGCGCTGCCAGGCCAGCGCGTAAAACGGCAGGTTGATCAGGAAGAACAGCGTGCCAAAACGCCAGCCTGTGGCGTGGTTGAGCAATATTGCGATGCCTGCGGTGCCGCCGGTCATCAAGCCAGCGTGGCGCAGCAGCACCACGCCGATTGCGACAAACAATGTGCCGGTGGCCAAGCCTTGCAGGTCATCAAACAGGCTGTGGCGCTGGCCGGGTAACGGTGGCGGCAACATCGCAGCGTCGGTGGTTCGGCTGACATCGGCGACGACCTCGGCCATCACTCGACGATCCCTGCGATGAAAAATTTGATCAAGCCCTTGGCGGCAAAGCCCAACAGGCCAAAGCCCAGCCCCAGCAGCAGCACGAAGGTGCCGAGCCTGCCGGCCTTGGACTCACGCGCCAACTGCAGGATGATGAACACCATGTAGAGCATGAAGGCGCTGACCCCGAAGGTCAGGCCGAACCAGGCCACTTGCTCCTCGTTGTAGCCGAACATGTTCGGGCATCGATTCAGGTTTGCGCCGTGGCGCCGGCCGCCGGGCTGATGAGGTCGCGGTAAGCATGCCAGCTCGCATGCGCCAGCCAAGGGGCGATCACCAGCAAGCCGCCGGTGGCCAGGCCCAACACGGTCAGCGCCATCAACAGGGCGGCCCACAGCGCCATCGGCAGCGGGTGGGTCTGCACCACGCGCCAACTTGTCAGCACGGCCGCCAGCACGCTCAACCGCTGGTCCTGCAGCAGAGGGATCGCCACCACGCTGCTGGCGTAGACCGGCGCCGCCAGCAAGGCACCCATTGCCAGCCAGACCTCGAACAAGATCGACCGGTCGTTGAGCACCACGATGCGCAGAAAGTCCAGCGGCGTTCGAACCGGCGCCGGTGCAAACCCGGTGATCAGCGATGCCGAGGTCAGGACCCAGCCGGTGCCTGCCAATGCCAGCAGCAAGCCGAAGACGACCAATCGGCGCTCAGGCTTCCAGGCCTTCGCGGCCACCGACAGCGTCGCGCGTTGGCCTTGCTCGATGGCCCGGCTGATCGCGTACAGACCGGTGGCCAGGATGGGCGCGACCAGCAAGAAACCGCTGAAAGCACCCGACAGCAGCCAGAACCTGTCGTGCGCCAGCCAAACCAGCAGCGCGCCGAATGCGCTCAGCGCCAGACCGTGCAGCAGGCCGGGGACCGGGCAGCGCATCAAGTCGCGCCAACCCCGTGCCAGCCAGGCCAGCGGCCGCAGCAAGGGGATGGGCCGCATGCCGAAGCTGCGGGATTCAACGAGGGCTGGGCTGTCTGGCATCGCGGCGTGGGGTCTTGGATGATGTGCGCTGGGCGCCCGAGCGGGCTTGATCCTGGGCAGGCTGCGAAGCAACAGACCGGCTATCGCGCCAAGTTTCCGGTCAGCAGACTGCGTGCGGCGTTGTGCATCGCTGCTTGGCCGCCATTGACCAGCAGCACCTGAGGTGCTTGGGCATAACCCGCGAAATGGCGGTCTATCGACCGCAGGTAGAGCGGGTCGTAGTGCTCGAGCATCATCGCGCCGAAGACCTCGGCCCAGGCGCCGGCCTGTGCCATCGCCTGCCAGCGGCCGACCGTCTCGCGGCCTCGCAACTCGATCAAGCCGTCGAGCAGTGCGCAAAAACGCGCCGCATCGGTGGCGAAGTAGCCGTAGTCCTCGAGCAGCAACTCGATACGCGCAGCGTCTGGCATCTCGACCCGCAGCACCGTACTGTGGTGGTGCATGCGGTCGATCAGCGAGTCTGGTATCTGCAGCCGACCGATCTTCTTGCTCTCGCTCTCGACATACACCGCTCGTCCGGGCTCGAGTCGCTGTAGCGCCTGCCACAGCAGCGAGTCGAAATGCTTTTGACTCGGCTGCGGCTGGCCGGGAATGCCGCCCAGTATCGATCCTCGGTGGCAGGCCAGCGCTTCGAGGTCTAGCACCTGCGCGCCTTCTGCGGCCAAGGCCTGCAGCAGCCGGGTCTTGCCGCTGCCGGTGCGTCCTGCGACCACCCGGAAATCGAAGCGTGCCGGCCAAGCGACCAGGTCTTGCCGAACCACGGTGCGAAAACCCTTGTAGCCGCCGGCGAGCTTGGCGCTGCGAAACCCGATCTGGTCGAGAAACCAGGCCAGTGATCCCGAGCGCTGGCCGCCGCGCCAACAGTAGACCAGCGGTTGCCAGTCGCGCGGTTTGTCGGCGATCCAGCGTTCCAGGTGGTTGGCGATGTTGCGCGCAGCGATGACCGCACCGAGCTTGCGCGCTTCCAGTGCCGAGGTCTGCACGTAGAGCGTCCCCACGATGCGGCGTTGCTCGTCGTCGAGCACCGGCCAGTTGACCGCGCCGGGCAGATGGTCGAGTTCGAATTCGGCCGGCGAACGCACATCGATGATGGCGTCGAAACGACCGAGGTCGGCGGCGGCTTCGGTCGATGTGATGTTGCGCAAGGCCATGGCGATTCAGCGCAGCGGCGCTGCAGCGTCGAGCAACTCGGACTCGATCTGCAACTGGGCCCGGGTCTGTTGCAGCGCCAGTCCGTCGACCAGAAAAGTGTCTTCGACCCGTTCGCCCAGTGTCGTGACCTTGGCAAGCTGCAGGTTGACGTTGTGGCGTGCCAGCACCCGGGCGATCCCATAGAGCAAGCCTGAGCGGTCGCTGGTGCTGACCGACAGCAGCCAGCGCTGGGCGCGCTCATCGGGCCGCAGCGAGACGCGCGGTGTGACGGGGAATGACTTGACGCGCCTCGACACCCGGCCTCGGCTGGGCTCAGGCAGCGGCCCTTGGCTCTCAAGCGCGAGCGTGAGCTGGTTTTCGATCAACGAGATCAGGTCGCGGTAGCTGCCGGGGTCTGCCGCTTCGCACTGCGGATGCGTCACCTGAAAAGTATCGAGCGCGAAACCGCTGCGGCTGGTGTGGACCTTGGCGTCCTGGATCGAGAAACCCGCACCGTCGAAATAGCCACAGATGCGGACGAAGACATCGGGCCGATCGGGCGCATACACCAGCACCTGCAAGCCGTCGCCCAGTGGCGATGGCCGAGCCCTGACCACTGCGATCGGCGTGTCGATGTGGCGCCACAGCGCGCGGGCATGCCAGGCGATCTCGCTCGGATCGTGGCGTGCAAAGTAGCTCAGCTCCAGCGTCTTCCACAGCGGCAACTCGGTACCGGGCAGCGCGCTGTGCAAGGCCAGGATCTGCCGCGCCTCTTGCTTGCGGGCCTCCAGATCGGCGTCCAGATTGGGTCGGGCCCCGCCCAGCGCACGCAAGGTGTAGCGAAACAGGTCTTCGAGCAGCTTGCCTTTCCAGGCATTCCAGACCTTTGGGCTGGTGCCGCGGATGTCGGCCACGGTCAGCAGGTACAGCGCCGTCAGACGCCGGACATCGCCCACCTTGTTGGCAAAAGCCCGGATCACGTCGGGGTCCGACAAGTCCTCTTTTTGCGCCACCGTGCTCATCGTCAGGTGGTGCTTGACCAGAAACTCGGCCAGCGCGCTGTCTTCTTTGGCGATCCCATGGTCGCGACAGAAGCGCCGCACCTCGAGCGTGCCGAGTTCGGAGTGGTCGCCGCCTCGGCCTTTGGCAACGTCGTGGAACAGCGCTGCGACGTAGAGCAGCCAAGGCTTGTCCCATTCGCTGGCCAGCTGCGAGCAAAACGGGTATTCGTGGGCATGCTCCGGGATGAAGAAGCGCCGCATGTTGCGCAGCACCATCAGGATGTGCTGGTCCACGGTGTAGACGTGGAACAGGTCGTGCTGCATGCGGCCGACGATGCGGCGGAAGACCCAGAGGTAGCGACCCAGCACCGAGGTCTGGTTGAGCAGTCGCAGCGCGCGCGTGATGCCTTGCGGCTCGCGCAGCAAGTCCATGAACTGCGCGCGGTTGACCGGGTCGTGACGGAAGGCGGTGTCCATCACCTGGCGCGAGTTGTAGAGCGCGCGCAGCGTGCGGGCCGACAGACCTTGAATACCGGGGTTTTGCTGAAAGACCAGGAAGGTCTCAAGAATGGTCTGCGGCTGGTTGACGTAGAGCTCGTCGCTCGCCACCTCGAGCATGCCTGCGCGGTCGAAGAAGTGCTCGTTGATGCGACGCATCGGCGCGGCTTCGCTGGCGTTGACGCGCTCCTCGATGTTGAGCATCAGGATCTGGTTGAGCTGGGTCACCGCCTTGGCCGCCCAGTAATAGTGGTGCATCAGCACCTCGGACGGTCTGGCGCTTCGGCTGCTGTGGTAGCCGAAGCTCTCGGCCACGGCGGTCTGCAGATCGAACACCAGCCTGTCCTCGCGCCGGCCTGCCACCGCGTGCAGCCGGGCCCGGATCAGCTTGAGCGTGCCCTCGTTGCGTTGCAACTGTTTGACCTCGAAAGCCGTGATCAAACCGTTGGCGGCTAGCTCGGACCAGTTGCGGCCGAGACCGGCAGCGCGCGCGACCCAGGTCACGGTCTGCAAGTCGCGCAGGCCGCCGGGGCTTTCCTTGCAGTTGGGTTCCAGCGAATAGGGCGTGTTCTCGTACTTGGTGTGACGCTGCTGCATCTCTAGCGTCTTGGCGCGCAGAAAGGCCTTGGGGTCCATCAGCGCGGTGGTCTCGCGCTGGAAGGTCGCGAACAGCTTGCGCGCACCGCACACCGGGCGAGACTCGAGCATGGCGGTCTGTACCGTGACGTCGGTCCTGGCCTCGGCCACGCAGTCCGCGACGGTTCGCACGGCCGAGCCGATTTCCAGCCCAATGTCCCAGCAAGCGGTGATGAAGGACTCCAGCGCCGCCTTGAGCGCGCTACCAGCCTCGGGAGCGGCATCGTCAGGCAGCAGGACGAGCACGTCGACGTCGCTGTACGGCAGCAATTCGCCCCGGCCATAGCCGCCTACCGCGACCAGCGTGGCGCTGGCAGGCAGGCCGCTCTGTGTCCACAGCTGCGTCAATGTCGTGTCGACGTGACGCGTCAGCGCCTTGATCATTCGCACGGCCACCGGCGCGGTCGCGCGGCTGGCCATGAAGTGCTCGATCAGCGATTTCTTGCCGTCGCGGAACTGGCTGCGCAGCGTCGCGATGTCTGTCGCTGGGTTGCTTGGCAATTCAGCCGCCATAGCTGCAGGTCGCTCGTTGCTCAAACCGCCGCGACGAAGGCCGGGGGCTGTGGTGATCCTGCGGACAGCGTCAGCACCTCGTAGCCGGTTTCGGTGACAAGCACCGTGTGCTCCCACTGGGCTGACAGCGACCGGTCCTTGGTGACGATGGTCCAGCCGTCGCCGAGCTCGCGAATTTCGCGCCTGCCGGCGTTGACCATTGGCTCGATCGTGAAGATCATGCCCGGCACGAGCATCTCCAAAGTGCCCGGCCGGCCGTAGTGCAGCACCTGCGGATCTTCATGGAACTTGGCGCCGATGCCGTGGCCACAGAACTCGCGAACGATCGAAAAACCCTGGTTCTCGGTGAAGACCTGGATCGCGTGGCCGATGTCGCCCAGGCGAACGCCGGGTTTGACCTTGGCAATGCCTTTCCACATCGATTCGTAAGTCAGCGCGCACAAGCGCTTGGCGGCGATCGAGCCCTCGCCGACGATGAACATCCGGCTGGTGTCGCCATGCCAGCCCTCTTTGATCACCGTGACATCGATGTTGACGATGTCACCACTCTTGAGCGGCTTGTCGTTCGGGATGCCATGGCAGACCTGGTGGTTGATCGAGGTGCAGATCGACTTCGGGTAGGGCACATAGCCCGGTGGCTGGTAGTTCAGCGGTGCCGGGATGCCTTGCTGTACGTTGACGATGTGGTCATGCGCGAGCTTGTCGAGCTGCTCGGTGCTGACGCCGGGCTTGACATGCGGTGTCAGCATGTCGAGTACTTCCGAGGCCAAGCGGCCTGCGATTCGCATGCCTTCGATTTCGGCGGCTTGGGTCTTGAGGGTGATGGCCATGGATCAAATTATCCCACCTCAAAGTAGAATGCTAGGTTTCCACGGGCATGGCCCTTGCGCGGCGCTCAGCCCGAGCGTTGCCTGTCGCGGTCTGCCCCCAAGCCCGCCCGCCATGTCGTCATCCCGCATGAATCCGGTTCAGCCGCTGTTGTGTTTCGAGGGTGGCAACGCACTCTCGGCGTTTCGCGCCCAGGCTTTGCTGGCCCGCTTGCAGGCCGTCAATGGCCGGATCATAGGCGTGATAGCGCGTCATGTGCACTGGGTGATGACCGCCCCGGGCGCAACGGCCGATTTGGCTCGTTTGGCCGCGTTGCTGCAATACGGCGACCCTTTGCCGGTCGTTGCCGACCTCGGCGGCGCGCTGGTGCTGGTGATGCCTCGCCTGGGCACCGTCTCGCCTTGGGCCAGCAAGGCCACTGACATCGCCCGCAACTGCGGCTTGGCGCTGCACCGGGTTGAGCGCGTCATC
>JBILYN010000554.1:0-2784 GCA_044377715.1 Aquabacterium sp.
CGCTCGCGCGGCACTGCCCAAACCGGTGCTGCGCTTGCTGGACTCCGACACCAGCGACCCGCGCAAGCTGCACGCCGGTGCCAGTTACTGGCCTTTCATCATCGAGCGTTTGCTGCCGCTGTTTCTTCGCGGACCCGGCGCCGGCCTGAAGACCAGCAAGATCGCCTCGCCGGCAGCCGAGGCACGCATCAACCCGCACCTCAAGCGGCTGCGCGAAATGAAAGACGTTGCCCACAAGACCCGGTCGCAGTGGCTGTACTCCTGCTGGCTGCACTACCGCAACCTCTATCTGTTGCAGACGGCGGGGCGCGACTGGTGCACTCGCTACCTGCCCCTGCTCAGCCCGACCAAGATTGAATTCTGGTAAGCGGCGAGGCTCAGCCTGTGCTGCAAACTGTGCTCCAACAAGCACGGCAGGCGATGGCCAGTGGCGACGCAGTTGCCGCCCACCGCGCTTACCAGCAAGCCCACCTGCTGGCGCCGCAAGACCCCCAGGTCCGGCTCGATCTGGCGGCCGCCTGCCTGGCTTGCGGCACGCCAGCGCAGGCGCTCGAGCATGCCAACGCAGCCGCCCAGCGCACAGCGGGGTGGCGCCTGCAACTGGTGCTGGCCACGGCCCAGCAGCAGCTGCAGCAAGCCGATGAGGCCGCACGGCACCTGGGGCTCGCGCTCATCGAGCCCAGCCTGCCCGACGCGCAACGTGCCAATACGCTGCAACAACAGGCCGGGCTGCTGCTCAACGCCTTTGGCGATGCCAGCGGCGCTGCGCTTGCCTTGCAGGCGGCCGCACTGGTCGATCCAGCCTTGGTTCTAGAGGCCGATCTCGCGAGCCTGGTGGCCGACCTTTACCTGGGCGGCCGCAGCGCAGCGCAGATCACCGCCGGCTTCGTGGCACTGGCGGGTCGCCTGCGGCCGCCGCAGCCACCGGACAAGCCCCCTCGCGCGTCAGGCAAACGGCTGAGGATTGGCCTGGTGTCGCAGCAGTTCTGTGCCTCGCCCGTGGGCTTTCTAGCGCTGGGCGCCTTGTCGGCATTGGCACGCGACGCTGATCTGTTGTACTTCGATCGGGGCGCCAAGCTCGACTGGGCGCAAGCCGCTTTCCAGGCAACGGCTCATCGCTGGCTGCGCTGTGCGGCACTCAACGCCGACCAACTGCACCAGCTGCTGGTGGCAGCCGACTTGGACGCCGTGATCGACCTCAGCGGCTGGACCGACCCGCAAGCGCTGTGCGCGCTGGCCGGCCGCCCTGTGCCCAGGCAGCTCAAATGGGTGGGCGGCCAGTCCTCGAGCACCGGCCTGCGTTGCTTCGATGGATTCGTGGCCGATGCACGCCAGGTGCCGGCGGCTGCGGCCAAGCTGTACACCGAGCCGGTGCTCCACGCCGAGCAAGGCTATGTGACTTACAGCGCGCCACCCTACGCGCAAACCCTGGCCGCCGCCCGCCCACCAGCGCCTCCAGGTCGGCCCGCCGAGGGTGTCTTCGCGCTCGTGGCCAACCCGGCCAAGATCAGCGAGGCCACCGCCGCAGCGCTGCGACGGTTGAAACCGACCCGGTTGGTGTTGATCGACCAACGCTGGCGCCACCAAGGCACACGCGACGCGGCACAAAAGCGGCTCGGCAGCTTGCTCGACAAGGCCGAGTTCGTCACCCCCGCCAACCATCCTGAATACCTGCAAACCCTGCAGGCGCTGGACGCCAGCTTTGTCGACACGTTGCCCTACTCGATGGGCTTGACCGCGATCGAGCTGCGCCTGCTGGGCAAACACATCGCTGCGGCGCCGCGCAGCCAAGGCGCGCTGATGTGCGAGCGGCATTGCGTGGCCCACCTGGGCGCCAGCGGCTTCGACCACCACGCCGGTTTGGCAGCGCAGTTGCTGGGATGGTGCCGCACGTGAGCGACAGCCTGCGCTGGACCACGCTGTCGCAGCTGCGCGCCAATCCCATGCTGGCTGAGACCGACTGCGAGGTACTGGCGGTGATGCCTTTCCTCCAGCGTGCAGCGGCACGCCACGCCGCCGAGCTGATGGTCTCGCGCGCCGGGGCACCGCTGCTGGTGCTGGCGGTACACGATGACCTGGGCGCCGGGCCGATCGCGATCTGGAACAGCGCGATCGCCTGCAGCCGAAGCCCTTGGTTCCTGTACTGCGCCGAAGACGCGTTTGCTGGCCGCTACTGGCTGCGCTTTGCGCTACAAGCCCTGCAAAAACAAAGCGGTGCCGGCCTGCTCGCGTTCAACGACGGCAAGTGGTTCGGCCAACTGGCAGCCTTCGGTCTGGTGCGGCGCAGCTGGCTGGCGCCGCTCTACGGTGGCGGGCTGTTTCATCCCGGCTACGCCCAGCACTACGGTGACACCGAGCTCACGCTGATCGCACGCCAGCAGCAGGCCCTGTGCTACCACCCGCACGCGCTGTTGGTCGAGGTCGACCACGGCAAGGATGGGCGCGCCGTCAACGCGCTGGACCACGCCTTGTTCCATCGCCGCGCCGCCGCAGGGTTCGACCAGCTGGTGACCGATCCCGCGTTGCTCGGCACGGTGGCTTGACACCGCGAGGCACTGGCCTCGCAGGCGATATCAAGAGGCTTTCAGCGCCAAGCCCTGCGCAGTGCTGGCATCCTGCGCCGGCAGCATCAAACGGCTGATCAGGTGCCGGGCCCGGTCCAGCGAGTGGCGCGACTGACCCATCACCTGCTGCAACTGCCGGTTGTCCAGGAAGTACTGCTCCAACTCCTCCTGCACCTGGTGCAGTTGCAGCAGCAGCAACTCGTTCTCGCTCTCGAGCTCC
>JBILYN010000014.1:0-33454 GCA_044377715.1 Aquabacterium sp.
CCAAAGCTGCGCACCAGGAATCCCGGCGGCTTCTTGTGCTGTTCGTCAGTCAGAAAGCGGCTGGCCATCATCGGCACCAGCGTCAGCGAGACGAAGGCCGAGGCGACGATCGCCAGGCCGACGATGATCGCGAATTCGTGGAACAACAAGCCGATCACCCCGGGCATGAAGAAGATCGGGATGAACACCGCGACCAGCGAGATCGAGATCGACAGGATCGTGAAACCGACCTCGCGCGACCCGCGCAGCGCAGCCTGGAAAGGCGGCTCGCCGTTCTCGACATGGCGCATGATGTTCTCGAGCATCACGATCGCGTCGTCGACCACCAGACCGACCGCCAGCGTCAGCCCGAGCAGCGAGATGTTGTCGATGGTGTAGCCAAAGGCCCCGAGCATCGCCAATGCACCGAGCAGAGACACCGGCAACGACAGCGTCGGGATCACCGTGGCAACAAAGCGGCGCAGGAACAGGAAGATCACCAGCACCACCAGCACTATCGTGCCGAGCATCGTCAGCGTGATGTCGTGCAAGGCCTCACGGATCGACACCGAGCGGTCGTTGACGACGTTGATGCGAACCGACTGCGGCAACTGCTCCTTGAAGCCCGGCAGCTTGGCCTTGATCGCGTCGACCACCGCCACCGTGTTGGCGTCGGGCTGGCGCTGGATCGCCAGCGTGATCGAGGTCTCGCCATTGAAGTTGGCCGAGCTCTTCAAGGTCTCGAAGCTGTCCTCGACCTGTGCGACATCGCGCAATCGCACCGGGTTGCCGCCCTTGACGCTGACGATCAACTCGGCGTATTCGGCTGCGTTGGCGAGCTGCTTGTTGGCCTTCAGCGTCAGGATCTGGCGCGGTCCCTCGAGCGTGCCCACTGGCGTGTTGGCGTTGGCCGCCGTCAGCGCCAGGCGCAGCTCGTCGAGGCTGAGATTGCGCGCGGCCAGCGCGCTGGGGTCGACCCGCACCCGCACCGCAAAGCGTTTGGCGCCGTAGATGTTGACCTGGGCCACGCCGCTGAGGGTGGACAGCGTGGGCGAGATCAGGTGTTCGGCGAAGTCCTGCAGGTCGGCCAGGTTCATCGACGGCGAGGTCAGCGCCATGAACAGGATGGGCGCATCGGCCGGGTTGACCTTGCGGTAGCTCGGCGGCACCGTCATCTCGATCGGCAGCGAGCGTTGCGCACGCAGCAGCGCGGCCTGCACGTCGACCGCGGCCAGATCGATGTTGCGCGCCTGGTCAAACTCCAGCGTCACATTGGTGCTGCCCATGGTGTTGGTCGAGCTGATCACCGCCAAGCCGGGAATGGTCTGGAACTGCTTCTCTAGCGGCAGCGCCACCGAGGTCGCCATGGTCTCGGGGCTGGCCCCAGGCAAGTTGGCGAAGACGTTGATCACCGGCGTGTTGTAGCTCGGCAGCGCAGCCACCGGGATCTTGCTCAGACCGATGATGCCGGCGGCGATGATCGCCAGATTGAGCAACACCGTCATCACCGGACGGCGGATGAACAACTCCGACAGATTCATGATGCGCGCGCTCCGCGGTTGGCCGCGGCCGCTGGGCCCGAAGCGGCACTGGACGCGGCACCGGGCGCGACCCCTGACGCAGCGCTGGCCGCGCCAGGGGCGCCACCCCTGGGCCCAGACGCAGCACGCCCGGCGTCGGCAGCACGCTCGATCAGCAAGGTGCCCGGCCTGACGTTCTGGCGACCGTCGAGCACGATGCGTTCACCGGCCTTCAGGCCAGAGACCACGGCCTCGGTGCCGGCCGATGCGAGGATCTTGATCGGCCGCACCGCCGCCACATTGCCCGGCCCGGCGACGAACACCGCCGTGCCGCGCGCACCCTGGACGATGGCTGCCTGCGGCACGACGATCACCTCGGGCAGGTTCTGCAGTTCCATCTTGACCGTCACATAAGCGCCAGGCCACAGCCCCTGGTCCTTGTTGGCGAACAAGGCCTTGACCTTGACCGTGCCCGAAGAGGGGTCGACGGCGCTGTCGACGAAGCTGAGCTTGCCCTTGCGAACGGCTGGCCCGCTGGCCGGGCTGTCAGGCAACACCGCGCTGACCACGCCGGTTCCCGAGGCGAGGGCTTTCAAGGCGTCCGGCAGGTTGCGCTGCGGCAGGCTGAAGCCCACCGCCACCGGGTCGATCTGCGTGATCGTAAGCATCGCCGGCCCACTCGGGGCCACGCTGCTGCCGGTAAACACCGCGATCGACCCCACCCGGCCGCCGCTGGCAGCGCTGATGCGCGCAAAAGACAGCTGAACCTTGACCGCGTCGATCGCCGCGAGGTCGGATGCAACGACCGCTTGCTGGGCCTCGACGTTGGCCTGGGCCGTGTCGACAACGCCTTGCGAGATGAAGTTCTTGGCCAGCAAGTCCTTGTTGCGCGCGAGCTGACGTCGGGCATCGGCCAGCGTGGCCTCGTCCTTCTGCATCTGGGCTTCGGCCTTCTTCAAGTTTGCAGCGTCGGCGCGGGCGTCGAGCGTGAACAGCAATTGGCCGCGCTGAACGAACTGGCCTTCCTTGACGTGAACCTGCAGCACCTGGGCGCTGACCTGGGGCTTGACGTCGATGCTGCTGAGCGCTGCCACCGTGCCACTGGCCTCGAGTACGACGCTGAAATCGCGCGCTGCGGCGCGCAACAAGGTCACGCTGACCGGTGGTGCTGAGGCGGCTCCGGCTGGCCCTGAAGCCGCGCTGGCCGGTCTGGCAGGGCTCGCCGAGCTGGACGCTGGCACGGCAGGCGCGGCCGCATCGGTCGCTGCGCCACGCGGTCCGCAAGCAACCAAGGCCGCGCTGATCAGCAACACAGCGACGCCACGGGCTGCGATAGATTCAAGAAATGAGTCAGGAAGCAGCCGGTTCAATGCGGTCTCCAATACAAGGGATCAAAGGGATTCAATACCAGGGGATTCAAGTCGAGGGAAGGCTGCACTGAGCACGCCCAGACCCTGCACCAAGGCGCTGAGCTGCGTTGGCGTGCAATCTTGCAGCGCCCGCGCCAGGTCGGACTCGGTCTGGCTGCGCATGCGCTCGAGCAAAGCCTTGCCGCTGGCGCAGAGTTGGAGCTCGGTGCGGCGGCGGTCATTCAGACTGCCTCGGGCTTGCAGATGGCCGGCGAGCACCAGCCTGTGGGCCATCGCCGATGCGGTGGCCAGCGTGACACCTAGAAACCCCGCCAGCGCACTGACCGAGCTGCCGGGATGTCGATCGATGAAATTCAGGCCGCGAAACTGCGGCACGGTCAGCGGTCCGTCGAGCTGAGAGCGCATCGCCAGCCGCATCGCATCCATCACCTGCGGCAACACCACCAGAACCTCGGCCGCAGCCGATTGGGCGTCATCGGTCTTCACCGCCAAGCCACGCGCGGCACCGACCTGACGGCGGGGCATAGGGGCTGCGGACGGCGGATTGAAAACCATGTAAACCGAGGGGAAATGCTTAGTGATCCTAAGCATCAGCATATCAAAGCCATCGTCTTCCTGCCTCGGGCTTTTCACGGGTGTGCCGGCAGCCGCTGCCTTTGAACCCTCTGCAGGCGCGAGACGCGCCGCCCCTTCGCAGGCGCCAACCCGTGCGCAGGCACGGTCTTGCGTCCAGCTCAGGCCGTCAGGATCCAGCCTTCGAGCGGGTCCACTGCCGGCGGCAGACCCCAGCCGGGCTGGCGCGTCGCCCAGCCCGCCTGGAACAGGCACAGCACCGCGTCCAGCGAATCGCCGCTGGCGTCGTCGGCCAGCGTGTCACGCTGCGCGGCGCTGAGCTTCAGACGCAAGCCCAGTCGCGATCGGCCCTGTTCCAGCGCCTCGACAATGTCCTTGCGAGCGATCAACCGGTCCGCGGTCTGCTTGGCCGTCTCGTCGCTCTTGTACGAGCGGCGCGCGATCAACTCACGCGCCAACATGCCGGGGTAGGCCTCTAGCGCGACGCGGTCGGCGTCACCCTGGCTGGGCGAATGGGCCGGAAAGCGCAGACCGGCAGCCCGCAGCAGCGGCACGCCAGCGTGCAGCATGTAGGCCACCGGCGGATTGACCCATTTCATCGACGGGCTGGAGCCAGCAGGCAAGTCGCAGGCGCGGTGGGCGAACTTCGCGCCCACCGGTCTGGCGTCGCAGAACGCGGCGAAAGTGTCGCGCACCTGCTGCCGACTCAGGCTGGCGTAATGCGCAATGCTGGTGGCCCAGTCGAGCGGCCAGCCCAATTGCTGGACCAACTCGCGTGGCAAGCCGAAAGGCAGGTCGAATCCGCCGACCCACGGGCCGGGCTGCGCCAGCCAGGCACCGAAAGCCTCCAGCGACTCGAAGCGCTGCAGGCCATTGAACTGCAGCACCGCGCCTTGCAGCAGCCCGCTGGCCATCACGATGGGTTTGCGCCGGCTGGGCCGGCTGGAGAAATCGACGCCGATCACGCGCTGTGTCATGTCGACGATTGTCCTTGGCTGGCACGATGGTTCGCGAAGGAATCCCGACATGCCCCTGCCCACACCGCCCTCATCGCCCTCATCGCCAGGACCTGCACCCAGGTCCGCCCCGAACTCGCCACTCGGCACACCTTGGAAGCCGGGCCAGCTGTGGCCGCTGCTGCTGGCGCTGGTCGCGCTGTTCTGGTTGCGCGACCTCTGGGTCACCAGCACCCAGGTGCAACCCATCCCGTACAGCGAGTTCGTGCAGCAGCTCAAGTCAGGCAAGGTCGAGTCGATCGCGATCGGCAGCCAGTTCATCGAAGGCAAGCTCAAGAGCCCGCAGCCCGATGGCCGAAACCGCATCGTCACCACCCGGGTCGCACCCGACTTGGCACGCGAGCTGGCCAGCTACGACCTGCGTTACGAGGGCGTGGTCGAGAACACGTTGTTGCGCGACCTGCTGAGCTGGGTGCTGCCTGCGCTGCTGCTGCTGGGCGTGTGGAGTTTCATCGGCCGCAAGATGGCGGCCCAGGGCGGGATAGGCGGCCTGTTGTCGGTGGGCAAAAGCCGCGCCAAACTGCATTCGGAGACCGACATCCACGTCACTTTCGACGATGTCGCCGGCGTCGACGAGGCCAAGGCCGAGTTGCGCGAGTCGGTTGACTTTCTGAAAAACCCCCAGGCCTACGGCCGGCTCGGCGCGCACATGCCCAAGGGCGTGCTGCTGGTCGGCCCGCCAGGCACCGGCAAGACCTTGTTGGCGCGGGCGATGGCCGGCGAGGCCGGCGTGCCGTTCTTCAGCATCACCGGCTCGGAGTTCGTCGAAATGTTCGTCGGCGTCGGCGCAGCGCGGGTGCGCGACCTGTTTGAGCAGGCCCGCGCCTCGGCGCCTTGCATCATCTTCATCGACGAGCTCGATGCGCTGGGTCGAGCCCGCGGTTTCGGGCCGATGGCCGGCGGCCATGACGAGAAAGAACAGACCTTGAACCAGTTGCTGGCCGAGATGGACGGCTTCGACGCGAGCACCGGCGTGGTGATCTTGGCCGCGACCAACCGGCCCGAGGTGCTGGACGCGGCGCTGTTGCGCGCCGGCCGCTTCGACCGCCAAGTACTGGTAGACCGGCCCGACCGCAAAGGCCGCGCCGACGTGCTGCGGGTGCACTTCAAGAAGGTCTTGCTGGGCGCCGATGTCGCCGCCGACGCGGTGGCCGCGCTGACCCCCGGTTTTGCCGGCGCCGATCTGGCCAACCTCGTCAACGAGGCCGCACTGCTGGCGACCCGGCGCAACGCCGAGTCGGTGGCGATGACCGACTTCACCGCCGCGGTCGAGCGCATCGTCGCCGGGCTCGAGAAGCACCAGCGGGTGTTGGGCGAGGCCGAGCGCCGCACCGTGGCCGTGCACGAGATGGGCCACGCGCTGGTGGCGATGTGCCTGCCCGGAACCGACGCAGTGCACAAGATCTCGATCATCCCGCGCGGCATCGGCGCGCTGGGCTACACGATGCAGCGGCCGAGCGAAGACCGCTACCTGGCGCGCCGCAGCGAGTTGCGCAACCGGCTCGCGGTGCTGCTGGGCGGGCGCGCCGCCGAAATGCTGGTGCTGGGCGAGGTCTCGACCGGCGCCGCCGACGACCTGGTCAAGGCCAGCGACATCGCCCACGACATGGTGACACGCTGGGGCATGTCAGACGAGGTCGGTCCGGTGGTCTACGACCGCGCGCCCCAGCGTTTTCTGGAGAACCCCGACGGCCTGACGCCCGAGCGCGGCCGATCCGACGACACCGCGCGCCGCATCGACAGCGCGGTGCGCTCGCTGGTCGATGAGGCTTTCGGGCGCGCCAGTGCCGCGCTGGGGGCCCGGCGCGCGCTGCTCGAAGACGGCGCCGAGAAGTTGCTGGCGCAGGAGACCTTGACCGAGGCCGAGCTGCTGCCGCTGGCCGAGAGCGCCAGGCGGCTGGCGGCGCCGGATTGAGTCAAGATCAGGGGTAGACGCCGAACTGGGACAAGCTCAGTTCGGGATGACCGACAAGCAGCGTGTCGAAGTAAGCCCGGCTGACAAGGTCGAGCGGGTTGCCGGCAGGGGCATAACTGCCATCGACATCGCCGCGCAGCACGCCGACCAGGCCGACAGGGACCGGGCTGGCCGCCGAGAGGTCGACGTTGATCGACGCCGGCACCGTGCCGGGGTTCAGGCTGGACTTGCCGGGCGACAGCATCGACGACACCGAGGAGTCGGTCTCGTTGAAGAAGATCCACTGCGGGTCGGGCGAAGTCAGGCCGACCACATGCTTGAGCACCGCGATCGCGTCGCTGAGCTCCACCTTGCCATTGGCGTCGAAGTCGGCAGCGTAGACCTGGTACGGCGACAGCGGCTTGCCCGCGCCGTTGACGTCGAGGCCGACGATCATCTTCAGGATCGCGATCGCGTCCTGCAGGTTGACGGCCTGACTGGTGGCGGCGGCCTCGGCGCTGGGGACACCACGGGCCGCCGTCAGGTCAAGGCTGGATCCAGCCCCTGCAGTGAGGCCCGCAGTTCCACCAGCGCTTGTGCTGGCCGTGTGGCCCGCCGCGCTCAAGTCCACCGCACCCAACAGGGTATGCGCCTTCCAGCTATAGGCCAGCAGATCAACCGCTTTGCCGAGGCCGCCGCTCACCAACTCGGCGGTGCCGTGCAGGTCCGTGTACTTGGCCGTCACGGTGATGGTGTGGCCGAGCTGCGCAGCGGACACCAGCAAGGACCCGGTCGTCGCGCCGCCAATCACCACACCGTCAGCAAACCACTGGTAACTGACAGGCCCCAGACCATCGGCATCGGCGGCAAGAGCTGTCAGCGTTTGACCTGCCACCACCGTGCCGTTGACAAACACCGAACCTGGGTCGTTCACATTGACCACCCGAATGGTTGCTGTGCTGTTCGCCGACTCGACCGTTCCGTGGCCATCGGTATAACCCGCAGCGACGGTGATCGCTTTGCCGACCTGGGCCTCCGCCAGCACCAGCGTGCTGCCGCTAGCGACGTTGGTGCCGTCGGCTTTCCACTGGTAGCTGACCGCGCCCAGGCCATCGATATCGGCCAAGGTGTTGGTGGCGGTGAGCGTTTGGCCTTGCGTGACGGTGCCGGTGATCGCGACGCCGCCGGTGGGTGGGTCATTGACATTGGCTACCGCAGCGGTGGCCGGACTGGCAACCGATTCCGCCGTGCCACGGCCATCGGTGTACTTGACGACGACCGTGATCGCTTTGCCAACCTGCGCCTCGGTGAGCACAAAGCTGCCGCCAGTTGCGCCGCTGATATTGCTGCCAGCCGCTTGCCACTGGTAGGCGATCGCGCCCAGGCCATCGATGTCGGCAAGTGTGTTGGCAGCCGTCAAGGTCTGACCCTGGGTCGCCAAGCCAGCGATCGTCACACCGCCTGTTGGCAAGTCATTCACATTGACCACCGCTGCGGTGGCGGCGCTGGAAACCGCCTCAGCTGTCCCATGACTGTCGGTGTAGCTCGCGACAACCGTCATTGCCTTGCCAACCTGTGCCTCGGCCAACACGAAGGTGCTGGAGTTGGCACTCGAGATGTTGACGCCGGCGGCCTGCCACTGATACTTGATCGCGCCCAGCCCGTCGGGATCGGCGAGGGAGCTTGTCGCGCTCAAGGTCTGACCTTGAGTGGCGACCCCGCTGACAGTCACGGCGCCGGTGGGCGCGTCGTTGACGTTGGCCACCGCCGCTGTGGCGCTGCTGCTGACCGTCTCGGCGCTGCCATGGCCATCGGTGTAGCTTGCGAGCACAGTGACCGCCTTGCCGACCTGGGCCTCGGTGAGCACGAAGGTATTTGAGGTGGCACTGGCAATGCTGGTGCCGTCCGCTCTCCACTGGTGGCTGATCGGACCCAGTCCATCAACATCGGCCAATGTGTTGCTGGCGGTCAGTGTCTGGCCTTGCGTCAAAGTGCCCGTGATCGTCACATCGCCCTTGGGTGCGTTGTTCACATAGGCAACTGTCTTGAAGTTGTAGGTCGTCGTCCCTGCGAAGCTGTTGCCTGCCAAGTCCTTGACCGAGCCTTCGGAGAACACCACCGAATAGTCCGTGCCGTATTGAAGGTCGGTCGTTGGGTTGAACGTCAACGCACTGCCCGAGATCGTCAGGTTGGCGCTGGTGGCTATCGCCACGGAAACGCCAGCCAATGTCTTGAGCACGATGTCCCCGGTGCCTATGGCGATCGCCTCGCTGAAGCTCAAGACGATGTTGCTGTCCACGGCCACTGCGACGGCCTCGTCAGCGGGGCTAAAACTTGTCACCGTCGGCGCTATGGTGTCCAAAGCGGAGAGTGCGACGACGCCGTCGGCGAACGACAGGCGCTCGGCATTCAGTAAGGTATCGCCGCCTTCGGTGGCGCCGCTGACTTTGAACCCTCCGGCTATCGTTGTGATGGTGTAGTCGGCCCTTGGTCCGCTGTAAGTCACCGTGTCGGTGCCCGCACCACCGTCCAGCGTGTCGTCGCCCGCGGCGCCGTACAAGGTGTCGTCGCCCAGGCCACCTGTGATGGTGTTGGCCGCGGCATTGCCGTACAGGCTGTCGCTGCCAGCGCCACCCAACAGGTTCTCGATGACGCTGCCGAAATTGACGGTCACCTGACCAGCCGACGTGATCGTGGCCGACTTGCTGCCGACATAACCCCAATAGCCGGGTTCCAGATAGAGCGTGACCGACTGTGACAGCGCGGCCGCGCTGAGCGTGTCCTTGCCGGCGCCGTCCCAGATGAAATTGTCGGCGCTTGCGCTGACGGTGTAGCTGTCATCGCCGGTGCGAGCCGTCGTGCTGGGGCCGTAGAGGTACTGAAGCGCCGCGAGGTCCAATGGACTGTAGACCGCGTGGTACTGGGCTGGATCGCTGGTGTAGGACATCAGCGTCCAGGCCGTGATGTCCTCGGAAGCCGGCAGGTACGGTGCCTCATTCACATCGCTCTGAAACGGGTGTTTCAGTCCCATCGCGTGGCCAAGCTCATGGATCACCGTGCCTGCCGCGTAGCTACCATCGACCGGCGCGAGATTGTCTGGATCCCCACGATCGAGAAACACGTCACTGCCAAGGGCCGCGCCAGAAGGAAGAAAGGCGTAGCCTGCGCTGTCGGTCTGCGTGTTGTTGGCAAAGGCGATGGTGTTCAAGGCCGACACGGTGCCGGTCTCGGCAAAACGAAGGTCGATCACCGACGACACATAGGCCATCGCCTGCACAGAAAACGCTATTTGCTGCGCGGTGAAAGGCAGGTAACCCAAAGCATGCGCTGGGTCTGTGACATAGGCCGGCAATGCGCTCGGGTAGACATAGAAAAAAGTCTTGGCCGGGCCCAGCAGGGCGGCGAATTGAGCGCCATCACCGCCCAACAATGTATCAAGCCAATAGGGCAGCGCCAGTGCACCGTTGGCATAGCTGACGATCTCGATGCTCGGCGGCAATTTGACGAAGCTCGTGCTGACGATCGCGGTGTCGTTGCCGCCAGTGTCATAGAGCTCGAAATCGCGGCTGGCAATCTTGTAGACGTCATCGCCATCGCCACCCCAGAGCAGGTCAGTGCCGGTTGCTCCTGACAGCGTGTCGTTTCCAGCACTGCCGTAAAGGGAATCGTTGCCGGGTCCTCCGACCAGGCTGTCATTGCCGTCACCACCGTAAAGCGTGTCGTTGCCCGCGCCACCATCCAGGCTGTCGTTGCCCTCCTGGCCGGACAGTGAATCGTTGCCGTCACCACCCAGCAGCGTGTCGTTGCCCAGACCGCCCGTCAGCGTGTCGTTGCCGTCGCCGCCGTCCAGGCTGTCGCTGCCCGTGCTGGTGTAGGTCGACAGCATGTCGTCGCCAACACCGCCCAGCAGCGTGTCATCGCCCGAACTCTGGTCCAACAACTCGTCGTTGCCATCGCCACCGATCAGGATGTCGTTGCCATCGCCGCCGAAAAGCGTGTCCTTGCCCATGCCGCCGTCGAGGCTGTCATGGCTCTCCTGGCCGGACAGTGAATCGTTGCCGTCACCACCCAGCAGCGTGTCGTTGCCCAGACCTCCCATCAGCGTGTCGTTGCCGTCGCCGCCGTCCAGGCTGTCGCTGCCCGTGCTGCCGTAGGTCAACAGCTTGTCGTCGCCAGCACCGCCCAGCAGCGTGTCATCGCCCGAACTCTGGTCCAACAACTCGTCGTTGCCATCGCCACCGATCAGGCCGTCGTTGCCGCCGCCGCCGGACAGCGTGTCGCTGCCGGCACCGCCGTCGAGGGTGTCGTCGCCTTCGTCGCCAGTGAGCCGGTCATTGCCAGCGCCTCCCAAGATCGAGTCGTTGCCTGCATAGCCCTCCAGCCAAGGGTCGTCGTCGTCGCCGCCGTCGAGGGTGTCGTTCTGGGTACCACCCAACAGACTGTCCTGGCCTGCTCCGCCCTGCAACAAGCTGCCACCAGGGTCGCTGTGCTTGCTGAGGTAGTCGTTGCCATCCCCTCCGACCAGCGTGTCGTTGCCAGCGCCACCATACAGAGAGTCATCGCCGGCCAGGCCGGACAGGCTGTCGTTGCCAGAACCACCATAGAGTGGGTCGTTGCCGGCGGTTCCCGTTAAAACTGTCATTGTTTCACCGACTTTTCGCAGAAGACCGCCGAGGATATGACAAACGACGGCGCTTCGCACTCGACCGCACTGGGCGGCAGCAAGCCGCCTTGTCCCACCGATGACACCCTGGCGCGGGTTTGCCGGGTTTCGCGCCGGTCCAAGCCAAGGCATGATGCGGGTACGATGAATCTTCCGCTGTCCTGGGTGACGCTCGGCCAGCGTGCCGCGCTTTGGAGCCCCACCACCCGCGGCCTGCTGTGGACCGGCGCCGCCGGGCTGATCTTCAGCCTGCTCAATGCTTTTCTGCGCTCGCTGACGCTGCAGCTAGACCCGTTCCAGACCCAGTTCCTGCGCTACCTGGCGGGCCTGCTGGTGATGCTGCCGGTGATGTGGCACCACGGCTTTCGCGGCTACTGGCCGCGCCAAGTTGGCGGTCAATTCACCCGTGGCGCGGTGCACACGATGGGGCTGTGCCTGTGGTTCACCGCATTGCCAGGCATCCCGCTGGCCGACATGACGGCCATCGGCTTCACCGGTCCGATCTTCATCATGATCGGCGCTTACGTGTTCTTCAAGGAACCGATGCGTTGGTCACGCTGGCTGGCGATTGCGATCGGCTTTGCCGGGGTGATGATCGTCGTCGGGCCCAAGCTCTCGGGCACCGGCGGGCGCTACCACTTGCTGATGCTGGCTGCGGCGCCGGTGTTCGCGGGATCGTTCCTGCTGACCAAGGCGCTGACACGCTATGAGTCGCCGGGTGTGATCGTGGCCTGGCAGTCGATCACGGTGTCGATTTTCAGCCTGCCCTTGGCGCTGCTGCATTGGCAATGGCCGGAACCTTGGCAATGGGCAACGATCGTGCTGTGCGGCGTGCTGGGCAGCGCGGGCCACTACAGCTTGACGCGCTCGTTCATATCGGCCGACATCTCGGCGACGCAGTCGGCAAAGTTCCTCGACCTGGTGTGGTCAGCGGCAATGGGCTGGCTGCTTTTCAGCGATGTGCCCAGCCACTCCACGCTGGTCGGCGGCACAGTGATCTGCGCGGCGACGATCTGGGTCGCACACCGAGAGTCGCGCACCAAAGGGCGCGAAGTCGCTGCGGCTTCAGGAGCGGGGACTGGCTGACGCCAGCAGGATCGAGCAACCAGGCCACGCGCAGCGCTAAAGTCGCGACCTCCATCGGAAACATGCCTGCCGTGACCACTGCCCACCCTGACCTCGTGCACGCGCTGCGCGGCGACACGATCGAATCCTTCCACCGCGGCTCGTTGGCCATTGTCGATGCCGCAGGCTCGCTGGTGCAGTCGCTGGGCGATGTGGACAGGCCTATCTTTCCGCGCTCGGCCTGCAAGGTTTTGCAAGCATTGCCGCTGGTGGCCAGCGGCGCTGCCGATGCGTTAGGCCTGAGCGACGAAGAGCTGGCGCTGGCCTGCGCCTCGCACGGCGGCGAGCCACGGCATACCGCGACCGCGCTGGCGATGCTGGCCAAGGCCGGGCTCGCCGAGGACGCGCTCGAATGCGGCGTGCAATGGCCCAGCTTCGACGGCGCACTGAAAGCACTGGCGCGAGAAGGCCGCAACCCAGGGCCACTGAACAACAACTGCTCGGGCAAGCATTCGGGCTTCGTCTGCGTCGGCTGCCTGATGGCGCGTGCCGCAGGCCGCGACCCCGCCGAGTTCGTCCGCGGCTACGTCAGGCCCGACCACCCGGTGATGCGCGAGGTAAGCGCCGCATTGGCAGCGGCCACCGGCTGCGACCTGCGGAGCGCGCCGGCAGGCACCGACGGCTGCTCGATCCCGACCTTCGCGATCCCGCTGCGCCAACTGGCACATGGCTTCGCCCGCATCGCCACCGGCGTCGGGCTGTCGCCAGGCCATGCTCAAGCCGCCAAGCGGCTGCGCCAGGCGGTGGCCAACGCGCCGTACTTCGTCGCTGGCAGCGGCCGCTTCGACACCCGGGTGATGGAGCGCTTGGGCGAGCGCGTGTTCTGCAAGGTCGGCGCCGAAGGCGTGTACTGCGCCGCGCTGCCCGAGGCCGGGCTGGGCGTGGCGATCAAGCTCGACGACGGCAACAACGCCCGCGCTGCCGAGGTGGTGATGGCCGCGGTGATCGAAGCCCGGGTCCGACTGCTGGATGATGACCAAGTCTTCATGCGCGGTTTCAGCGACCTGGCGCTGCGCAACTGGAACGGCATTGAAGTGGGCCGGCTGCAGGCCAGCGCTGGGCTGCGCTCGGCGCTGGCGAGCTGAAGCCGCCGAACCTAGCTCTAGGCGCAGGCCCATCAATCCCGCCATCAGCCCGGGCCAAGCCTGTCGCAGCTGGGACAAACCCTCATTGAACCGCCGTGCTAAAAACTCAGGTTTTGCGCAAATCTGCGCTGCATGTTGCCGCCTGGCCGTCCCGAGGCGGTGATGGCAACCGGCCCCGAACGACAATCCTTCAGTCAAGGCCGAGCCGACGCCGACCGCGTCTAGGGACAAACAAGGAAATACCATGGACCTGAACTTCACCCCGGAAGAACTGGCCTTTCGCGCCGAAATCCGGCAATGGGTTGCCGCGAACCTGCCCAAGGACATCAGCCACAAAGTGCTCAATGCGCTGCGTCTGTCGTACGACGACATGCAGCGCTGGCACAAGATCCTGGGCGCCAAGGGCTGGCTGGGCTACCACTGGCCGACGCAGTTTGGCGGTCCCGGCTGGACCGCTGTGCAACGCCACCTGTTCGAGGAAGAGTGCGCGCTGGCCGGATCGCCGCGGATCATGCCCTTCGGACCGGTGATGGTCGCACCAGTGATCATGGCTTTCGGCACACCCGAGCAGCACAAGCGCTTCCTGCCTGGCATCGCGTCGGGCGAGGTCTGGTGGAGCCAGGGCTATAGCGAGCCGGGGTCGGGTTCTGATCTGGCGTCGCTGAAGACCCGCGCGATCAGGGACGGCGACAAGTACATCGTCAACGGCCAGAAGACCTGGACCACGATGGGCCAGTACGGCAAGTGGATCTTCTGCCTGGTCCGCACCAGCACCGAGGGCAAGCCGCAGACCGGCATCAGCTTCCTGCTGATAGACATGAAGAGCCCAGGCATCACGGTGCGGCCGATCATCACGATGGATGGCGAACACGAGGTCAACGAGGTCTGGTTCGACAACGTCGAGGTACCGGCCAACAACTTGGTTGGCGAGGAGAACAAGGGCTGGACTTACGCCAAGTTCCTGCTCTCGCATGAGCGCACCGGCATCGCCGACGTCAACCGCGCCAAACGCGAGTTGGAGCGGGTCAAGCGCATCGCCCGCGCCGAAGGCGTCTACGACGACGCCCGATTCCGCGACCAGGTGGCCGCGCTCGAGGTCGACATCGTCGCGCTGGAGATGATGGTGCTGCGGGTGCTGTCGGCCGAGAAGAGCGGCGGACAGTCGCTCGACGTCGCCGGCTTGCTCAAAATCCGCGGCAGCGAGATCCAGCAACGCTATGCAGAGCTGATGATGCTGGCCGCAGGACCGGCAGCGCTGCCGTTCCGGCACGAGGCGATGGAAGCCGGTTGGCAAGGCGACTTCGACGGCGCCGCCGAATGCGCGCCGCTGGGAGGCACTTACTTCAACATGCGCAAGACGACGATCTACGGTGGCAGCAACGAGGTCCAACGCAACATCGTGTCGCAAACATTGCTGGGAGCCTGAACATGGACTTCAACTTCACAGATGACCAAAATTCCCTGCGCGAGGCCGTGGCCCGCTGGGTTGAAAAAGGCTTCGATTTCCCGCGCCGCCACGCGCTGGCCAAGGCCGGCGGCAAGACCCGCGAGGTCTACAGCGAACTCGCCGAGCTCGGCCTGACGGGCCTGGCCGTGCCAGAGACTCACGGCGGCATGGGCTTGGGCGCGACCGAGGCGATGGTGGTGATGGAAGAGTTGGGCCGCGGCTTGGTCAACGCGCCCTTCGTCGCCGCTGCGCTGGTCGTGCCCGCGCTGCTGTCAGCCGCGCCAGCAGTGGTGCAAGCCGCCTGGTACCCCAAGATCGCTTCGGCCGAAGCGCTGGTGGTGCCGGCGCTGCAAGAGCGCGGCGCGCGCTACCAACTCAGCCATGTGACGACCCGGGCCACTGAATCAGCTGGCCGCTGGACGCTCAGCGGCCACAAGACTGTGGTGCCTGCCGCTGACGAGGCCGACGCATTCCTCGTCGTCGCACGCATCGCAGGCGACGCCGATGAGCTGTCCGGCATCGGCCTGTTCCTGGTCGAAAAGGGCGCTGCGGGTGTCACAGCCACCGGCTACCCGACCCAAGACGGCGGACGCGCAGGCGAGCTGATGCTGGCCAATGCCGGCGCCACGCTGATCAGCGCCGATGCCTACGCGCTGCTGGAGCAGGCGGTCGATGTGGGCATCGCCGCGACCTGCGCCGAAGGCGTGGGGCTGATGGACAAGATGCTCGCGATCACGGTCGAGTACATGAACACCCGCAAGCAGTTCGGCAACACGCTGGCGAACTTCCAGGCGCTGCGCCACCGGATCGCCGACGTCAAGATGCAGGCCGAACTGGGCCGCTCGATGAGCTTCTTTGCCAGCCTCAAGCTCGGCGAAGCGCCAGACCAGCGCCGGCGCGCGATCAGCCAGGCCAAGGTACAACTGGGCAACAGCATGCGCTATGTCGGCCAGCAATGCACCCAGATTCACGGCGGCATCGGCGTGACCGACGAGTACATCAGCAGCCACTACTTCAAGCGCCTGACGATGCTCGAGATGGCCTACGGCGACACGATGCACCACCTGGGTGAAGTGTCGGCGCGGATGCAGGACACAGCCGGCGTCTTCGCCTGAACCGCGCGGTGCAAGCCAGCCATCGTCGCGGAGTGGGCGCGCACAGCGCGTAGTTGTTCGCCCCATGTTCCCAGGCGCCATCACCGACATCGCCGGGCTGAGGGTCGGTCAATTCACCGACCCGCGTCGCCCGACCGGCTGCACCGTGCTGCTGTGCGAGCAAGGCGTGGTGGCAGGGGTGGATGTGCGCGGCGCCGCACCCGGCACGCGTGAGACCGACCTGCTGCACCCGCTCGCCACGATCGAGGTGGTGCATGCGCTGCTGCTGACCGGCGGCAGTGCATTCGGCCTGGCCGCTGCCGATGGCGTGATGCGTTGGCTAGAGGACAGAGGCCACGGCGTGCAGGTTGGCGCCGCGCGCGTCCCGATCGTGCCCGCGGCGGTGCTGTTTGACCTCTGGGTCGGCGACGCCCGCATCCGCCCCGACGCCGCTGCGGGCTACGCCGCCTGCGAGGCCGCATCGACCTCCCACCCGACCCAGGGCAGCGTCGGCGCCGGCGCTGGGGCATCGGTGGGCAAGCTGTTCGGCACCGAGCGGGCAATGAAAGGTGGCATCGGCAGCGCGTCGATCAAGGTCGGCGCGATCACGGTGGCCGCGCTGGTGGCGGTCAACGCGGTAGGCGATGTGGTCGACCCGGCGACGGGACGGGTGATCGCCGGCGCCCGCACTGACGACGGCCGGCAAGCGCTAGACATCATGGCCGCGCTTTGCGACGGGCAGCTACCGGCGCCGCTGATGGCAGGCATGGCCACCACGATAGGCATCGTTGCCACCGACGCCAGGCTGACCAAGGCCCAGACCAACAAGCTCGCCGCGATGGCCCACGCTGGGCTGGCGCGCAGCATCAACCCGGTACACACCGCCAGCGACGGCGACGCGCTGTTCGCGCTGGCCACCGGCGGCAGCGGCAAAGCGGGTCACCTCACAGTGCTGGGCGCGCTGGCCGCCGAAGTGACGGCGCGGGCCGTGCTCAACGCCGTTCGCTCGGCCCATGGCCTGTCCAACCCCGACCTGCCGTCGTCGCGCGATCTGGGTCTGGCTTGACTGGCCATTCGAACGACTCACTCTCCAGCAGGACATCCATGATTCCCGCCCCCATGTTCCACCGACGCACCCTCGCCGCCTTGCTGGCCACCGCCTTGCTGGGGGCTTGCGCCAGCTCGCCGCCACCAGCCACGGCCTTGCCGCCGATCGTGTTCGTTCACGGCAACGGCGACACCGCGGCACTCTGGACCACCACCGTCTGGCGCTGGGAGAGCAACGGCTGGCCGCGGGAGCGACTGCACGCCATCGATTTTCCCTACCCGTCATCGCGCGACGACGACACCAAGCCTCAGGAAGGTCGCAGCTCGACCGACGACCAGATGCGCCACCTCGCAGCCGAAGTCGACAAGGTGCTCGCGGCCACTGGCGCACCCCAGGTCGTGCTGATGGGCAACTCGCGCGGCGGCAACGCGATCCGCCACTACATCGCCAACGGAGCCGGCGCGACCAAGGTCTCGCACGCGATCCTCGGCGGCACGCCCAACCATGGCGTGCAGGCCAACGCAGCCGTACGGCCGAACAACGAGTTCAATGGCGCAGGCCCGTTCCTGATGGGCTTGAACGCTGCCAAGGGTCCGAACGGTGACGAGGTGACGCCCGGCCCGCGCTGGATGACGCTGCGCTCGGACAACAACGACAAGTTCGCCCAGCCCGACGGCCTGTGGATAGGCATGAAGGGCACACCAACCAACGTCACCTTCGAAGGCCCGGCGCTCAAGGGGGCATTCAACGTGGTGCTACCAGCGCGCGACCACCGCGAGGTCAGTTATCACCCCGAGGCCTTCGCGGCGGCCTACCGATTCGTCACCGGACGAGCGCCGGCCACCATGTCGCCGACTCAAGTGACGCCAGAATCCAGGGTCGTGCTCGACGGCAAGGTCAATGGCTTCACCGCTGCCGGCCCGACCAACCTGCCGCTGACCGGCGCCAGAGTGGCGGCCTACGCGGTCGACGCAGGCACTGGCGTCAGGCGAGGCGAGGCACTGGTCGACAAGGTCGTCGGCGCCGACGGCCGCTGGGGACCGATCACCACCGACGCCAACACCGCCATCGAACTGGTGGTCGAGGCACCTGGCTTCGCGACCACGCACTTCTACCGCTCACCGTTCCCGCGCTCGTCGAACATCGTCCACCTGCGGCCCGAGCGTCTGGCCGACGCCGACAAGAGCGCAGCAGCCGTGGTCAGCCTGACCCGGCCGCGCGCTTATTTTGGCAACCCGCGAGACAAAGTCTCGCTCGACGGCCAGCCCGCCCAAGGCATCCCACCCGGCGTGGCAGGCCTCGCCTCGGTCAAGGTCAAACTCGATAGCGGATTGGGCAGACCGGTGGTGGGCGAGTTCAAATCCGGCGTGATCAACGAGCGAATCGTCGGGCTGAGCTGGCCGGCCAGGGACAATCACCTCACCGTGCTGGAGTTGCACGAGTGACAGCGCAACCCTGATGATTCTTGCAATCCATGCGGCTTGACGACATCCTGTTCAGCCAGGGCTTCGGCTCGAGGCGCGAATGTGCCGGACTGCTGGCCGCCAGACTGGTTCGCGTTGCAGGCAGGATAGAGACCGACCCGGCCGTCGACTTGGCCACCGACGGCCTGCAGTTCGAGGTCGAGGGCCAGGTCTGGACCTTCCAGGCCACCTCGCTGGTGCTGTTGCACAAGCCGGCGGGCTATGAGTGCTCGCAAAAGCCGACCGCTTGGCCCAGCGTGATGTTGTTGCTGCCTGCAGCGCTTCGCCGGCGCGGCATTCAACCAGTCGGCCGGCTCGACCAGGACACCACCGGCTTGCTCTTGCTGACCGATGACGGCAAGCTGATCCACCGCCTGACCTCGCCCAAGCACCACGTGCCCAAGATCTACGAGGTAGGCTGCGACCGGCCTGTCGATGCAGCCCAGGTCGAGCAGATGCTGCGCGGTGTGGTGCTAGACGACGACCCGCTGCCAGTGCTGGCCGAAGGCTGCGAGCTCACCGGCGAAAAAAGCCTGCGGCTGACGCTGATCCAGGGCAAGTACCACCAGGTCAAGCGCATGGTCGCGGCCGTGGGCAACCACTGCACCAGCCTGCACCGAAGCGCTTTCGGGGCGCTGACCCTGGCCGATGGGCCGGCGTCGGGGCAGTGGCGCTTCGTCAGTGACGCCGAGCGCGCCGCGCTGATGGCCAAGACGCCGCGATAGCGGGTAAATCGTCAACGCCACGCACCCGACCCGAGGGCCAACCCGCTGGACAAGCGCGGTGCACGCGCTGTACAAGGGCTGGGTGTCCCCCCGGCCCGGTCAGGGCGGGATGCCCAGCCAACCCGACCGGGATCAGTCCCTCTAGGAGACATGCAATATGAGTCATCGGATGCGATTCGGAATCTTCCTGGCGCCGTTCCACAAGCCCGGCATCAATCCCACGCTGGCGCTAGAGCAGGATCTGGAGTTGGTGCAATGGCTGGACCGCTGCGGCTACGACGAGGCTTGGTGCGGCGAGCACCATTCCGCCGGCACCGAGATCAGCGCCAGCCCTGAGATCTTCATGGCGGTGGCGTCGGAGCGCACACGTCATATCAAGCTTGGCTCGGGCGTCACGAGTGTGAGCTACCACAACCCGCTGTGGGTGGCCGAGCGCATCGTCCAACTCGACCACCTGACGCGAGGCCGGGTGATGCTGGGCCTGGGGCCGGGATCGCTGCCCAGCGACGGCATCATGGTCGGCCTGTCGCAGACCCAGACCCGGCCGCTGCTCGAAGACGGGCTGGGCGTGATCATGAAACTGCTGACCAGCGACGAGCCGGTCACCTTCAAGAACGACCGCTGGGACTTGCGCGACGCCCGGCTGCACCTGCGGCCCTACAGCAACCCGCTGTTCGACATCGCGGTGCCGGCAGTGGCCTCGCCCACCGGACCGAAGCTGGCCGGCATGCACGGCATCGGCTTGCTGTCGATAGGCGCGACCACCGCCGCAGGCTTCGACGCGCTGGCGCTGCACTGGGACGTGATGGAGGCCCAGGCCGCGCACTACAAGACCAAAGTCAACCGCGACAAGTGGCGGCTGGTGGGCATGGTGCACTGCGCCGAGACCATGGACCAGGCCTACCGCGATGTCGAATACGGCATGGAGCAATGGTTCGACTACTTCCAGGCCGTGGCGGCCTTCCCGCAGATGGCGGTGCCGGGCAACAACGTCAAGGAGATGATCTCCTTTGTCAACGACTCGGGCTTCGGCGCGATCGGCACGCCCGACATGGTCAACAAGCAGATCGACCGGCTCTGGCAGCAGTCGAATGGTGGCTTTGGCGCCTACCTGATGCTGGCCCACAACTGGGCCAACTTCGACGCCACGCGCAAGAGCTACGACCTGATCGCGCGCCATGTGTTCCCGCGCTGGCAGGGCCAGATGTCGACTCAGGCTGCTGCCGACCGCGCCCGCGCTGCCCGGCCTGAGCTTGCGGCGATCCACAGCCAGGCGGTGGAAGCAGCCACCCAGCGCTACGCTGCCGAGACAGCCGCCCGCGCCGGCTGAGCCCGAGCCCGACCGTCACCCTCGGCGGGTGACGGTCCGCAGCAGGCCTGCATCGCGATAATCGGACGATGCAGATTTTTCGTGGAATCCAAGGCGCGGCCAGAGCCCGAGAGCGCCAACGCGGCAACCAGCGCGACGCGGCCGGCTGCGCCGTGACGATAGGCAACTTCGACGGTGTTCACCGTGGCCACCAAGCGATGCTGGCGCTGCTGATCAGCGAGGCCAGGCATCGCGGCCTGCCGTCCTGTGTGCTGAGCTTCGAGCCTCATCCGCGCGACTACTTCGCGCGCCTCGCTGGGCATCCCGAAGCGGCGCCGGCGCGCATCGCGACGCTGCGCGACAAGCTCTCCGAGCTCGAGCGCTGCGGTGTCGACCAAGCGGTGGTCTTGCGCTTCGACGAGCGCTTCGCCGCGCAAAGCCCGCAAGCCTTCATAGACGAGGTGCTGGTGCGAGGGCTGCGCGCGCGCTACGTGCTGGTGGGCGACGACTTTCGCTTCGGCACGCGCCGCGCGGGCGACTACACGATGCTTGACGCCGCCGGCCAGCACCAAGGCTTCGACGTCGCGCGCATGATGAGCTACGAGGTCCACGGCTTGCGGGTGTCGAGTTCTGCCGTGCGCGAGGCCTTGGCCGCCGGCGACATGGTGCGGGCAGCGGCGCTGCTGGGCCGGCCCTATGCGATCAGCGGCCATGTGGTGCATGGCCAGAAGCTCGGCCGCACGCTGGGATTTCGCACGATGAACCTGCGCTTCGCGCACGCCAGACCTGCGGCGATGGGCATCTTCGTGGTCGAGGTGCAAGGACTGGGCGGACGGATCCTGCGCGGCGTCGCGAGTCTGGGCGTTCGGCCGACCATCGAGGACGCCGGCCGCGTGCTGCTCGAAGTGCATTGCCTGGACTGGCCCATCGACATGGGCCTGGACGCCGCTTACGGCAAGCTGCTCAGCGTGAGCCTGTTGCACAAACTGCATGACGAGCGCAAGTACCCGTCGCTCGAAGCGCTGCAGTCAGGCATCGCCCGCGACACGGACGACGCCCGGGCTTGGTTCGAGGCGCAACCCGCGCGCTGAATCCTCCAAAGCGTACCCAGCCGAGCCTTGCGCGACATCCGGCGTCGAGACCCGACGCATACAATTCAGCCATGAACGTCCTGTACAGCGCAGCAGCGGGCCTGCACGCCGCCACGCACCGCCAGCACACGCGCGACCGAATTCAGCGCTCGCCGCTCTGACGCTGCACGCACAAGTTCGGCCGTCCGGCCTCTGACGGCCGCGCCACCCGCCTTCAACGGCAACCGATTGCCTCGATGAGCGCGCCGGCCCAACCGGCGCGACGCTGCCATGACCGACGCCCAGAACCCCACAGCACCGACCGACTACCGCGCCACGCTGAACCTGCCTGACACGCCGTTCCCAATGCGCGGCGACCTGCCCAAGCGCGAGCCGGGCTGGGTCAAGCAGTGGCAAGACGAAGGGCTTTACAAGCAACTGCGTGACGCGCGATGCAATGCACCCAAGTTCATCTTCGCCGACGGCCCGCCTTACGCCAACGGCCAGATCCACATGGGGCATGCCGTCAACAAGGTGCTCAAGGACATGGTGGTCAAGTCCCGGCAGCTCGCCGGCTTTGACGCCCAATTTGTCCCAGGCTGGGACTGTCACGGCCTGCCGATCGAGAACGCGATCGAAAAGAAACACGGCCGCAAGCTGAGCCGCGACGACATGCAGGCCAAGAGCCGCGCTTTCGCGACCGAGCAGATCGGCCAGCAGATGGCCGATTTCCAGCGCCTGGGCGTGCTGGCCGACTGGAACCACCCCTACCGCACGATGGACTTCGCCAACGAGGCCAGTGAGATCCGGGCCTTCAAACGGGTGATCGAGCGCGGTTTCGTCTACCGTGGCTTGAAGCCGGTCTACTGGTGCTTCGACTGCGCCTCGTCGCTGGCCGAGTTCGAGATCGAGTACGCCGACAAGAGCAGCCAGACCTTGGACGTGGCCTTCTTGTGCGCCGAGCCTGACAAGCTGGCCGCCGCCTTCGGCTTGGCCTCGTTGGCCCGGGATGCGTTCGCGGTGATCTGGACCACCACCGCCTGGACGATCCCCGCGAACCAGGCGCTCAACCTGAACCCAGCGCTCGAGTACGCGCTGGTCGACACCGAGCGCGGCCTGCTGGTGCTGGCCGCATCGCTGGTCGAAAAATGCCTGGCACGCTACGGCATCGCCGGCACGGTGCTCGCCACCGCGCTGGGCGAGAAACTCGGCGGCATCCAGTTCCATCACCCGCTGGCCCAGGTCGACGCCGGCTACGACCGGCTCAGCCCGGTCTACCTGGCCGACTACGCCACCGCCGACGACGGCACTGGCTTGGTTCACAGCTCGCCGGCTTACGGTGTGGATGACTTCAATTCATGCCGCGCCCACGGCCTGCAAATCGAGGACATCCTCAACCCCGTGCAAGGCTATGGCAGCTACGCCGCCGACTTTCCATTGTTCGGTGGCCAGAACATCTGGAAAGCGGTACCGGTGGTGATCGAAGCCTTGCGCGGCGCCGGACGCCTGCTGGCGACCGAGACCATCAGCCACAGCTACCCGCATTGCTGGCGCCACAAATCCCCGGTGATCTACCGCGCCGCAGCGCAGTGGTTCATCCGGATGGACGACGGCGAAGGCGTTTTCACGAAAGACAAAGCACCCAAGACGCTGCGCCAGCTGGCGCTCGAAGCGATCGGCGAGACCGGTTTCTACCCCGAAAACGGACGCACCCGCCTGCGCGACATGATCGCGAACCGACCCGACTGGTGCATCAGCCGCCAGCGCAGCTGGGGCGTGCCCGTGCCGTTCTTCCTGCACCAGGAGACCGGCGAGCTGCACCCGCGCACGATGGAGATCCTCGACCAAGCCGCGGCCATCGTCGAGCAAGGCGGCATCGAGGCCTGGAGCCGGGTCACCGCCGAGCAGATCCTGGGCGCCGAGGATGCGCCTCACTACACCAAGAGCAGCGACATCCTGGAGGTCTGGTTCGACTCGGGATCGACCTTCTGGCATGTGCTGCGCGGCACCCATGCCGATTCACACGGCAGCCTGGGCCACCACGACACCGGGCCCGAGGCCGACCTGTACCTGGAGGGCCATGACCAGCACCGCGGTTGGTTCCACAGCTCGCTGCTGCTGGCCTGCGCGATCTTCGACCGCGCACCCTACCGGCAACTGCTGACCCATGGTTTCACGGTCGACAGCCAGGGCCGCAAGATGAGCAAGAGCCTGGGCAACGGCATCGAGCCGCAGGTGATCAGCCAGAAGCTGGGCGCCGACATCATCCGGCTCTGGGTCGCCTCGAGCGACTACTCGGGCGACATCGCTGGCGACGACAAGATCCTGGCCCGGGTGGTCGACGGCTACCGTCGGATCCGCAACACGCTGCGCTTCCTGCTGGCAAATGTCAGCGACTTCGATGTCGCCAAGCACAGCGTCGCGCCCGAGCAGATGCTCGAGATCGACCGCTACGCGCTGACCCGCGCCAGCGCGCTGCAAGACGAGATCCTGGCGCACTACGAGGTCTATGAGTTCCACCCGGTGGTCTCCAAGCTCGGCATCTACTGCTCCGAAGACCTGGGCGCTTTCTACCTCGACGTGCTCAAAGACAGGCTCTACACCAGCGCGCCAGACAGCGTGGCACGGCGCAGCGCGCAGACCGCGCTATGGCACATCACCCAGGCGATGCTGCGCTGGATGGCGCCGTTCCTGAGCTTCACCGCCGAGGAGGCTTGGGCGCTGTTCGCGCCCGGCCATGGATCGATCTTCAAGCAGACTTACTGGCCGCTCGCCACGCCCGACCAGGCGCTGCTGGCCAAATGGGCGGCGATCCGTGAGGTGCGCGAGGCAGCGAACAAGGCGATCGAGGACGTTCGCAGTGCCGGCGGCCTGGGCTCGTCACTGCAGGCCCAGGTGCTGCTGGGTGCGCCGCCAGAGACCCACGCGCTGCTGGCCTCGCTGGGCGATGCGCTGAAGTTCGTGCTGATCACCTCAGAAGCGACGCTGGCCAAGGCCGAAACGCTGACGCTGACGGTGACGCCGGCCACGGCGCAAAAATGCGAGCGCTGCTGGCATTACCGCGACGATGTCGGCAGCGAAGCAGCCCACCCGACGATTTGCGGTCGCTGCACCAGCAACCTGTTTGGTGCCGGCGAGCTGCGGACGATCGCCTGACTCGAGCGCGGCGGCGAACGGGGATACCCCGAGGGCGCTGTCTGCGCTGCTTGGCTAGCATCGCGAGCAGGCTGGCCGCCGGAGCTGGCCGCTGAACAACCCAGAACCGAGGCCCGAACTGGCATGGACCCATCGAACCCGAAAGACCCTGGGGCGCCCGATATGCCCTTGCACGAGCACCTGCGAGCCCACGCCCGCCGCCAGCCCGACAAGCCCGCCTACCTTTGGTACGGCCGTGCCATCAGCTATGCCGAACTCGACGCTGCGAGCGACGCTTTTGCTGCCCGACTGGCGGCCTTGGGGGTCGGCGCCGGCGACCCGGTGGCGCTGTTCATGGCCAACTGTCCGCAATACGCGATGGCGCATTTCGGCATCCAGAAGCTGGGCGCCGTGGTCTGCCCCTGCGGCCCGCTGAACAAAGAGCATGAGCTGGCCTACCAGCTCGGCGACCTGCAGGCCCGGGTGATCGTCGCGGCCGCACCGCTGCTCGGCACGGTGGCCAAGGTGCGTGCCGCCAGCGCGCTGGCCCATGTCTTCGTCGTGCACTATGCCGACCTGCTGCCCGACGATCCCGAGCACCAGGCCAGCATCGATGTGCCGGCCGAACTGCTGCAGATGAAAGCCGCGCCGCGCGAACTGCCCGCCGACTGCGAGGACTTTCTCGCAGTCTGCCGCAGCGGCGCCTCCTGCCCACCCGTGGCAATCGCGATGGACCAGGTCGCGCTGATGACCTATACCTCGGGCACCACTGGGCTGCCCAAGGGTGCGATGCTGAGTTTCGACAACGCGCTGTTCAAGACCGCTGCCACCGCCCAATGCAACAACGTGCAGGCAGACGATGTGCTGCTGGCGATCGCACCGCTCTACCACATCGCCGGCATGCTGATGGGCGTGGACATCACTGTGTACGCCGGCGCAACGACGGTGCTGCTCTACCGCTTCGACCCGCTGGCGGTGTTGCAGGCGATCGACCGCCACCGAGTGAGCTGGTGGTACAGCATCGCACCGATGAACGCCGCCTGCATGGCACTGCCCCAGGCAAACCAGTTCGACCTCGCCAGCCTGCGCATCAACGCGGTCACCAGCTTCGGCATCAGCTTCACCGAAGGCCTGGCCCGGCAGTGGCGAGAGTTGGCCTCGAACTGCGAGAGCTTCGAGGCCGCTTACGGCTTGTCGGAGACCCACACCTGTGACACCTACATGCCGCGCGACGCGATCCGCTGGGGCAGCCACGGCAAGCCGGTCACCGGCGTGACGATACGCATCGTCGACCCGGACAGCGGCATTGAGCGCGCCAGCGGCGAGGCCGGCGAGATCGTGCTCAAGAGCCGAGGCAGTTTTCTGGGCTACTGGAACAAGCCTGAAGCCACCGCCAAGACGCTGCGCGAAGGCTGGGTCCACACCGGCGACATGGGCCGGATCGACGCCGACGGCTACCTGACCTTCATGGGCCGCTTCAAAGAGATGATCAAGGTCTCGGGCTACAGCGTGTTCCCCGAAGAAGTCGAAACCCTGCTGATCCGCCATCCGGCGGTGGCCCAGGCTGCGGTGATCGGGGTTGACGACCCCGAGCGCGGCGAGGTGGTGCGGGCCTTCATCGTGCGCAAACCCGGGCAGGACCTGGACGAGGCGGGACTGATCAAATGGTCGCGCGACAACATGGCGGTCTACAAGGTGCCCAGGACGGTGCGATTCATCGAGGCCTTGCCGGCCACTGGCGCGGGCAAAGTCTTGCGCCGAATGCTCAAAAACGAAAACTGATATGTTCAAAAAACTACTGATAGCCAACCGCGGTGAGATCGCCATCCGCATCATCCGCGCCGCCCAGGACTTGGGGATCGCCACCGTCGCGGTCTACGCCCGCGACGACGCCAGCGCGCTGCACCGCAGTCTGGCCAACGAAGCAGTGGCGCTTGAGGCCTCCGGCCCGGCCGCTTACCTCGACATCGCCGCGCTGGTCGCTGTGGCACGCCAGCAGGGCTGCGAAGCAGTGCACCCTGGCTACGGATTCCTCAGCGAGCGGGCCGACTTCGCCCAGGCTTGCGCGGACGCCGGGCTGGTCTTCATCGGCCCGACACCGGCGCAACTGGCGATGTTCGGCGACAAGGCCAGCGCGCGCAGGCTCGCCGCCGAGCACGGTGTGCCGCTGCTGCCAGGAACGGCCTCGGCCAGCTTGGCCGAGATCGAAGCCTTTTTCGCAGACCAGCGTCGGATCGACCCGCAGTGCGGCGTGATGCTCAAGGCGGTGGCCGGTGGTGGCGGACGCGGCATGCGTGCGGTCCATACCCCGCAAGCGCTGGCCGAGGCCTACCAACGCTGCGCTGCCGAGGCGCTGGCAGCATTCGGCGTCGGTGAGGTCTATGCCGAGAAGCTGATCCAGCGCGCCCGTCACCTCGAAATCCAGGTGATAGGCGACGGTCGCCAGGTGATGGCGCTGGGCGAGCGCGAGTGCACGCTGCAGCGCCGATTCCAGAAGCTGGTCGAGATCGCACCCAGCCCCAACCTGAACCCCGCGCTGCGCGAGCAAATGCTGCAGGCAGCACTGACACTGGCCCGCAGCACCGGTTACCAGAGCCTGGGCACTTTCGAATTTCTGGTCGACGATCAATCCGCTGACTTGCCCTTCGTTTTCATTGAGGCCAACCCGAGGCTGCAGGTCGAACACACCGTGACCGAGGAAGTGACCGGCGTCGACTTGGTGCAGGCGCAAATTTCGATCGCTGCCGGCAGCACGCTGGCCGGCATCGGCCTGGACCCGGCGCACCCGCCGCAGGCACGCGGCTTCGCAGTGCAGTGGCGAATCAACGCCGAGACCCTGGACGCACAAGGCCAGGCGAGGCCGTCCAGCGGCCAGATCACCCGCTGCGAGTTGCCCAGCGGCCCCGGGATCCGGGTCGACAGCCATGCTCGCCACGGCGCAGCGCCGTCGCCGCACTATGACAGCCTGCTGGCCAAGCTGATCGTCAGCCACCGCAGCGGACATTTCGACGCGGTGCTGCGGCGCTCGCAGCGTGCGCTGGCCGAATGCCAGATCGCCGGGCTGGCGACCAACCTGCCGCTGTTGCGCGCGCTGGCCGCAAACTCCGAAGTGCATCACGGCGAGGTCCACACCCGCTGGATCGAGGCGCAATGGCCGACGCTGCGCACGCAGATCGAAAGCCAGACCGACAACGCCGAGCCAAGCCCGGTGGCAGCGCCGCTGGCCGCCTTGCAGTCGACGGCAATACCCGAAATACCCGAGGGTCAGATCGGCTTGCGCGCAGCCATGGCGGGCCGTCTGGTGCAGTTCAACGCGAAGGTCGGTGAGACGCTGGCCGCAGGTGCCGAAGTGCTGGTGCTCGAAGCGATGAAGATGCAGCACGGCATCCATCTGGACGGCGCAGCCTGTGTCAGCGCGCTGTGCGTGGCCGCGGGGGACTTCGTCAACGAAGGCCAGTTGCTGCTGCTGCTCTCGCCGGTCGACCAGGCGCAGGTCGAGGCCGTCGCGACGCTGGCGCCGGACCTCGACCATGTCCGCCCCGACCTGCAGCGGGTGTTCGACCGCGACGCGCTCACGCTAGACGCCGCCCGGCCCGCAGCGGTGACGCGGCGCCATGCGGCCGGCGGCCGCACCGCACGAGAGAACGTCGACGACCTGTGCGATCCAGACACTTTCGTCGAATACGGCGCCTATGCGATCGCGGCGCAGAGCCGACGCCGCACGCTAGACGACCTGGTGCGAAACACCCCGGCCGACGGCATGGTCACCGGCATAGGCGCGGTCAACGGCGCCGACTTCGGCCCCGAGCGCAGTCGCTGCGCGGTGATGGCCTACGACTACACCGTGCTGGCCGGCACCCAGGGCTGGCGCAACCACCACAAAAAGGACCGCTTGCTGGGCCTGGCCCACCAGTGGAAGCTGCCCACCGTGCTGTTCGCCGAGGGCGGGGGCGGGCGGCCCGGCGATGTCGACATGCCGATCATTGCCGGGCTGAACAACCACACTTTCAGCCAGTTCGCTGCGCTGTCGGGCAAGGTGCCGGTGGTCGGCGTGGTGCATGGCCGCTGTTTTGCCGGCAACGCCGCGCTGCTGGGCTGCGCCGACGTGATCATCGCGACCCAGGCCGCCAACATCGGCCTGGGCGGGCCGGCGATGATCGAAGGCGGCGGGCTCGGGCTGTTCCGACCCGAGGAGATCGGCCCGGCCGCCGACCTGCACCACAACGGCGTGATCGACATCCTGGTGGCCGACGAGGCCGCTGCGGTGGCCGCCACGCGCCAGTATCTGGGCTATTTCCAGGGCCGGACCCAAGGCTGGGCTGCGGGCGACGCCCGCGCGCTGCGCCACCTGATCCCGGAGAACCGGCTGCGCGTCTACGACATGCGGGCAGTGCTGCACGCGCTGGCCGATACCGGATCCGTGCTGGAACTGCGCGCGGGCTTTGGCGCGGGCATGGTCACCGCCTTGATCCGCATCGAGGGCCGGCCGATAGGTGTCTTCGCCAACAACCCGCACCACCTGGGCGGCGCGATCGACCCGGACGGCGCCGACAAGGCCGCGCGCTTCATGCAGTTGTGCAACGCCCATGGCCTGCCCATCCTGAGCCTGTGCGACACCCCCGGCTTCATGGTCGGACCCGAGGTCGAGCGCCAAGCCCAGGTGCGACACGCCTGCCGACTCTTCGTCACTGCGGCGCACCTGCAAGTGCCCTGCTTCACTGTCGTCGTGCGCAAGGGTTACGGCCTGGGCGCACAGGCGATGGCCGTGGGCGGCTTCGACGCCCCGGTGTTCACCGTCGCCTGGCCCACCGGCGAGTTCGGCGGCATGGGGCTGGAGGGATTTGTCAAGCTGGGCTACCGCAAGGAGCTCGAAGCCGCCGCCGAAGGCCCCGAGCGCGCTGCGCTCTACGACCAGCTGGTTGCGCAGCAATACGCCAGCGGCTCGGCGATCAACATGGCCACCACGCTGGAGATCGACGCGGTGATCGACCCGGCCGAAACCCGCACCTGGCTGACACGCGGCTTGGCCAGCACAGGCGCGCCAAGCCAGACCGGCGGCGCCCGCTTCGTCGATGTCTGGTAGCAGCAGCACTGCGAAACCGGGGATTGCTGGTCGAGCGAGTCCGCCACGCGGCAAGCTTCGCGCCATCGGTCTGCTGTTGCGCGGGCTGGCTGTTTCACTGCTGCTGGTCCTGAGTTTGCTGGTGGGGCTGTGGCTGGCGCTGGAGTCGGCAGCGCTGGTGCCCCAGACGCCGGCGATCACCGCCAACGACATCGCGCGCGCGATGCAACTGCTGCAGCAACACAACCCGAACGGCAAACTGCCGGGCATCACCCATTCCCTGACGCTGTCGCAGCGCGACCTGGAATTGCTGATCCATCAAGCAGGGCATCGGTTTGGCGAGACCCGTGCGAGAGTCCATCTGCAGGCCGGCCTGGCAAAGGTCCAGGTCAGCCTGGCGTCGCCAAGCCTGCCGCCAGGCATCTGGCTCAACCTCGACGTCTGGCTGCGCGAGGACGCCGCTCTACCGCAGGTCGAACAAGTGCGGCTGGGCGGATTGCGCGTTCCTTGCTGGCTGGCCGAACAAATGCTGCCTTGGCTGCTCGAAGCGGTCGACCTGCGCAGACAGAGCGAGTTGGTGCAGCGCTTGCTCGTCCATGTGGGCTTCAGCTCGCAAGGGCTGGCGCTGGCCTATGCGTGGACAGACCAGCCACTGCAAGCGCTGGCCAGCAGCTTGCTGCCGGCCACTGACCTGGCCAGGCTGCTGGTCTATGCCCAGGCGGCGGCACGCGCGGCCAGCGATTTCGGGTCGGCGCGCCAGATGTCGATGACCCAACTGCTGCCGCCGGTCTTTGCGCTCGCACGCCAGCGCTCGGTCGATGCGGCCAGTGCCATTCTGGAGAACCGCGCCGCGTTGATGGCGTTGGCCTTGATGGTCAACCCGCCAAGCCTGTCACTGCTGTTGCCCCATGCACCGCTGCTGCCACTGCAGATCACCTTGCTGGCGCGGATCGACATGCCCCAGCACTTCCTGGTGTCGGCAGCGCTTGCTGCCGAAGCCAGTGGCGTGTTCGCGGACGCCGTTGGGCTTTACAAGGAAGTGGCCGACTCGCAGGGCGGCAGCGGCTTCAATTTTCATGACCTGACCGCCGACCGTGCGGGCAGCCGTTTTGGTCTGCAGGCCATTCGCCACCCGCAGGCCCTGCAAGCAAGGCTCGCTGCGGGTGTGCAGGAGCACGAGTTGATGCCAGCGGCAGCCGACCTGCCCGAAGCCCTCAGCGCCCAGGAGTTTCAACGCCGATTCGGCGGCGTTGGCGGCCCGGCCTACCGGCAGATGATGGCCAAGATCGAAGCCCGACTGGACCGGCTAAGCCTGTTCGCGCCCTGAAAACCCAGGCCGGGAGATTCAGCGCAGCACGAGCAGCGGCAGCTTGCTCCTGGACAGCACGTTCTTGGTGTGCGAACCGAACAGCAGTTCACCCAGCGCGCCACGGCCATGGGTCAGCATCACGATCATGTCACAACCCGAGTTCTCGGCCTGCTCGATGATCGCGCGGTCCACGCCGTCGCTGTGGGCATGCAGTCCGGTGAAAACCACCCCGGCTTCGCTGGCTTTCAGCTCGAAACGCGTGAGAATGACGCGCGCATGTTCGTCGGTACGCTCGACATGACGCCGTGCTGCCAAAGCATAGTTCTGCATCGGCATGGTGTCTGTGGGCATCGGTGCGTCGGGCTCGACCACGAAACCGGTGATCGCGGCACCCAGTTGACGGGCAAGGTCAATGCTGGCTTGCATCGCGCGCTCACTCAGCGCGCCACCGTCCACCGGCACGAACAGATTGCGGTACATGACAGCCTTTCGGTATCTCGAAGCCTGTCACTCTAGGCCTGCAACCCAGGACGCCGCTTGACACCGATCAAGCGATACCCGCGGGTGCGGCACTTTTCGTGCGATCAGTGAGACGCTGCCGAGGCTGGCTCGGCAGCGGGCGCCGAATGGCCGGCTTCGACGTTGTGCTTTTCACCGCCCATGTCGACGTCAGCGCCGGACTTGCTCAGGATCCAGAGCGCGACTGCGGCGAACAAGATGAAACCAAGGAAGATTTTCCACATAGCGGCTAGCGATAATTTCTAAAGTGAGTGCACAACGTGGCACTGTGACGCATGGATCGTGTCTGAGACCGGTCCATGCGTCACCCGGGACGCGCCCGGGTGCCTTGCACCGGGCGCAAGGCCCGGACGCAAAGAGTCAGTCGTTGGCGTAGATGTCCACGTCCTTGGTTTCCTTGACGAACAACATGCCGACGACAAAGGTCATCGCGGCAATGATGATCGGGTACCACAGGCCGCTGTAGATATTGCCCTGAGCAGCGACGATCGAGAACGAGATCGCCGGCAGGAATCCGCCAAACCAGCCGTTGCCGATGTGGTACGGCAGGCTCATCGAGGTGTAGCGGATGCGGGTGGGGAAGAACTCCACCAGCATCGCGGCGATCGGGCCGTAGACCATCGTTACATAGATCACCATGATGGTCAGGATCAGCACCAGCATCCACCAGTTGTACGAGCCCGCGACGATCGGGTCGGCCTTGGCCGGATAGCCCGCATCGTTCAGTGCGCCACGAACTTCCTTCTCGAAGCGTGCCTTCTCCTCCTTGCCGCCAGGCGCCTTGGCGTCATAGCCGGCCACGGCCTTGTCGCCGACCTTGACGGTGGCGACCGTGCCAGAAGGACCGTCGACCTTGTCGTAGTTGACACCGGAATTGGCCAGGTAGCTGCGCGTGACGTCACAGGCGTTGGTGAACACCTTGGTGCCAGTTAGGTTCAGCAGCAAGCCGCAGTCGGCCGGGTCCGAGACCACCGTGACAGGTGACTTCTGGATCGCTGCTTGCAGCTTCGGGTTGCCATAAGTGGTCAGCGCATTGAACAGCGGGAAGTAGGTCAACGCGGCGATCAGGCAACCAGCCATGATGATGGGCTTGCGGCCGATCTTGTCCGACAGCGAGCCGAAGATGATGAAGAACGGTGTGCCCAGGATCAGCGAGATCGCGATCAGGATGTTGGCCGTCGGTCCGTCGATCTTCAGGAAGGTCTGCAGGAAGAACAAGGTGTAGAACTGACCCGTGTACCAGACCACGGCCTGACCGGCGGTGCCGCCTATCAAAGCCAGAATCACGATCTTGAGGTTGCCCCATTGGCCGAAGGACTCGGTCAGCGGCGCTTTCGAGGTCTTGCCCTCGGCCTTCATCTTGGTGAACGCCGGCGACTCGCTGAGCTTGAGCCGGATCCAGACCGAGATGATCAGCAGCAGGCCCGAGAACGCATAAGGAATGCGCCAGCCCCAGGCTGCGAATTCCTTCTCGCCGACCGTCAGCCGGGTTCCCAGGATCACCATCAGTGCGAGCATCAAGCCCACCGTGGCAGTGGTCTGAATCCACGCGGTGTAGGCGCCGCGCTTGTCATGCGGCGCGTGCTCGGCCACATAGGTGGCAGCACCGCCATACTCGCCGCCCAGTGCCAGACCTTGCAGCAGGCGCAGCGAGATCAGCGCGACTGGTGCAGCCAAGCCCCAGGTCGCGTAATTGGGCAGAAAAGTCACCAGGAAAGTCGACAGACCCATGATCAGGATCGTCACCAGAAACGTGTACTTGCGCCCGACCATGTCGCCGAGACGGCCGAAGATGATCGCGCCGAAAGGCCGCACCGCGAAACCGGCAGCAAAAGCCAGCAGCGTGAAGATGTCTCGCGTCGCGGGGTCAAGCGCGGTGAAGAAGTTCGCGGCGATGATCGCTGACATCACGCCGAAAAGGTAGAAGTCATACCACTCGAACACCGTCCCGAGAGACGACGCGAAGATGACCATCTTCTCGTCTTTCGGGATAGGCCTCGAGCCCGAAGTCATTCCCGTGCCTGCAGATCCTGTGGATGCCATGTCGA
>JBILYN010000454.1:0-3523 GCA_044377715.1 Aquabacterium sp.
AGCTCTACCGCTGCTACATGGAGACCGACGCCAGCTTGGCCGAGATCAACCCGCTGATCCTAGAAGCCGGCGGTGGCATCAAAGCGCTTGACGCGAAGTTCAACTTCGACCCCAACGCGCTGTTCCGTCACCCCGAGATCGTCGCCTGCCGCGATCTGGACGAAGAAGACGCGGCCGAGATCGAGGCCAGCAAGTTCGACCTGGCCTACATCAGCCTGGACGGCAACATCGGCTGCCTGGTCAACGGCGCCGGTCTGGCGATGGCCACGATGGACACGATCAAGCTGTTCGGCGGCGAGCCGGCCAATTTTCTCGACGTGGGCGGCGGCGCGACCCCCGAGAAGGTGACCGAGGCCTTCAAGATCATGCTGAAGAACCCGCATGTCAAAGGCATCCTGGTCAACATCTTCGGCGGCATCATGAAGTGCGACACCATCGCCGACGGCGTGATCGCCGCGTGCAAGGCGGTCAATCTGTCGGTGCCGCTGGTGGTGCGGATGAAGGGCACCAACGAGGACCTGGGCAAGAAGATGCTGGCCGAGTCCGGCCTGCCCATCATCGCCGCCGACACCATGGCCGAGGCGGCCGCCAAGATTGTTGCGGCTGTGAAATGACCCACCCCCGAAGCGCCTGCGGCGCTCTCCCCCTCAAGGGGGCGACGCCAGCGGCCCGGCAAAGCCGGTTCCGCGGCGTCCACTTGGGAACACAACGCGTCTCGCCTGCGGGCCAAACCAATTGAGCACGATATGAGCATCCTGATCAACAAAGACACCAAGGTCATCACCCAGGGCATCACCGGCAAGACCGGTCAGTTCCACACCCGGGGCTGCGCGGCCTATGCCAACGGCAAGAACGCGTTCGTCGCCGGTGTGAACCCGAAGAAGGCCGGCGAGGATTTCGAAGGCATCCCGATCTACGCCAACGTGACCGAGGCTGCACGCCAGACCGGTGCGACCGTCAGCGTGATCTACGTGCCGCCGCCCGGCGCTGCCGCAGCGATCTGGGAAGCGGTCGAAGCCGACCTGGACCTGGCGATCTGCATCACCGAGGGCATCCCGGTTCGCGACATGCTCGAGTTGCGCAACAAGATGCGCGCCAAAGAGGCCGCGGGCGGCAAGCGCACGCTGCTGCTGGGGCCGAACTGCCCCGGGCTGATCACGCCCGAGGAGATCAAGATCGGCATCATGCCGGGCCACATCCACCGCAAGGGCCGGATCGGCGTGGTCTCGCGATCGGGCACGCTGACCTACGAGGCAGTGGCGCAACTGACCGAGATCGGGCTGGGCCAGAGCTCGGCAGTGGGCACCGGCGGCGACCCGATCAATGGCCTGAAGCACATCGACGTGATGCGTCTGTTCAACGACGACCCCGACACCGATGCGGTGATCATGATCGGCGAGATCGGCGGCCCGGACGAGGCCGAAGCCGCGCGCTGGTGCAAGGCCAACATGAGAAAACCCATCGTCGGCTTCATCGCCGGCGTCACCGCGCCTGCGGGCAAGCGCATGGGACATGCCGGCGCGCTGATCTCGGGCGGGGCCGACACCGCAGACGCCAAGCTGGCGATCATGGAGGAATGCGGCTTCACCATCACCCGCAACCCCAGCGAGATGGCCAAGCTGCTCAAGGCGCTGCTGTAAGGCGCGCGCTTTGCCGGCCTGCAGGCCGGCAGCGCTGCGATGTTGTTTCCGTACTGCTACCGCCGCCAACGCACCCAAAACTCCGGGCGCTCGCCGAAAAACCTCCAAAGGACTGTCGATGGACCCCTTCATGCACGCTGAATTTTGGATCGCAGTCGGCCAGATCATCATGATCGACATCCTGCTGGGTGGCGACAACGCGGTGGTGATTGCGCTGGCCTGCCGCAAGCTGCCCCCGGCCCAGCGGACCAAGGGCATTCTCTGGGGCACCGTCGGCGCCATCGTGCTTCGTGTAATTTTGATCTTCTTTGCGCTCACGCTGCTGGCGATCCCCTACCTCAAACTGGTCGGCGCCATTCTGCTGCTGTGGATCGGCGTCAAGCTGCTGGCCCCGGGTGACGAAGACGAGCACGGCAACATCCAGAGCTCTGAGAGGCTGTGGGCGGCGGTGCGCACCGTGATCGTGGCCGACCTGGTGATGAGCGTAGACAACGTCATCGCGATCGCCGGTGCCGCCGAAAGCGCGGGCGGTGACCACAAGATGCCGCTGGTGATCTTCGGGCTGCTGGTCAGTATCCCGATCATCGTCTGGGGCAGCCAGTTCGTGATCAAGCTGATGGACCGCTTCCCGTCAGTCATCACGGTGGGGGGCATGTTGCTGGGCTGGATCGCCGGCACGATGGCCGTGGGCGATCCAGCGATCGACCACATGGTGCCGCAGGCCGGCCCCGGCGAGGCGGCGGCTGCGGTGCGTTACACCGCCGGCGTGATCGGAGCGTTGCTTGTGCTCGGGATCGGCATGCTGCTCAAGCGCCGCCAGGCCGGATCGGCGTCCGCCTGAGGCCGGAAGCCCCCGCGCCGCCCCGGGCGCTGTGCGAGGATGGCGATCGATCTGCGGCCGTGATAAGGTTTTCGAGAGTCCGCACAGAGGGGCCGCCCAGGAGGTTCAAGATGGCATGGTTCTCGCTGAAGAGCGACGCACCCGCGCCATTGCCTGCCACCCATGCCGGCGCCTCGACCCTGCTGGCCGGGCGCTACCGTCTGGGGCAACGCCTTGGCGAGGGCAGCGCGGCAGAAGTCTTCGAAGCGGTCGACCTGCGCACCGGCAACAGCGTCGCGGTCAAGGTGATCCGGCTGCCGGTCGACCTGCCCGAGCCACGGCGCAAGGAGTGGCTGGCACGGCTGCAACGCGAAGCCGAGCTGGCCCGGCGGCTTGACCACCCCGACATCGTGGCCGTTCTCGAGGCCGGGCTGCAACCCGGCGGAGCCTGGCTGGCGATGGAACGTGTGCGCGGCGTCGACTTGAGCCGCTACACCCAACCCAACCGATTGCTGCCCGAGACCCTGGTGCTGCGCATCGGCGCCAGGCTGGCGGCTGCGCTGGCCCATGCCCATGCCCGGGGCGTGGTTCATCGCGACCTCAAGCCCGCGAACGTTCTGGTCAACCTGGCCGAGGGACAGGTCAAGCTGGCTGATTTCGGCGTCGCCCGACTCGACGATGCCCGCATGACCCGCACCGGTTTGACCTTGGGCACGCCGTCCTACATGGCGCCGGAGTTGCTGACCGGCGCTCCCGCCAGTCGGGCCAGCGATGCCTATGCGCTGGGCGTGTTGTTGTTCGAGATGCTTACCGGCCGCCGGCCGCACCAGGCCTCGTCGCTGGGTGAGTTGCTGCACCAGATCGCCCGCGAGCCTGCGACAGCGCTCGCCGCCCTGAGACCGGACCTGCCCGCACCCGTGCTGGCCGCTATTGAACAGCTGTTGGCGCCCGACCCGGCCCGACGGCCCGCCGACCTCGCCAGGTGGGGCGCTGGCCTGGGCCGGCTTGCCGCGCTGATGTCGCAGCTGTTGTGGCCTGAAGTCGTGACACGGCTATAGGCCAG
>JBILYN010000470.1:0-3380 GCA_044377715.1 Aquabacterium sp.
ACATCTTCCACATCCCCCAAACAACAAGTGGCACTCGTCACCGGCGCATCGTCCGGCATGGGCAAAGAGACGGCCAAACGTCTGCTGCAAGAGGGCCTGGTGGTTTACGTGGCGGCCCGACGTGTGGCGCAAATGGAAGACCTGCGTGCCCTGGGCGCGATACCGCTGCAGATGGATATCTCGGTGGACGCCGAGATCGTCGCGGCCGTGAATATCATCACCGCGGGTCACGACGGCATCGACGTACTTGTGAACAACGCGGGCTTTGGCATGTTCGGCGCGATGGAAGAATCAACCCTGGCCGATGCTCGCTACCAATTTGAAGTAAACCTGTTTGGCATGGCGCGGCTCACGCAATTGGCGCTGCCGCACATGCGCCGCCAAAAGGCGGGCAAGGTCATCAACATCTCGTCTATGGGCGGCAAGATGTACACGCCCCTGGGCTCGTGGTACCACGCCACCAAGCATGCGGTGGAAGGCTGGAGCGATTGCCTGCGCATCGAGCTCGCGCCCTTCGGCATCCAGGTGGTGATCATCGAGCCCGGTGTGATTGCCACCGAATGGGGCGGCGTGATGCTCGAGCCCATGTTGGCGCGTTCGGGCCAAGGCCCATACCACGTTATGGCGCAGGGAATGGCCAATGCCATGCGCAGCACCTATGCCAAACAGGGCGCAGCCTCGCCGCCTTCGGTGGTGGCCGATGCCATATTGCAGGCTGTACGTTCGAGCCGACCCAAAACCCGCTACGTCATCGGCAAAATGGCCAAGCCCCTAATGTTCATCCGCAAGTATTTCGGGGACCGCATCTTTGACATGGCCATCATGAGCCAAGCCAAGTAGTTCGACCCTCGAAACTCCCAGACACGTCAGAAAGCACCACTCCGTGAAACAGGCCACACGCTTCACCGTGCAGATGGGTTGGAAACTGCTCATCTTGGACATGGGATACGCCCCCGCCGATGTGCTGAGCTTGGCGCGGCTGCCAGGTGACCTGTTTGCACGCCCGGGGGGTGCGAGTTTGTCGCCCGCGCAGTACTTTGACCTGTGGCGCGGACTGGAACAGGCCGCCGGCAACGACGAGCTGGCCCTGAAACTCGCGCAGGCCATGTCAGTGGAGGCTTTTGACCCGGCCATGTTCGCCTGCCTGTGCAGCCCCGACCTGAACACCGCACTGCAGCGGCTGGCACATTACAAACGCTTGATATGCCCCTTGCACATGGTGGTCGACATCCGCGCAGACCGCACGCAAGTCACGCTCAGCTGCTACGGGAGCGCCGAGCCGATTCCCCGCAGCTTGGGTGTCTCGGAGCTGGTGTTTTTCACGCAACTGTCGCGGCTGGGTACGCGCGAGCGCATCGAGCCCTTGGCGGCCTCTGTGCCGGATTTGCCCTTGAATCTTGCGCCCTACAAGGCTTACCTTGGCTGTGCTTTGGGTGCCTCTGAACAGATCCAGATCACGTTTTCGGCGCAGGATGGACGCCGGCCTTTCTTGACCGACAACATGGCCATGTGGGCGGCGTTTGAGCCGGCCCTCAACAGCCGACTGTCGGCGCTGCACGCGCAAGCCAGCTTGCGCGAGCGGGTCAGGGCTGTTTTGCTGGAGACCCTGCCCGCAGGCACCAGCAGCATCAACGCCGTGGCCCAACGGCTGGCCATCAGCAAACGCTCTTTGCAGCGGCAGTTGGCTGAAGAGTCGATCGGGTTTCAAGAACTGCTCAGCGAGGTGCGCCATGAACTGGCGCGGCATTACCTGAGCCGCACCGACATTTCAGCCGGAGAGATTTCGTGGCTGCTGGGTTTTCAGGAAAGCAACTCCTTCATCCGGGCCTTCAGAAGCTGGACCGGCACCACGCCTGCAGCCTACCGGCAGGGCCGCTTGGGCATGGATGCCCAGTGGCATTGAGCGGCACAGATCATGAACACAGGAGACATGCACATGGTGAAAGACATGACGGATTATTTTGTCGGGGAGAAGCAAGAAAGCGTACTTTTCATTTTGGCCGCCTTGATGGCGATGGGCCTGGCGGTTTGGCTGTGGACCCACGGCCACCGCCTGCGCTGGATGGCGCTGCCTTTGGTGGTGGTGGCGCTGATGCAGCTGGTGGTGGGCGTCACCATTTTTGCGCGCACCGATGCGCAACTGGCCAGCCTGAGCACGCAGCTGACCAGTGCACCGGCTCAGTTCAAGCAAGCAGAAGCCGAGCGCATGCAAACGGTGATGGCCAACTTCAAACTGTACAAAACCGTCGAGTTGCTGTTACTTGTGCTCGGGGCCTGCCTCATCGCGTTTTTCTCAAAATGGGACGCGGCCAACGCGATCGGCATCGGGCTGGTGGTGCAGGCGGGCTTCACACTGGCGCTGGATTTGTTCGCCGAGGCGCGGGGGGAGGGTTATTTAACGGCGCTGGCGGGCATCTCCGGCTAGGTCATGCTTTAGCAAATAAGAATCCGTGGATGAGGCAGTGAGTTAACGGTAACTTGATTGCAAAAAAACACCAGCTGAATAAGCGGTATGTTTGAGCTATCGTCATTTTGTCGAGCGTTGGACTTCAGTCAATATAAGCCTCTGCTCCTCCCACAGCGCAGGTGGGTCCACAGCAAGATCAAACAGCGTCAGGTGATCCGGCAGCGCATCCTCGAGGATCGCCTCGACGATGTCCGGTGCCAGCGTTGTCAGGTTGACCATCCTGCTTACGTAGCTGTTGTCAACTCCCTCCAGCGCAGCAATTTCCGTGAGGTTTTTCACCTTGCCGGACTCCAGCATGGCCAGCCACCGGTGGCCCCTGGCCAGCGCAAGTTGCAGCGGCGTGGCAGCCGCGTCCCAAGGACGCAGCAGTTTGCCCGGCTGACCTGATTGCCCGTTGGGCAGAGTCATTTGTTTTCGCCCGCTGCGCCGCTTGATCTGAATCGGCACCGACAGCGTGATCCGGCCGTCGCTGGATTGGATCACTTCAGTGGTGCCTGTGGCTCGGATTTGAAGGTCGCTCTTGCCATAGTCTCCGTTTCCATTTCTTCGGCCGACTCGGGCTGAAGCTTCTTGTGATGCAACTCAAGCACCAGTCGCTGGATGCCCGTGGGGTGCAAATCCATCGACATGTTGTTGGGCGAGACATTCACCTGACGAACCAGTAACCGCACAATCCGCATCTGCTCAGCAGGGAACAACTGGTCCCAGACATCGTCGAGTCGTTTCATGGCCACCGTGACAATGGCCTCGTCCAGGGTTGTGTCGTATTTCTGGGCCTGCGGCAGGACCTCTCTGACCACATCAGGCGAGCGCAAATGGCCGCGCAATTGCTCCAGCACCGCCGACTCCAACTCCGCCGCTGGCATGCGGGGCAGGCCCGATGCGCCTGCGTGCTCCTTGATGTCGCGTTGTG
>JBILYN010000148.1:0-10939 GCA_044377715.1 Aquabacterium sp.
CCAGGATGGCCGGGAACAGGCCTTCGGGGTCGGCGCCCGACAGCGTGTAGTAATCGGTGTGGCAGATGCCGGTGGCCTTGACCTCGACCAGCACCTCGCCGTCACGCGGGCCGGCCAGGTCGACTTCCTCGATCGTCAGCGGGGCACCGGCTTGCCACGCAACAGCAGCTTGGGTCTTCATGGCATCGTCCTGTTGGAAATGGATGGGCGGCTGGCCGCCCGGCGCCAATCGTCGCCGCCATAGGCGAGTTCCTCGCCGCGGCAGCTGTCGACCAGCTTGATCAGGTCTTCGTCGTCCGACGCCAGCGCCGCGGCAACGATCCGGTCCCAGTCTTGCACCGGCATCGGTGGCAGGCGCTTGAGTCCCGCCGCCACCACGGCCGTGGCCCAGGCCTGCCAGAACCAGCGCAGCGCCGGCAAGGGCTCGTCGATGAAACCCTGCACGACACGCATCGCATGGCAAGCGGCCACCAATTGCAGCGCGCTAGGGTTGCCGGTGCCCGCGTAGGCCTTGGCCGACAGACGCGACAAACGCTCGAGGCTGCTCGCATCGATAGCCAGCGCAGCGATCTCGCTGCGCAGCGCAGGGCTGCGCGCCGCGTGAACCATGCGCTGCGACATCAGCGGCTGGCGTGATCGCCCGGCCTGCAGGCGGCGCATCAGTCGCTCGGGGTCGGTGACGCGGCCCGGCATGTCGGCCAAAGCGCCCAGCCCCTGGTAGCTGCAAGCCCAGTAGGCCAGCGCGTCGACCAGTTCACCGAGGTGGCGCGAGCGAATCGCGCAGGCCAAACGGACCAGACCGTTGAATTCGGCGCCCCCGCAGCCCGGCATCAAGGCCGGCAGGGCCTGCGACAGCACCGATGCTGCGTCTTCGGCGTCGATCCACTCGGCAAACAGCGCCCGGTAGGCCGGCCAAGCCTCGGGCTCACCGAAACGGTCGCGCCAGGGGTCACCTGCCGGCCAGACCTGCGGCGCAGGCGCAGGCGCCAGACAGGCCGCGTGGCCGGCGGCAAACTCGCCCAACCTGGCCTCGTCGGCACCCAGGCTGCTCAGTGACAGCAAGGCGATGGGCAGCTGGTTGCTCAGACCGTCCCGGCCCAGTGGCGCGAACCGCGCCCCGGCGGTCAGAAGCGCTGCCAAGGTCATCGCAGCGCCGACTCCAGCGCGTCAATGAACATCGCCGGCACATCGAAACCGGTCTGCTCGGTGATCTCCTGGAAACAGGTCGGGCTCGTGACGTTGATCTCGGTCAGGCAGTCACCGATCACGTCCAAGCCCACCAGCAGCAGGCCCCGGCCGGCCAGCACCGGCCCCAGCGCGTTGGCGATCTCGCGCTCGCGCTCGGTGATCGGCATCGCCACGCCCTTGCCGCCCACAGCCAGGTTGCCGCGGATCTCGCTGCCCTGCGGGATGCGCGCCAACGTGAACGGCACCGGCACGCCGCCGATCACGAGCACGCGCTTGTCGCCTTTGACGATCTCGCTCAGGTACTTCTGCACCATCACGGTCTGCACGCCGCCCTGGTTCAGCGTCTCGGTGATCGAGCCCAGGTTCAGCCCGTCGGGGCCGACGCGGAAAATGCCCATGCCGCCCATGCCGTCGAGCGGCTTCAGGATGATGTCCTGGTGCTCAGTATGGAAAGCGCGGATCGCGTCAGCACTGCGCGTGACCAGCGTGGGCGCGATGAACTGCGCAAACTCCATGATCGCGAGCTTCTCGGGATGGTCGCGCAGCGCGGCCGGCTTGTTGAAGACCTTGGCGCCCTCGCGCTCGGCCTGGCCCAGCAAGTGGGTGGCGTAGAAGAACTCGGCATCAAACGGCGGGTCCTTGCGCATCACGATGGCGTCGGTGTCGGCCAGCGCGAGCTCGGCCTGGGTCAGCACTTCGAACCAGGCGTGCTCGTCACCGGTCAGCCTGATCGCCCTCGCCGCGCGGGCCACCACCCGCGCCCCGCGCACCCAGACCAGGTCGGCAGGTTCGCAAGCCCAGAGTTGGTGGCCGCGGCGCGCCGCCTCGCGCATCATCGAGAAGGTGGTGTCCTTGTAGGTCTTGAAGGATTCCAGCGGGTCAGCGACGAACAACAGCTTCATGGTGGGCGGGCTCTAGCGTTGGGGCCGCCAGTGTTGCACAGCGAGCGTGACCGCGCCGGCGAGCACACCCCAGAATGCCGCACCGATACCGCCAATCGTCACGCCCGACAGCGTGACCAGGAAGGTGAGGGCCGCCGCATCGCGGTGCCGCTCGTCCTTCAGCGCCAGGCTCAGCGCGCTGGCGATCGTCCCCAACAGCGCCAGTCCCGCCACCGCAGCCACCAGTTCGCGCGGGAAGGCCGCCAGCAAGCCCGTCACCGCGCCGCCGGCCAGCCCGAGCAGGCAGTAGAAAACGCCGGCCATCACCGGCGCGGTGTAGCGCCGAGCCGGGTCGGCATGGGCTTGCGGGCTCATGCAGATTGACGCGGTGATCGCGGCCAGGTTGATCGCGAAGGCCCCGAAAGGCGCCAGCACCAGCGTCACCAAGCCGGTCGCGGTGATCACCGGTGAGACCGGCACCGCGAAGCCTGCCGCACGCTGCGCCGACACACCAGGCAGGTTTTGCGAGGCCATCGTGACGATGAACAAGGGCAGCGCAACCCCCACCAACGCGGACAGGCTGAACTGCGGCATCACGAACACCGGGCTGGCCCAGACCGTCGATCCCAAGCCCAGCAGTGCGCCCGCCTGCAACCGACCTTGCGCTGCCGCCACCGCGACGCCCGCCAGCAGCACGCCTGGCACAGCGTAGCGCGGCCACCAACGCCTGCCTGCCAGATAGGCCGCCGTCATCAGCAGCACCAGACCAGGCGCGCTGCGCACCGACAACACCGCATCCAGGCCGAAGCGCGTCAACACCCCGGCCAGCAGCGCCGCGGCCACCGCCATCGGCAGCCGGTCCATCAAGCGCTCGAACCATCGGGTCGCACCGGCCGTGGTGATCAACAGCGCGCAGACGACGAAAGCCCCGGTCGCCTCGGCCAGGCTGACGCCTTGGGTGGCAGCCAGCAGCGCCGCACCCGGCGTGCACCAGGCCGTGAGCACCGGCAGCCGGTAATGCAGCGACAAGCCTATGCAGCTCAGGCCCATCCCCAGGCCCAGCGCCCACATCCAGGACGCTGTCTGCGCCGGCGTCGCGCCCAGCGTCTGCGCGGCCTGGAACACGATCGCCACCGAACTGGTGTAGCCCACCAGCACCGCGACAAAGCCCGCAACCGAGGCTGAGACCGACAGGTCTGCCCAGACCCTGCTTACTGATTTCAACCACCACATACCGCCCAAGCCCTTCACCGCGTCTGCAGGCCCCGAAGCCGGGACTCGAGGACGAGCATAGCGGCTGGGCTACATCGCTGGCGTCGTGTTAGCCCGGCAGGTTGTAGCGACCGGGCGCGATGATGTTGTCGGGGTCCAGCCCGAGCTTCAGGCTGCGGACGATGCGCCAATGCTCCCGGTCACGCGCCACGATGCCCGCCATCATGTCCACATGCGCGCGGTAGACCTCCAGGCCTGCGCGGCGCAAGTGCTCGTTCATTTCGTCGGCACAACGCTGCGCCCGCGCCTGTTGCTCGGCATCGCGGCGGTCGAACAGCAGGTTGATCACGGCCACCATCGAGGTCGGCGTCTCGATGTTGACCGTGATGTAGAGCGAATGGCCATGGGTCTGGGCCAGGCGCTGCAACTCGTCCAGCATGCGCGCGACGAACTGGCCATCCATCGGCAGCGCAGGGCTGATGTAGAGCAGCCCGCAGTCGGATCGTTCGAATTCGGCAGCCGGCAACTGTGGCGCGCCGAACTGCCACAGCAGGTTGTCGACCGCCACATCGGTCGGGCGACCCAGGCACAGCCCGTGCAGCGGCCTGATCGCCGACAACACCGCCGCCATACGCCTGACCAGCGGCATGCTGCGCAAGCAGTCGACCAGCTTGAACGCCCAATCCAGGCGACGCTCGGTCACGACCATGAGCCTGGCCAGCCCACGGACGCGCCGCCGCATCTCGATCACCGCCGCGCGCACCTGCCCGGTATTGCCAGTGACAGCCCCCAGGCTGGTCCACTCCTGCGGCGCTGCCAGCGCCAGCGCAGCCTGGGCCTCCACCCGAGCCTGGGCGTCGGTCATCGCGCAACGCTCGACCAGATAACGCACCACGCCGTGCATCAGCGTCGACCGGGTACGCGCCCGGTTGCCGATGTGGTTGACCGATTGGATCAAGCCCTCGCGCTTGAACTGCGCCAGCAAGTCGATGAACTCAGGCAGCCGCTGCGCATCGCGCAAGGCCATCGACACCGCCACCTCGCGCGGTCGGCGCGGCACCAGACGGAAACAAGCGCTGGTGACGATGCCAAAGTTGCCCTGCGAGAACAAGCCGTCGAGCATCGGCCCCAGACCGCAGGGATGGGTGTGGGCCAGCGGCGACGACTCACCGAGCCGGCGAAATCCGGTGCGCAACACCTCGCCCTGGCCGGTCACCACCTCCAGACCGAAGATGTCCTGGTGGCGCGGCCCGTGATAGCCGACACCACGATCCAGCGCATTGCCAAGAACACTGGACTCGACCGCCGAGCCGGTGACGTTGAAGGTCAGCGCGGGGCAGTGCTGCTGCAGAAAATCATGCAACTGCCCTTGCGTGACGCCGGGCTCGATCACCGCCACCGGGTTGGCCAGTGAGATCTCGGCGGCGTTGCGGATCGCGCGCATCGCCGACAGGTCGATCCGGGTGCAGCCGGCCACCGGCGCCTGCGCCGAACCGTAACCCCAATTCATGCCGGTCGAGGTTGGGTAGAGCGGTTCGCGCCGCGCCCGCGCTGCGCGAACCATCGCCACCACCTCGGCGACCGAACGGGGCTGCAGGTCGCGGCGACCGGACGCCCCGCGAACCTGGGCCTCAACATCAGCTTCGCCACTTGGACCAGCCCCACTCATCGCGGAGTTCATCGACGCACCAGCTGTTGGCTCGGCAATCGTGGCCCAGGCCTGCGCTGCAAAGCTTTACGCTTTCGGCTTGCGGCGGCGCGTCGACAGCGCCGCGACCAGCAGCCCGGTGCCAAGCATCGCCAGACTACCCGGCTCGGGAACCAAGCTGGCATCGGCCGCACCAGTGTGACGGATCGACAGCGTGTAAGTGCCCATACCGAGGACGCCCGTTTCGGCCTCGAACCCATAGCCCCCCGCCGACACGGACTGATTGATCTCCAGCGGGTCGTTCATCAGGCCAGGTGTCAGGTCAGTCACGGTATTCGTCAAGCTGAAGGCCTCGGCGAATGACTTTCCTCCGGTGATCGCACCTGGCGCCGCGCCCGTAGGCACCCAGACGAACACCGTGCCTGGGCCGGTCAGCGTCATGACCCAGCTGTCAGACGCGGAAGCCAACCCTGGGTCGCTGATGTTGGCGCGAAGGAACTGCGTAGCGTCAAAGCTTGTTTGAAGCCTATTACCCGCTGTTCCTACGACGATCGTGAAAGTGGCGTTCAAGTTGACGTTGCTTTGTGTGCTGCCTTCACCCGTGGGCTTGAGCGACACAGTGTTGTCGGTGAGCGCTTGCGCACTACCGCTGATCGCGTTTCCGGTCACCACGCCGGTCGAGCCGGTATAGGTTGCGAAGGGCGCGGAACTCGACTGCAGCAGCTTGGTGCCCCCCACATAGACCCCCGGGCAGCCAGCGCCGACGCAAGACTTAGTGCCCGCTTCCCCACTCAGAAGTCCAGGAATGGGGGTGCCGTTGTCGACAACACCATTGAGCTTGGCGAAAGAGTCGACGGTGTTGGCCGAGGTGATGCTGATACCTGACCCGACCAATGACGTGCCGCCGCCTGCGGCGTCATTGCCAATCATGAATCTGAAACTGCTCACGTCAAGGATCGATTGCGCAATCGCGTCGGCCCTTGCCAGGCCTGGCAGGGTGATGACTGCAGCAGCAGCGACAGCGGCAATGACTTTCAATTTGAACCGGGTTTTCATGGAGATCTCCAGAAGAGGTTGGTGGACTTGCCCACAAGCTTGAGCAACTCCCGTGCCAAGACCAGGTCAGCAAAAAAAGTCATTGCATATCAATAGTTTGAGCGGCTTCATTCGAAACCAGGGTGCGACTCGAAGCGCAGCCTGTCAAGAATCTCGACAGCGTTGGCCCAGACCGCACAAGCGTCGCGTTACAGCGAAACGTGAATTCGAGCGCCTCACGCCAATCCGATGATGACTGAAAGCGGCTTCGCGCCGATGACAATTCCGCAAAGCAGTTCAGGGAGAACGGAAATGCATCGATCAGGCCGGCTTGGCGCCGTCGCAGCAGCGGCCATTGCCGTCGTATTGACAGCTTGCGGCGGCAGGACGCAAGAGCAGTCGCTGCAAGCGGCACGCCAGCAGATCGACAAGCGCGAGCTCAACGCTGCCACCATCGAGTTGAAAAGCGTGCTGCAGCAAGACCCGTCGTCAGGCGAAGCCCGCTACCTGCTGGGCAAGACGCTGTTCGAAGGCGGCGACGCGGCGGCAGCGGAAGTCGAGTTCCGAAAGGCCATGGACTCGACTTACCGCAGCGACACGCTGATGGCGGCCTTGGCCAAAGCGATGCTGGCTCGTGGCAAGCACGCCAAACTGATCGAGGAGTTTGGCAACACCAAGACCACTGATCCCGCCGCATCAGCCGACCTGCACACCAGCTTGGCCGAGGCCTATCTGCGCACCGGTGGACGCGAGCGCGCCGAGACATTGCTGGCCGAGGTGCTGCAGACTCAGCCTGATTTTGCGGCGGCACGCTTGCTGCGGGCCCGCATCATCGCCAGCCAAGGCGAGAGCGGGGTCGACGCTGCCCTCCAAGAACTCAAGGCCGGCGGGCCGGCCTTGGCCCGCAGCGCTGATGCGGCCTACCTGGAAGGCAAGCTGCTGCTCGATGGCAAACGCGACGTCGACGCTGCGACCAAGGCCTTCGAACAGGCACTCGTGTTGCGGCCAGACTACCTGCCCGCACACGAGGCCTTGATCGCGCTGCAGCTGTACCGCCGCGACACCGCAGCCGCCACACGCCAGGCTGCCGCGATGAAGCTGGCAGCGCCGCAGAGCGCGCAGGCGCGCTTGTTTGAACTGCAGATGGCCTACCTGAACGGTCAATACCCTCAGGCGCGTGAACTCGCACAGCAGCTGCTGCGCTTCATGCCAGACAACCTTCGGCTCCTGTACATCGCCGGCGCGGTGGAGTTCGAGCTGAACGCGCTGGTGCAAGCCGAAACCCACCTGAACAAGGCCGTGACTTTGGCACCGAAGTTCATGCCGCCGCGCAAGATGCTGGCGCGCACCTACCTACGGTCAGGCCAGCCCGCCAAGGCCTTGAGCGTGCTGGCGCCTATGCTCGATGTACAGCCCCCAGCAGCCGACCTGCTGGTGCTGGCTGCCGAGGCCCACTTGCAAAGCGGCGACACAAAAGCTTCTGACACCTTTTTCAAGCGCGCCAACCAGGCCAAGCCGAACGACCCGCAGATACGCACTGCACTCGCACTCAACGAGCTGAACAAAGGCCATGATGACGCCGCTTTCGGCGAACTGCGATCTCTTGCCAGCACCAGCACAGGGTCGGTCACCGACCTCGCGCTCATCAGCGCGCACACCCAGCGCGGCCAATGGGACCTGGCGCTCGAAGCCATTGCGGTGCTGGAGAAGAAACAGCCTGACAAACCACTGCCACCGCACCTGCGGGGGCGGGTCCTGCTGCTGCGCCAGGACCTGGCGGGCGCCAAGAAAAGCTTCGACCTGGCATTGACCAAGGACGCGGTGTACTTCCCGTCGATCGCCAGCCTGGCCAGCATCGACCTGTTCGAGCGCAAGCCAGAACTTGCGCAAAAGCGGCTCGAAGCGGTGATCACGGTGCAGCCGAGGAACGTACAAGCCTTGCTCGCGCTGGCCGACCTGAAAGCCAAAACCAGCGGCAGCAAACCGGCAGAGGTCATCGCCTTGATCGATCAGGCCATCAAGGCCAGCCCGGGCGACACCGGCCCAAGGGTCGCGCTGGTGAGCTACCTGCTGGCCAGCGGCCAGGCCAAAGCAGGGCTTGACGCCGCGCAGGCCGGGCTCGCGGCCTCGCCCAACTCACCCGACATGCTGCTGCTGCTGGGCAGCGCACAGCTGGCCTCGGGCGAACTCAACCAGGCCATCACCAGCTACAGCAAGCTGGTCAAGATGCAGCCGAATTCAGCTCAGCCTCATCTGGGATTGGCGGCAGCCTACAAGGCAACGCAAAACACCGAATCGGCCATCAGCAGCCTCCAAAATGCCCTCGTGATCACACCAGACCTGCTGCCCGCACAACGCGAGCTCATCACGCTGGAGCTGATCGCCAAACGCCCGGAACGAGCGATCGAAGTGGCCAAAACTGTTCAGAAGCAACGCCCCGCGGATGCGGTGGGATTCATGCTGGCGGGCGATGTTGAGACCCAGCGCAAGAACTGGGGCGCAGCAGCGCTTGCGTTTCGCTCGGGTCTGGACAAGAAAGACCTGCGCGAACTGCCTTCGCGACTGCACTACGCACTGCTGGCTGGCAACAAGGCGGCAGATGCGAGCCGCTTCGAGCAAGACTGGCTCAAGAAACACCCCGGCGATGTCGGCTTTCTGTTCTATCTGGGTGATCTTTCATTGTCAGCAAGGGAATGGGTAAGCGCTGAAAAGCGCTACCGACAGGTGCTTGCCATCGATGCCGACAACGCCGCAGCCACCAACAACGTGGCCTGGCTGATGGCGCTGAGCAACACGCCTGGCGCCGTGGCAATGGGCGAGCGGGCAGTCGCATTGGCGCCCAACAGCGCGCCCGCATTCGACACACTGGCCAGCACCTTGGCGGCCGACAAGCAGTGGGCCAGAGCGGTCGAGGCAGCGAACAAGGCCTTGTCTCTGGCATCCGATGCGGCGCCGTACCGGCTTCAACTGGCCAAGGTCTTGCTCGACTCGGGCGACAAGGCCAAGGCCAAGGCCGAACTCGACCGGCTGACCCAATTGGGCAACAAATTCAACCGTCAGCCTGAAGTCACTGCGCTGCTGGGACGGCTTTGACCGCCTGGATTCAAATCTCGACGCGCTGCCGGATCGCCAGGCGCTTGAGCAGGTCGTAGAGTGTCGGCCGGCTGACGCCCAGCAGTTCGGCGGCACGCACGATATTGTCGTTCGCACGCGCGAGCGCAGCAATCACAGCCCGCCGCTCGGCGTTCTCGCGAACGACCCGAAGGTCGAGTTCAGCCTCACTGCCGATCTGCGAAGGATCGTCTGCGCCCAGCCCCAGATCAGCGCAGCCAACGCGCCCTCCCTCGGCCATGATCGAGGCGCGCTTGACCTTGTTGAGCAACTCCCTGACATTGCCGGGCCAGCGGTGACGCGCGATGGCAAGCAGCGCTTCCTCGCCGAAGGACATCGCCGAGCGGCGCGACTCCTGGGCAAAGCGACGCAGAAAGGCCTGCGCCAGCAACACAGCGTCGCCGTGACGGTCCCTGAGCGCCGGGATCTCGATCACGATCTCGGCCAGGCGGTAATAAAGATCCTCGCGAAACCGCCCGTCTTCGATTTGCGCCAACAGGTTCTGGTGCGTCGCACAGACCACCCGCACATCGACCGCGATTTCCTGCCGGCCGCCGACGCGTTCGATCTTGCGTTCTTGCAGGAATCGAAGCAGCTTGGCTTGCAAAGACAGCGGCAGGTCGCCGATCTCGTCGAGCATCAGTGTGCCGCCATGGGCGGTCTCGATCTTGCCCATTGTGGTCTTGGTCGCGCCGGTGAACGAGCCTTTTTCATGGCCAAAGAGCTCACTCTCGAGCAAGGCCTCGGGAATCGCCGCGCAGTTGATCGCAATGAATCTGCCGCTGCGTTTGGACGCTTGGTGCAGGCCTTGTGCAAACACCTCTTTACCGGTGCCGCTCTCGCCCAGCAACATCACGGTGGCGTCGCTGCTGGCCACGCGCTCGATCATCCGGCACAGGCGCAGCATCTCGGGGTCGCGGGTCAGCAAGCCCGTCAGCGCGTCGGGTTGGTGCAGGGTTTGCAGACGCCGGTTCTCAGCCTGCAACTCGAACAGCCTGAAAGCCCGGTCTATCGTCAGCCCGAGCAGCTCGGGCTCGAAGGGCTTGGCAAAGAAATCGTAAGCACCGAGCGCAACAGCTCGCAGCGCATTGGCCTGGTCGTTCTGCCCGGTCAGCACGATCACCTTGGTGTCGGGGTCGATCTGCAGCAATTGCTCGAGCAGCCTGAAACCCTCGCTGACCGAATCGGGGTCGGGCGGCAGGCCCAGGTCCATCGTCACCACCGAGGGTTGGTGGCGGCGCGCCTGAACCAGCGCCGACTCACGGTCGCAGGCCGTGACGATCTCGAAACGGTCGAGCGACCACTTGATCTGTTTTTGCAGTGCGAGGTCGTCCTCGACAATCAGCAGCGGCGCCTGCGCAACATTCATGCTGCTGCCCTCAGGTCGGAGTCGGTGCGCAGATCAAACAATGGCAGCAACAGCGTCACCACCGAGCCCTGGCCCAGTTCACTTTTCACCTCGATGCTCCCGCCGAGTTCCTTGATGTATTGAAAGCTCTCGTAAGAGCCAATGCCCATGCCGCTGCGCTTGGTGGAGTTGAAGGGGCGGAACAAGCGCTGCTGTATGAACTCAGGGCTCATGCCTGCACCGCTGTCACCGACCACCACCATCGCACGGCCGACCGATTGAGCCAGCCGAACCGACACGGTACCCGAGGCAGGCGTGGCGTCGAGTGCATTCTGCACAACATGGCCGATCACACGTTCGAGCCTTTGGGCATGGCCGCGGGTGGCAACGCGCTCCGTGATGTCGAGCTCAAATTGCCGGCCATGCAGTCGTGTGGCTTGGTGGATTCGCTGCAGGATAGGCGCGAGTTCCACACCTGCTGCAGCGCCCGCAGGCCGCTCGCCTTCGCGCAGTTGC
>JBILYN010000435.1:0-3700 GCA_044377715.1 Aquabacterium sp.
CAATCCCCGGCGCCTGCGAACTTTCCGGTGGTCGGCATCGGCGCTTCGGCAGGTGGCCTCGCGGCCTTCGAGGCTTTTTTCTCCGGCATGCCCGTTGACGCCGACACCGGCATGGCCTTCGTGCTGGTGCAGCACCTGGCGCCCGACCACAAGAGCCTGCTCGGCGAACTGGTGCGGCGCTACACCCGGATGCAGGTTTTCGAGGTCGAGGACGGCATGGTGGTGCAGCCCAACTGCACTTACATCATCCCGCCCAACCGCGACATGGCATTCATCAACGGGCGCTTGCAGTTGCTCGAACCCGCAGCGCGGCGGGGTCAGCGCATGCCGGTCGATTTCTTCTTCCGCTCGCTGGCCCAGGACCAGCGTGAGCGCGCGATCGGCATCGTGCTCTCGGGCACCGGCAGCGACGGCACGCTGGGCGCGCGCGCGATCAAGGGCGAGGCCGGCATGGTGATGGCGCAAAAGACTGAGTCGACCGAGTTCGATGGCATGCCGCGCAGCGTGATCGCCAACGGCTTGGTCGACTACGTGCTGCCGCCTGCCGAGATGCCGGCCCAGTTGATCGCTTACGCCAGCTATGCCTATGGCAAGCTGCCGCGGCTGCTGGCAGCGGCGCCGCCGCAGGCCGAGAACGCGATGCAGAAGATCTTTGTGCTTTTGCGGGCCCAGACCGGCCATGATTTTTCGCAGTACAAGCCTGGCACGATCGAGCGCCGCATCGCCAGGCGCATGGCGGTGAACCAGATCGAAGCGATCGACAGCTACGTCAAGTACCTGCAGCAGACCCCGGCCGAGGTGCAAGCGCTGTTTCGCGACATGCTGATCGGCGTGACCAGTTTTTTTCGCGACCCCGAGGCTTTCCAGGCGCTCAAGGACCAGGGCCTGGCCAAGTTGTTGGCCGGTAAACCGCCTGGCAACGTGATCCGCGTCTGGTCTGCGGGTTGCTCGACGGGCGAAGAGGCCTATTCGATCGCGATCCTGTTTCAGGAGCTGGTCGAGACGCTGGGCCTGAACTGCACCGCGCAGATCTTTGCCACCGACATCGACAGCCAGTCGGTGGCCAGCGCCAGAGCGGGGCTGTTTCCGCTCAGTGTCGCGGCCGACATCACGCCCGAGCGTCTTGCGCGGTTTTTTGTCCTCGATGCTGACGCCAAGGGCTACCGGATCCACAAACACATCCGCGACATGCTGGTGTTCTCCGAGCAGGACTTGATCAAAGACCCGCCGTTTTCCAAACTCGACCTGATCAGCTGCCGCAACCTGTTGATCTACCTGAACGTCGAGTTGCAGCAAAAACTCATCCCGCTGTTTCGCTATGCGCTCAACCCGGGTGGGCTGCTGCTGCTCGGCAACTCCGAGGGCATCGGTGATTTTGGCGAGCTGTTCACGGTGATCGACCGATCGGCCAAGCTGTACCAGCGCAAAGAGGGTATTCAGAGCGCGCAGTGGCTGGCGCCGGCGCGCTTCGAGCCGATGTTGCCGGTGATGGGGTCGAAACCGCTGCCTGGCAGCGCCAGGTTTGGTGCCTCGGCGAAGCGGCCACTGCGCGAGCTGGTCGAGCAAGCGCTGCTGCAGCAAGCGGTGCCCGCGGCCGCACTGGTCAGCGGCCAGGGTGACATCCTGTACCTGCACGGCCGCACCGGCTTGTTCCTGGAGCCCGCACCTGGCGAGGCTGGCGTCAGCAACATCCTGAAGATGGCGCGCGAAGGATTGGAACCCGCGCTGGCCATCGGGCTGCGCCGGGCCGTCAACAGCCAGCAAGCGGTGCGAAGCCCGAACCTGCGGGTCAAGACGAACGGCCAGTTCAGCGGGGTCAAGCTGGACATCATGCCGGTGGTCAACGCTGTGGCATCGGCGCCTGATACCTTGCTCTACCTGGTGACCTTCGAGCTGGTGCAGGCTCCGGACGCCCCGGCTCCGGACGCCCCGGCTCCGGACGCCCCGGCTCCGGACGCCCCGGCTCCGGACGCCCCGGCTCCGGACGCCCCAGTCGATGCCAGGATCGCCGTGCTGCAGCAGGAGCTGCGCGCCAAGGACGAGTTTCTGCAGACCAACCGTGAGGAGCTCGAGGGCGCCAACGAAGAGCTCAAGGCGGCCAACGAAGAGATGCAATCGGTCAACGAGGAACTGCAGTCGACCAACGAGGAGCTCGAGACCTCGAAGGAGGAGCTGCAGTCGGTCGCCGAGGAGCTGTCGACCGTCAACGCCGAACTGCAGTCCAAGGTGCTGGACCTGTCGCGGGTCAACAACGACATGAACAACCTGCTGGCCGGCACCGGCATCGCCACCGTGTTTGTCGATTCACAGCTGCGATTGTTGCGTTTCACGCCGGCGGCGACCCAGGTGATCAACCTGATCCTCAGCGACATCGGCCGGCCGATTGGCCACATCGTGTCGAACCTTGCAGGCTATGACAGCCTGGCGGCCGACATCCGCGGCGTGCTCGACAGCCTGGTGACCCATGAGACCGCGGTGCAGACACTGGACGGCCTGTGGTTCCTGCTGCGAATCCTGCCGTACCGAACGCTGGACAACGTGATCGAAGGCGCGGTGATCACCTTTGTCGAGATCAGCGCCCTGCGCCGCACGCAGGATGAGTTGCGCGAGGCCAACCAGCAGTTGCTGCGCATGGCGGTGGTGGTTCGCGATGCCAACGACGCGGTCACTGTGATCGACCTGTCCGGCCGTATCCTGGCCTGGAACCCGGCCGCGACGCGGATCTATGGCTGGACCGAGGCCGAGGCCTTGCAGCTGAACAACGTCGACCGCGTGCCGGCGACGCAGCGCCAGAACATCGCAGCCCGGGTGCGCGAGCTGATGCAGGCACGAACACTGGCGCCATACCAGGACCAGCGCCTGGCCAAGGACGGCAGGCAGATCGATGTGTGGATCACCGCCACCGCGCTGGTCAACGAGCAAGGCGAGATCTACGCGGTCGCGACCACCGAACGCTTGGCCGCCTCGCCGGGCGCCACAGGCCAGGCAGACCGGGCAGACCGGCCATGAGCACCAAACGCGCGGCGCCTCCCCCCGAGACCGACGCGACGCTGCGCCAGCGTGCCGAAGCGGCATTCCGGGACCAGACTGCCCAGGCCACCGAGCCGCCACAGTCGGCCGAAGCCCTGCAGCGCCTGCTGCACGAGTTGCAGGTCCACCAGATCGAGCTTGAGATGCAGAACCAGGAGCTGCGCCAAGCCCAGGCCGCGCTGGAGGCTGTGCGGGCGCGCTATTTCGATCTCTATGACCTGGCGCCAGTGGGCTATTGCAGCCTCGACGTGCGAGGGCTGGTCTCGCAGGCCAACCTCAGCGCAGCGACGATGCTCGGTCTGCCCCGGACCGCGCTGATCAGCTTGCCGTTCACGCGCTTCGTCCACAAGCCGGACCAGGATGGTTATTACCTGTTCCGCAAGCAGCTGCTGCAGAGCGGCCAGCCGCAATCCTGCGAGTTGCGGCTGCTCGGGCCGCAGAGTCTGCCGTTCTGGGCCCAGCTCTCGGCCAGTCCTGAACACGATGAATCCGGTGCGATGCGCATCGTGCTCAGCGACATCAGCGCCCGCAAGCAGGCCGAGGCCGAGCTGCACAAGCTGTCGCTGGCGGTCGAGCAAAGCCCGGAGAACGTCGTCATCACCGACATCCATGCCAGCATCGAATATGTCAACCAGGCTTTTGTCCGCAACACCGGCTACAGCCGCGCCGA
>JBILYN010000149.1:0-10885 GCA_044377715.1 Aquabacterium sp.
TCGGCAAACGGCGCCGTGCTCGCCCTGCCTATCGCCGAGATCGCATCCCACTCAATGACCACCGCTTCCATGGCAGCGCACGGTACAGGGAAAAGTTCAGTGTGTCCAGAGATTTCGGCGCGGCAACGAATCGAACCTACGGGTCTACCGAATGTTTACGCTTTTTGGGGCTCAATACGCCAAATATGGCAATTTGGTGGCAACTCGGCGAGCGGTAGGCCGGTCCTGCACCCGCAGTTGGCAGCTCGGTGGCAACGCCGAGTTGGACATCGGGGTCATGCGGTCACTGTCCGCGGCCTACGCCCAAGCCTCGCCCAGTGCCTTGGCCTGCTGCAGCACCAGGTCCACCGCACCGTCCTGCTGGTCCGGTGGGTATTTGTATTTGCGCAGGATGCGCTTGACCAACAGGCGCAGCTTGGCTTGCACGCTGTCCCTTGCTGACCAGTCCACGCTCAAATTCGACCGCAGGCTCAGGGTCAGTTCCTGGGCGATCTTCTTCAGTGTCTCGTCGGCCATTTCGCGCACGGCAGACTCGTTGTTGGCCAGCGCGTCATAGAAGCGGATCTCATCCTCGGTCAGTCCCAGCTGCTCACCGCGGTTCGCCGCTTCGCGAAACTTCCTGGCCATCTGCACCAGTTCTTCCATCACCTGGGCGGCCTCGATGGATCGGTTCTGGTATCGCTGCACCACGTCGGCCAGCATCTCCGAGAACTTGCGCTCCTGCACCAGGTTGCCCTTGAATCGCGACTTGATCTCGCCTTCGAGCAGCCGTTCCAGCAACTCCACCGCCAGGTTGTGTTCGGGCAGGTTGCGCACCTCTTCCAGGAAAGCGTCATCGAGAATGCCGATGTTGGGTTTTTCCAGACCCACGGCGTCGAAGATGTCGACCACCTCGTCTGACACCACGGCCGAATTGATGATCTGGCGGATCGCGAGCTCGCGCGCCTCGTCGGTCTTTTTCTGCTGCGTGATCTCGCGCTTGGTCAGGATCACCTTCACCGCCTGGAAGAATGCCACCTCCTCGCGCACTTGCTTGGCCTCGTCTAGCGTGCAGCACAGGGTGAAAGCCTTGCTCATCGCCAGCGCCGTGTCGGCAAATCGCTTCTTGCCGTCCTGAATGCCCAGCACATGGTTGGCTGCGCCGGCCAGCGTCTTGTGGCCGCCGCTCAAGAAGTCGCTGTAGTCGAACCCGCTGCCGTTCGTGCCGCCCAACATGCCACGCAGCGCGTCGAGCCTTTCCATCAGCACGCTGTAAGCCTCGCTGGCATCCACCGTCGGTCGGCCTCTGCCTTTGCTGGCGGTGTACTCTTTCAGCGCCGACTTCAGTTCGTTGGCGATGCCGATGTAGTCCACCACCAGGCAGCCCTGCTTGTCTTTGAACACCCGGTTCACCCGGGCGATCGCCTGCATCAGGTTGTGGCCCTTCATTGGCTTGTCGATGTAGAGCGTGTGCACGCAAGGGGCGTCGAATCCGGTCAACCACATGTCGCGCACGATCACCATGCGCAGCGGGTCTGCGGAGTCCTTGAATCGCTTCTCCAGCCGCTTCTTCACCTGGGCGCTGTAGATGTGCGGGCGCAGCAGTGCTTTGTCGCTGGCCGATCCGGTCATCACGACCTTGATCTCGCCGTGTTCGGGGTCGGCGCTGTGCCAAGCGGGGCGCAGTTTGACGATCTCGTCGTACAACCGAACGCAGATGTCGCGGCTCATGCTCACCACCATCGCCTTGCCGGTCTGGGCACCGCCTGTTTGACCATTCGCGCGCTCCTCGAAATGATCCACCAGATCGGCTGCCACCCTCGCGATGCGTGGCTCGGCGCCCACCACCTGCTCCAGCGCAGCCCAGCGGCTCTTGAGCTTGGCGCGCTGGCTTTCTTCCTCGTCCTCGGCCAGTTCATCCACCTCGTCGTCGAGCGTGGCCAGTTCCTCGGCCTTCAGCCCCAACTTGGCCAAGCGGCTCTCGTAGTAGATGGCCACCGTCGCGCCATCCTCCTTGGCCTGCTGCATGTCGTAGATGCTGATGTAGTCACCGAACACCGCACGGGTGTCGCGGTCCTCGCCTGAAACCGGTGTGCCAGTGAACGCGACGAAGGTGGCGTTGGGCAACGCATCGCGCAGGTGCTGGGCGTAGCCGACTTGGTAGCGGTCCACCGTGCCAGCCGGCGGGGCAAAGCCGACGTAGACCGCAGCAGGTTCGCCGCTGCCGGTGGTCACCACGGCTGCTGCGGGTGGCCGTTGCTTGACGGTCTTGAGCTTGGCCTCGAAACCGTACTGCGTGCGGTGGGCCTCGTCGGCGATCACCACGATGTTGCGGCGGTCTGACAACAGCGGGTAAGCGTCCTCGTCCTCGCCGGGCATGAACTTCTGGATCGTCGCAAACACGATGCCACCAGACAGCCGGTTGCCCAGCAGCACACGCAGTTGCTGTCGGGTGGTGGCCTGCACAGGCTGCTCGCGCAGCAGGTCTTGCGCCAGCGAGAACACGCCGAACAATTGCCCATCCAGGTCGTTGCGGTCGGCGATCACTACGATCGTCGGGTTGGCCATCAGCGGCTCTTGCATCACCCGGGCCGCAAAGCAGGTCATCGTGATGCTCTTGCCGCTGCCCTGGATATGCCAGACCACGCCGCCCTTGCCCTTGAGATTCGGCGCACTGGACGGGCTTGACGCTGTGATCACCTGGGCAATCGCCGAGCGCACCGCATGGAACTGGTGGTAGCCGGCAATCTTCTTGACCAGTCCGCCATCGTCCTCGAACAGCACGAAGAATCGCAGGTAGTCCAACAGGTAATGCGGCGGCACCATTGTCTGCAACTCGTTGAACGGCCCCAGCGGGTCGAGCGTTGCGCCGTCGATCGTGCGCCAGGCCATGAAGCGCTCAGTGTTCGCCGACAGCGACCCGAGCAGCGCATCGGTGCCATCCGAAATCACCAGCAACTCGTTGTACTGGAAGGCGTCCGCGATCTGTTCCTTGTAGGTCTGGATCTGGTCGAAGGCTTTCCAGACATCGGCGTTGGGGTCGGCCGGGTTCTTCAGCTCTACCAAGACCAGCGGCAGGCCATTGACGAACAGCACGATGTCGGGCCGGCGCGTGTGGTGCGGCCCGGTGATCGAGAATTGATTGACCGCCAACCAGTCGTTGCAGGCCGGGTCGGCGAAGTCGATCAGTCGAACGAAGTCGCCGCGAGTCTGGCCATCTTGCTGGTATTGCACCGGCACACCGGCCAGCAGCAAGCGGTGAAACTGCCGGTTGGCGGCCAGCAGCACCGGCGTTCCCAGGTCCATCACCTGTTTGAGCGCATCCTCGCGTGCCACTGCCGGCACGCCCAGGTTCAGCGCCGTGATCGCCTGCCGCAGCCGCCCCACCAGCAGCACCTGCCGGTAGTCGCTGCGCTCGGGTGCCGCGCCGTCGGGCGCGATGTCTGGGCCATAGCGGTGTTGCCAGCCCACGTCGGCCAGCCAGGCCAGGGTTTCCTGTTCGAGTTGGTCTTCGGTCATGCGCCTCCCAGGCGTCGGTTTGCAGTCCGGCGCGCTGGGCGCATCAGCTTGTCAGCAGGTCTATGTAAGCGGGATAGCTGAAGCTGCGGTTCTTTTTTTGCCCGGTCAGCTCGGCCACGATGCGCAGGTCCTCCAGCACCCGCACCGCCGCGCTGGCGGTGGGGAAGGTGGTGTTCAGTTTTTGCCGCACCAAGTCCACCGTGAAGCGCGGCATCATCGGCAGAAGCTCAAACAAGCGGTAGCTGACCGGGCCCGCCTTGGGGTGGGCCAGCAGGCGGCGACGGTCGGCTGCCACCAGGCTGGCAATGGCCACGATGCCGCGCTCGGCCTGCGTCGCCGCTGCCGCCACGCCCTCCAGGAAGAAGCCCACCCAGCCCTCCCAGTCGCCATCGGTGCGCACGGCGTGCAGGCGCCGGTAATACTCGGCCTGGTGCTGTTTCAGGTGGCCGCTGAGGTAGAGCAGCGGCTCGGGCAACAGGCCCCAGTGCTCCATCAGCGCGGCGATCAGCAGGCGGCCGATGCGGCCGTTGCCGTCCAGAAACGGGTGGATGGTCTCGAACTGGGCGTGCACCAGCGCGGTCTTGACCAGCGGCGGCAAGTCGGGTGCGCCTGCTTGGATGCCTGCTTGGGCGCCGGTGTGGACGTCGGTGTGGACGTCGGTGTGGACGTCGGTATGGATGTATCGCTCCAGGCCTCCCAGCAACTCGGCCACCCGCTCGGCCGGCGGCGGCACGAACACCGCGTTGCCGGGCCGCGTGCCGCCAATCCAGTTCTGTGAGCGGCGCAACTCGCCCGGCTGCTTGCCGGCGCCGCGCGCGCCGTCCAGCAGCAGTCGGTGGGCATCACACAACAGGCGCACGCTGATGGGCAGACCACCGGGGCTGTGCATTTGCTCGCGCACAAAACGGAACGCGCGCAGGTAGTTGCTCACCTCCTCCACGTCCTGCTCGTTGCTCACCCCAAAGCCCGCCTCCTGGTCGAACAGGTCGACCAGCGTGGCCTGCGTGCCCTCGATCTGCGATGTCAGCAGCGCCTCTTTGCGCAAGGCGCCGTACAACAACCAGTCCACCGACGGCACCAGTCCCGCCACGCCCGACAGCCGCGCCAGCGCCAGCTCGGCCAGGCGATTCGGCTCGGTAAAAGCCTCGGGCGCCAGCGCCGGTTCGGCGGGCGGCAGCGGGTGTGGCACAAAGGCCTGCACGGCTTCGCCCAGCGTGGTGGACAGGGCAAAAGTGCCAGTGCTGCGCATCGTATGAAAGCCGGCTTGAATGGAGAGGTGGCGTATTAAAGCATTCTTTAATGTTGGCGACTTTGTTTCAAGCGGCGGCGATGGGCGTCTCGGCCAGCAGTGCCTCGGCTTCTGGCAGGCGCAGTTGGCCGGAGATCAGGCGGGGCAGCAGGGTGTCGCGCAGGGTGGTGAGGGTTTGGGCTTGCAACTCGTTCTCGACACTGCGCGCGAGCAACGGACCGAAGCAGGCGCCCATTGCACCGAGCAAGCCATCCGTCGGCACCAGCACTTTCGCTTCAGACAAGTGCACGCGCTGGATGTGGCCCATCGTCGTGGCCTTGCCGGCGGCGATCTGGCGGAAGTGGCCCAGGTGATGGCGGGTCCAACGCAGGTAGAACCATTTCGGAAACTGCCTCGACGTCACCTTGAAGAGATGCTGATTCAGCGCGCCTTCACCGCCGCACCACACCTCGACTTCGAGACTGCCCGACCAGGAAGACAAAATATCGCCGTTCTGGATGATGTATTCAGGCTTGAGGTTCCGGCCCGCTCTGTCGGCGCCAACGGTGTCACCTTTCCTCAGTTGCGCGATCTTGATGACGGGCAGCCTTGAGTCATCGCTGGGCGGAAACTTCTGCAGCGCGAGTCCGTTCAGGTAGGCCGCGATCTGATCGAGGGCTAAGACCTTCCAGCCCTTCGGCACCAACCCCAACGCCGATTCCTCAAAGCAGTCCGGAAACAAGTCCGCCGTGGCTTCGGCCATGCCCGCCGGCGCGATGCCCTGCTGCTTGGCGTGAACCGGATCGAAATCGACGAACCATGACTTGAACAGCGCCTGCGCGATGGCTTCGAGGGTGGCGTTGGTTTCGCGCAGCAGGGTGATGCGGTCGTCAAGCGTCCGAAGTACAGCCGCAATTTCATCTTGCTCAGGTCGCCGCGGTATCTTGAGCGGCACCGAGTAGATGAAATTTCGATGCAGCGAGGGTTGGGCGCTGCCGGAATTGAACGCCGCAAGGTTGAGTGTCTGCAGTAGGTAACACGCGAATATTGGACTGTTGCCTAGAAAGTCAGTGACGGACAGGCAAGTGTTGTGCGGCCAATAGTCGACTTCACAAAAATGCACTTTTCCGGCAGATGCTCCGCTGCGGCCGATTACTACGCCGGGTCCCTTGGCTAGATACTCGTTGTGCGTGCCGTTCGGTCCGGCGGAACCCATGACTGGAACGGATCCAGTCTTCTGCTCGGGGGATGTGAGATCGTGACCTCGCTGCAGTCGGACAAAATCTCCGGGAGTGCATTCTCGCCACTCAGAACTCATACCCCACCCCCAACGCCCGCCGCATCACCGCATCCACCGCCGCCCCACGCCGCTCAACGCGCATGCAATCTCCGCTGCGCTTCCACCACGCGCGACAGCCGCTGGTCCAGCGTCAGCAGTGCCGCGCCGGTCGACAAGGCGGTGGCGGCGACGATGGCGTCGGGCAGTTTCAGTGCACCGCTGCGGCGCAGGCGAATGGCCTTGTCCTCGATCTCGGCCGTGATGCCCACCACCTGAAAGGCCGACAGGAAGGCGCGGGCGGCCTGTTCTTCGGCATCATTCAGGCCGGCAAAGCCGGGCAACTCCATGCGTGTGATCTGGCTGACAGCGGCTCGGTCCAGCGCCAGTCCGGCCTGTTGCGCCAGGGCCACCGCCGACTCGGCGCCTTTGAGCAGGCCGATGACGACATTGGTGTCGAGCAGGCGGTCAATCCCACTCATGGCGCATGTCTTGTTGGATGGTGAGCGGGTCGCCTTGCCAATGCGGCGAGTCTTTGAGGACACCGACATGCGATTGCCAGTCGGCGGACGCAGACTTGCCGCCAGTTTGGCTGCCAGGCGCCGCGTCGAGTGCAATGACCTCGCCGGTGAAGGTCACCAGCACCCGCCTGGGCCTGTGCAAGACTTCGTCCGGCAGGTCCACAAACTGCAATTGCCCGTTGGGCTGCAGCACGGCTTCGTAGGTCGGCAACATGGTTCTTCTCCTTGTGCGTTGAGTACTCATTTCAACCGATGGGTGACGGCTCAGAAATCGTAGCTCAGGCCAGCCAGTTTGCGCCGGATCAGCAAGTCAAGCTCCGCGCCTTTGGCCATCTGCTCGCCGAGCTTTTCGGTCAGCTCCTGCATCTTGGTCGCGAAGTCGGCGTCTTTGTCTTCCACGACTTCAGCGCCCACATAGCGCCCCGGCGTCGACACATGGCCATGCTCGGCGATCTCGGCCAGTTTGACGCTGCGGCAGTAGCCTGCTTCATCTTGATAGCTGCCGTACCCGGCTTCGCCGCGCCAGGCACCGACGGTTTGCGCAATGCGGTCGATTGCCGCTTCGCTCAGCTCACACTGCACCCGGTTGATCATCACCGCCAGCTTGCGCGCGTCGATGAACAGCACCTCGCCGGCGCGGGCGCGCTTGCCCTTGGCCAGAAACCACAGACACGCCGGGATTTGCGTGTTGAAGAACAACTGCCCTGGCAGCGCGATCATCACCTCGACCACGTCGGCGTCGACCATCGCAGCGCGGATCTCGCCTTCGCTGTTCTGGCTGCTGCTCATTGAACCATTCGCCAGAACGATGCCAGCGCGGCCGTTGGGCGCCAAGTGGTGCAGGATGTGCTGCAGCCAGGCGTAGTTGGCGTTGCCGGCGGGCGGGTCGCCGTATTGCCAGCGTGCATCGCCCATCAGGCTGGCGTGCCACGAGTCGCTGATGTTGAATGGCGGGTTGGTCAGGATGAAATCGGCGCGCAGATCGGGGAACTGGTCGCGCCTGAAGGTGTCATCCGGCTCACGGCCCAGGTTGAAGTCGATGCCGCGGATCGCCAGGTTCATCGCTGCCAGGCGCAGGTGGTCGGGTTGGCTTCCTGGCCGAAGATCGCCACGTCGCCGATCTTGCCGCCATGGGCCTCGATGAACTCCTCGCTCTGCACGAACATGCCGCCCGAGCCGCAGCAGGGGTCGTAGACCTTGCCATGGTGAGGGCTGAGAACGGCCACCAGCGTTTTGACGATGCGGCGCGGGGTGTAGAACTGGCCGCCGTGTTTGCCCTCGGCGCTGGCGAACATGCCCAGAAAGTATTCGTAGACCTGGCCCAGCACGTCACGGGCCCGAGGCGCCGCCCGGCCGCCCGAAGGCGCCTCGCCCCCCTCGGGGGGTGGCCGCCGCAGGGCGGCCTGGGGGCCTTCGTCCGCGCTGGCGCCAAAGCCTATGGTCGACACCAGGTCCACCAGTTCGCCCAGCTTGCCGTCGGGCAACTGCGCACGGGCATAGCGTTTGTCCAGGATGCTCTTGAGCTTGGGGTTCTCGCTCTCGATCAGCGTCAGCGCCTCGTCGATGCGCTTGCCGATGTCGGGCTGCTTGGCGGCAGCGCGTAGCGCCTCCCAGCGGGCAGTTTCGGGCACCCAGAAGACATTGACCTCGCGGTAATAGTCACGGTCTTCCAACTCGGCTGCCAGATCTTCAGCCGCAGCCTGGCCGTAGTAGTACTCGTCATCCGCGTCGGCCAGGCGAGCGGCGACCTCGGTGCGGCGGGCGGCGAAGGTGTCGGAGATGAACTTGACGAAGATGAGGCCGAGCACCAGGTGCTTGTACTCGGCAGCGTCCATGTTGGCGCGCAGCTTGTCGGCGGTGGCCCAGAGGGTCTTCTTGATGTCGTCGAGCATGGGGCCTGCCGATGGGTTGATCTCTAGGTCTGCCTGGTCTACGCGACAGCCCGGGCGGCCCTCAGGCCGGTCTGGTTCTCATCATGGTCCACAGACAGCTCAGATTTCCTATCGGTGACTTCGAGCGGGCGTCGCGGCTTGGCTCAATTCTTGCCGTTCACGCGGTCGCTCAACAGCCAAAGCCTTGCCGACAGGCCCTGTAGCGCACGGGTCATGTGCTCGTTGTGGCTGGCCTGTAGGCGCAGGAAGGTTTCCAATCAGTGTTGTCCACGCCGATCCATGACAGCGCTTCTCGAGTCGGCCAACTTTTGCCGCTTGTGCTTTGGCTGGGAAGCTTGAAAGCGCAGCAAATTACCGTGCACACTGCGGTCACGTCAGGTGAAATGGTCTAGCCCTGAATGACGACCATGCCCGACAAAACTGCGCCGGTACCACAAGAGACTCTCGATGCAATTCATGCCGCACTCAGCGCAGCGAGGCGCGTGACGTTCGCAATTGAGCGAGTATGTGGCCACGCCCAGGACGATCAGCTTCGACTGTATTTCGCCGTCGCGGCTTGCATTGAAGTGTTGGAAGAGCAGGTTATCGCCGCACTCGATGCGGGCTGGCCAACTGGCCCTGGCGGTGGGTTCACCTGACGCCGGCGTCCGTCGCCACAATACCCAGTCGGTGCACCTGATCACCAAGGGATGGGCCGGTCCATAATTTGTCAGGCAGCGTCCGCCGGATGCGATGCCGATTGGGGCGGACGACGATGAACGATTTAGACACAGGCTATCTTGAATTTCAGGCCGCACGGCAGGTCCGGCAGTCGGCCGAAGACTGGCTTTCGGCCTTCGAAACCGCGCTGAGGTCTCAAGATGCAGCGCGCATCGGCGCAATGTTCCATCCAGACTGCCACTGGCGGGACATCCTGGCCTTCACGTGGCACATCACGCCAGTCGAGGGCCGGGACAAGGTGTCCTCGCTGCTCGCGGCGGAGCAGGCAGGTACTGGCGCGCACGGATTTCATCTGCCCACCGGCCGAAAGCCGCCACGTCAGGTCAAGCGCCTCGGGATCGACAGTATCGAGGCTATCTTCGAATTCGAGACGATTTTGGGCAGTGGCGCTGGCATCGTCCGCCTTTCGCCGGGACTGGACGCCGCCGCAGAGATGAAAGCATGGCACCTGTTGACGACGCTTGAGTCCTTGAAAGGGCATGAGGAGCAGATCGGCGCCAAGCGTCCCACTGGTGCGGCTTTTTCGCGGAATTTCGGCGGCGACAACTGGGCTGATGTCCGCCGCAAGGCCAGCGCCTACGAGGATCGGGAGCCCGAGGTGCTCGTGATCGGCGGAGCGCAATCGGGTTTGTCGATCGCGGCGCGCTTGAATCAGGTGGGCATGGATACGCTGGTCGTCGAGAAGTGGCCGCGCATTGGCGACAGCTGGCGCAAGCGCTACCACTCGCTGGCCTTGCACAATTCGATCCATCTGAACCACCTGCCGTACATGGAATTTCCGCCGAACTGGCCGAAATACATTCCGAAGGACATGCTGGCGAACTGGTTCGAGTTCTACGCCGATGCCATGTCGATCAATTGTTGGACCGACACGGAATTCGTTGCAGGAAGCTGGGACGAAGCAGCGAAATGCTGGACAGTCTGTCTGAAACGCGGGGATGGATCTGAACGCGTCGTGAAGCCTAGACATCTGGTCTTCGCGAATGGTGTCAGCAGCTATCCGATGGTTCCGGACGTGCCGGGCTTGCAGGACTTCGAAGGTGAAGTCATCCATTCCGAGGGGTTTGACAGCGGTGCCACCTGGAATGGCAAGAACGCGCTGATCCTGGGTACGGGCAGCAGCGCCAACGACATTGCGCTCGATCTGCACAGCCACGGCGTCAACACCACGCTGATTCAGCGAGGGTCCACGACCGTCGTGTCGATCGACCCTAGCGCCAGGCTGAACGAGGCGATCTGGGACGAAGGCGGGCCGTTGGAGGACTGTGATCTGGTCGCATCGTCCGCGACGCCACCCTTGATGTTGAAAGCCTACAAGGCCGTCGTGAAACGGATGGTCGAGTTCGACAAGGACATGATCGAGGGCCTCAAGCGCATAGGCTTCAAGCACGACATCGGCGACGACGATGCGGGTCATCAGATGAAGTATTTTCGTCGCGGCGGCGGATATAACCTCGACGCGGGCAGTTCAGCCCTGATGATCAAGGGCGAACTGGGCCTGCTGCAATACGACAGGATCGCGCGGATGACTGCCACCGGCGCGCTGCTGACGGACGGGACGACCGTTCCAGCAGATCTGATCGTTCTGGCGACCGGCTATTTTCCGCAAATGGAACTGGTACGACGCGCGCTGGGCGATGCCATGGTGGCTCGTATCGGCCCGGTCTGGGGCATTGGCCCGGACGGCGAGCTCGGCAATATGTACAAGCGCACGCCGCAAGCAGGTTTGTGGTTCATCGCTGGCGGACTG
>JBILYN010000151.1:0-10853 GCA_044377715.1 Aquabacterium sp.
TTCTGCTGAACGGGCAAGGCGCTTCGGGTGCCGGCCAGGCGGGCGCCAGGACCGCGGTCCGGCAGGTCTGCGTTCTGGTCTTGTTTCAAAACAGGGAAGCGAGGCCCTTTTCACCCCCGAAGCTTGCTAGCGCGTGGACACTGGATTGCAGCCAGACGCCATGGCTACAGGCTGCGGCGGCGACGAAGCGCGCCGGCGAGCAGTAACGCAGTGCTGACCAAGGCCAGCGCCTCACGGATACTAACTAAGGCTCTCACGTTCACAAACCTGCGACAGGGAGAGGGCCAATACCCGCCACAGGGCCTTGCTCTACGATTGATCTATGACCACCAATTCCACGACTCCGACGACGTTCACGGCGTTGCCGCTGTTCCCGCTGCAGACCCCGCTCTTCCCAGGCGGGTCGTTACCACTGCGTATTTTCGAGGTCCGCTACCTCGACATGATCGGCAGCCGCCACAAGGCCGACGAACCATTCGGCGTGGTCTGCCTGACCGAAGGCACAGACACCCGCCGCCGGCAGAGCGGCACGGCTGACGGTAAACCTTCTGGCGATGGCTTCGCTCACGAAGCGTTCTCTTCCGTCGGCACGCTTGCGCGCATCACCAAGTTCGAGCGCCCCCAGCCGGGGCTCATGATGATCGGTTGCGTCGGTGCTCAGCGTTTTCGGGTTCAGCGCAGCGAGCAACTCAAGTACGGCCTTTGGGTCGCCGATGTGGAGTTGCTTGCCGACGATGCCGAACTGTCGGTGCCCGAAGACCTGACCTTTACGCGTGAGGCCTTTCAGGGCCTCGTGCGCGAAATCGAATTGAAGCTCCAACAAAGCGGACAAGCTGGCTTCGAGATGCCGCTCTTGAAACCCTACCGTTGGGACGACTGCGGCTGGCTCGCCAATCGCTGGTGCGAGATTTTGCCGCTGCAGCCGGAGCTGAAATGCCGTTTTATGGCGCTCGACAGCCCCTTGATGCGGCTCGAAATGGTGGCCGACACGCTGGGCCAGATTGGCTTCACGATGCCGACCTGACCGGTCGCCACCTAAGCACTAGGCGCTGCGCTGGCCTCCAGGAAGAACTAGGCGAATGGCTCCTGTTGACCGGGAGTGTCGGTACAAGTACGCGCAAGGTAGCTGGCCTCCGATGCACCAGCCAGAACTGGCCAAGGTCAGCTGTCGGCGAGGTCCGCGAACTGGCGCTGCCCGCCACTGCGGCTCAATCACCATCAAGCCGAGCGCGCTTTCGAAGCACTTGACTTATGTGGCCGGTGTCAACTATCTTGGCGTGCGTGTTGCGCTGGTGCAGTTGTCGTTGCCGATCACCAGAGCCTGCCGGGCCGCGTGGGCCGGCATCACCGCGAACACGGCAATGACCAGGGCAATCAGCAGCGTGCGGAGGTTGGTGGGCATGCAGGGTTTGATGAAATCGCCCGAAGAGTATGGCCTACTCGGTCTTGTCCTTGGCCTTTGCTTCAGAGGTCGTCTGCCATTGCATGTTGGCCGGTGAGTCTGCGCCGCCGCGCTTCAAAGGCTGGACGTAGTCGACGACGTAGCGCGGGCACGTGCCGCTTGGCTTCCCGGTCGATGGGCAGGGGTGCTCTTTCTCGAAGCGTGCTTGGCTGCGGTTGATCGATGAATCGTGCCGTCTGCGTTGCGCTCAGCACCGGCTGCCGCATCGCCGCTGTGTGAATGAGCCGAACGCCCGGACGAGTGCCCGTGATGGCCGCCTGCGCCTCGAGCAAGTGCTGATGCCGACCCCAGTGACAGGGCCAATGCCGCCAAGACCGCCAAAAATTTCTGCATTGGGAACGCCCTACAAAGGTTCGTTTATCGGCCAGTTACTCGCGGGGTTCGCTTCGGTGGCGTTTTCGCCGGCAAATCCTCGGTAGGTTTCGTCCTGTAAACCACCGCACACCGCGGCGCGTTGCGTGGGGGCAGGCTACGCGCCGGCCCCACCAGGAGTCACTTGATGAACACACGCCCCCGTTATCTCCTTACAGCACTGGCCGGCACGCTGCTGGCAGGCGCCTTGGTCTGCAGCGCTGCCCAGGCCCAGGAAGCCAGCGTGCAACTGCGCGTAGTCACGTCGCACATCAGCTTGCCGGAACACGTGGTGCTGCCTTTGCCGCCGCTGATCGCACTGCGCGTGGTGGTCAGCCAGCCCGAGCCCGTGTGGCAATCGCCGCCGCCCCCGCCGCGTCGCGACTGGGGTTACCGCGAGCCCACGCGCTGGGACGTGGACGGCGACGGCATTCCCAACCGCTACGACCGTGTCTACAACCCGCGCTGGGACCGTGATGGTGATGGCGTCCCCAACCGCTACGACCCCACGCCCCGGGGCAGCCACGGCTGGCAGGGCCACCGGGACTGGCGCGAACAGCCGCGACAAGAGCCGCGCGGCGAGTGGCGCGACAACCGGCAAGCTGACCGTCGCAATGATTGGCGCGATGACCGGCGCGACGACTACCGCCGTGGCCGCCACGACTGATTTGCCGCTATCCGCACCACGCGGCTAGTCGCTGCTCTCGCCGGTCTTGGCCAGTCGGCAAGTCGATGCCCGTAGCGCGCGGTGGCTGGGTTGGTCTGCCTTCCAGGCCGCAGGTGCTGCGAGGGCAGCGCCGTTCAGGGCGGCCGCGCCTTCTGCAACCGGCGAGTTTCGCCGATCTTCATCACGTCGAACTGCGCGGGCAACAACCCGCGGGCCTGGCGCTGCTGGGCCAGGATGCGGGGCGGTTCGTCCAGCGGCTCATCGGTCAGGCCCTCGAAGGTGCCCCAGTGCATGCCGATCGCGCGTTCGGCCCGCAGGTCGGCGCGCACCTGCACCGCCTCGGGCACGTCCAGGTGCATCACCTTCATGAACCAGCGCGGCGCATAGGCACCGATGGGGATGAAGGCCATGTCGAACGGGCCCAGCCGCGCGCCGATGTCGCGGAAATCGGCCGAGTAGCCGGTGTCGCCGGTGTGGATCAGGCGCAGTCCCTCGCCCTCGACCACCCAGCCGCCCCACAGCGTCTGGTTGCCGTCGGTCAGGCCGCGCCGGCTCCAGTGCTGCACCGGCACGAAGTGGATGGCCAGCGCGCCCGCGCGGGTGCTCTGCCACCAGGCGTATTCGTCCACCCGCGTGATGCCCAGCGTGGCGAACCAGGCCTTCTGCCCCAGCGGCACCAGGAAACGCGGGCTGCCGCCGGGCTGGGCAGCCAGCCGTTGCACGGTACCCGCGTCGAGGTGGTCGTAATGGTTGTGCGAGACCATCACCAGGTCAATGTGCGGCAGGTCGGCCAGCGCGATCGGCAGCGGCACCGCGCGTTTCGGCCCGGCGAAACCCACCGGCGAGACCCGTTCCGAGAACACCGGGTCGAACAGCATCGCCTGGCCCGCCAGCCGCACCAGCATGGTGGCGTGGCCGATCCAAGTCACCGACGGGTTGTTCTCGGGCGCGCGCAGGCTGGCGGGGTCGGTCACCACCGCCGGCAAGTTCCAGCCGCCATCGGGTGCGGGCTTGGGCAGGCCGTCGCGCAGGCGCTCCCACTGCCAGGCCAGGACATTGGCGTTGGGCGGGTGCGGGTAGTTGTTGACGAAAGGGGGGGAGAGCGATGCCGGCAGTGCGGGCGCAGCCGTCGGTTGGGCGTGGGCCGCGCCCAGCAAGCTGGCAAGGATCAAGGCAAGGCGGGCGCGCATGTGGGGGGCAGGTCGCTGCCGGCGCAGCGTGGTGGTGATCGGCGGTGGTCGGCATCGGGCCGTGAGTGGCGCACTCTAGTGCAGACTTCAACGCCATGCAGCCCCTGGGGCCGTGCTGTGGGCGGTTGTCGGGTTCTCGCGGTGTCAGGATTCGACCTGCTGGCGCGACCCATCGCCGTGTGCGCCAGCCGGCTGATGGCGTGTTCGCTAGCCACCCGGCTGCGCCAGTCCGGCCTCTTGTCCACACCGACCCCTGAAGGAGAATTCTATGAGCTCAACTCCTCACCGATTGCCCGCCGTCGCCCTGGCACTGGCACTGGCTGCCGCCTTCAACGCCGTGCCGGTCGCGGCACAGGCCACCGACCAGGAAAAGTGCTTCGGCGTCGCGCTTAGAGGAAAGAACGACTGCGCCGCCGGGGCCGGCACCACCTGGGCCGGGGCGCCCGGCGCGCAGAGTCTGGACACCAATCAAGCCGGATACTTCACCGCGTTGATTGCGGCCAACACGGATCTGAGCGCCTCGCAGCTCGGGGTGACACGCGCGACTCGAGACTCGTCGCCCCTGAGCAGGCGACCGGCCCTGCGCAGGCAGGCCCCGTCGTCCGGCTCAGGCTACCGCGATCAGCTCGGCTGGGATGCTGTGGTTCTGCCCGCCGCGCTGGGCGATCTTGATCGCGCCGACCTGGTTGCCCAGCGCCATACAGCGCGCCAGCGTCCAGCCCAGCGACAGCCCATGCAGCAGCGCGCCGCGCAGCGCATCGCCGCAGCCGGTGGGGTCCAGCACTTCGGTGGCCGCGACACCTGGCACATGGGTGCGCTGACCGTCTTGCCACAGCTCGCAGCCGTCGTGCGCCAGTGTGACGATCACGCCGCGCAGGTTGGCCTGGCGCGACAGCGCTTCCAGCGTGGTGCCCATTCGCTCGCACAGCATCCGTGCCTCGTAGTCGTTGACGGCGACCCAGCTGGCCTGGGTCGTGAAGCGGCGCAGTTCGTCGCCGTCGAACATCGGCAGACCCTGTCCCGGGTCGAAGACGAAGGGGATCTTGGCGGCAGCCAGTTGCGCTGCGTGCTCGATCATCGCGTCGCGACCATCGGGCGCGATGATCGCCAGCGCGATGTCGCCGCGCTCGGTCGGCACGGCGGTGGCATGGGCTTGCTGCATCGCGCCGGGGTGGAAGGCGGTGATCTGGTTGTTGTCCTGGTCGGTGATGATGATGGCCTGCGCGGTGTAGGCCTCGGCGTTCTGGCGCACCAGCGAGGTGTCCAGGCCCCAGCTCTTGAGCCGCTGCAGGTATTCGCCGCCGTCGCTGCCCAGCGCGGCCATCACCAGCGGCGCACCGCCCAGCAGCTGCAGCGTGTAGGCGATGTTGCCGGCGCAGCCGCCGAACTCGCGCCGCAGCGTGGGCACCAGGAATGAGACGTTGAGGATGTGCACCTGCTCGGGCAGGATTTGCTGCGCGAAGCGGCCTGGGAAGTTGGTGATGGTGTCAAAGGCGAGCGAGCCGCAGATCAGGACTGACATGGTGGATTGGGTCTTTGGAGTGAGTGCGATGGGCAGCCGCTGGCGCGGCATCAGGGGTAGAACAGCTCGACGGTATAGCCCTCGACGCGCCGCTCGCCGGTGGACATCAAGACCTTGAGCGGCAGCTCCTCGCCGGCTTGCAGCACAAGCTGTGTCGTGCCGAGATCGGACAGCTGCAGCACCCGTCGCGCCAGCAACTGCCCTTGGCCGCCGTTGAGCGTGAGGTCTAGCGCAGGGATCTTCACGGCGGTGTCGGCGCGGTTTTGCAGCACCAGTTGCAGTCGGTAAAGCGTTGAGCCTTCAACACGGGTTAAGCCTGAACTCGCCACCGCCAGTGTTTCGATGCGGCGCAGTGGGTGCACTTGGCAGCCGGCCAGTTCGCACAGCCCGCGCAGCGTGGGCTCGGTGCTTGGCAGGTGTGCGGCCAAGGTGTCGCGCCAGACCAGCGCGAGTTGCGTCAGCAATGTCAGCGCCAGCAGCAGCACGGCAGCGCCAAGCGTGCTGCGCACGGCTGGCCTTTGCCAGCGCGCCGAGCGGTCGGCTGCTTTCAGGAACGCGGGCAGTTCTGGCGCCGGTGTGGACTTCGCCGCAGAGGCAGGGCTGGCTTGTCGATCCTGGCGCGGCTGGCTGATGGGCCGCTTGCGCAAGTCCTCGTCGTTTGACGGCGAGGATGGCGCACGAAGCAAGCCGGGTCTGACATCCGGGTCGAAGCGCGGTTCTTGGCGCTGCGAGGGCCCGCCCGGTCGGCGCGCTGGCGTCGCGGCCACCCTGGGCCTTGAAACCGGTTCATCGGATGGGCCAGTCCAATCGGTGATCGACGGCTCTTCGCCCCTCGGCCTGGCAGACTGCGCGAAGCCTGGCAGCCGAACCGACAGACCGCTGTCGATGTCGAACAGCAGGCCGGCGGCGCTGAACATGCTGTTGCAGCGGCCACAGCGCACCCAGCCCTCGGAAACCTTGAGCTGGTCGGGCACGACGCGAAACACCGTGCCGCAGGCTGGACAGCGTGTGGCCAGGCTCATCGGGGGAGGATAGTCGTCATGAGCTTGCGGCGCGAAGGCTCAGGCCTGGCGTCTGGCGGTCATCAGGATCCAGCCGTCCTCGCTGTCGCTGACCTCGAGCGCGAGCCAGGGCGCGTAGGCGGCTTTCAGCTCATCGGCCTGGCGCGCCAGGATGCCGGCCAGCACCAGGTGCCCGCCGGGCGCGACATGGCCGGCCAGCAGCGGCGCCAACAGCTTGAGTGGCGTGGCCAGGATGTTGGCCAGCACCAGCGGGTACGTGCCGGCGGCGAGCTCGGGCAGGCCGGCTTGCAGCGTCACTTGGTTGGCCTGGGCATTGGCGAGCGTGGATTGGACCGCAGCCACGTCGATGTCGACCGCGGTGATGCCGCGAGCGCCGTGCAGCGCACAGCCGATCGCCAGGATGCCCGAGCCGCAACCGTAGTCCAGCACCCGCTCCCAGCGCCGCGCCAGCGTCGGGGCCTGGTTGGCGATCCAGCGCAGGCACATCCTGGTGGTCGGATGGGTGCCCGTGCCGAAAGCCAGTCCCGGGTCTAGCCGGATCACCGTCCGCGCAGCTGCCGGCGCCTCGTGCCAGCTCGGCACGATCCAGAAGCTCGGCGTGACCTCGACCGGCGCGAATTGTGATTGGGTCAGCCGCACCCAATCCTGGTCGGCCACTTCGCGCAGGGCCAGCACGGACATGTCTGCTGCCCAGTCCTGCGCCAGCAGCAAGGTGGCGGCTTCGGTGGCCTCGGCTTCGTTGGCGAACAGCGCGGTCACATCCGAGCGCTGCCAGCCTTCGCGCGGCACGGGCATGCCGGGCTCGCCGAACAGCGCCTGTTCAGCATCGGTGCCGGCGTCGGCATCGGCCACCGAGACGCTGAGCGCTTCGAGCTCGTCGACCAGTGCTTCGGACACCGCTTCGACCAGCGATTCCGGCAATCTCAGCACCAGCTCATGCATGGCCGTCGGACTAGCGCTTGCGGTGCTCAAGCCAGCCTTCCAGGTAATGGATGCTGGTGCCGCCGGCGACGAACTTGGCGTCGACCATCAACTCGCGATGCAGCGCGGTATTGGTCTGTATGCCTTCGATCACGGTTTCCGACAGTGCGATGCGCATGCGTGCCAGCGCCTGTTCGCGGGTGTCACCGTGGGTGATGAGCTTGCCGATCATCGAGTCGTAGTTCGGCGGCACGACGTAATTGCTGTACGCGTGCGAATCGACCCGAACGCCAGGCCCGCCCGGTGCATGCCAGGTCGTGATCCGGCCTGGCGAGGGGGTGAACTTGTAGGGATCCTCGGCGTTGATCCGGCACTCGATGGCATGGCCGCGCAGCTGAATCTGGCGCTGCGTGAAGGGCAGTTTTTCGCCGGCTGCAACGCGGATTTGCATCTGCACGATGTCGATGCCGGTGACCATCTCGGTCACCGGGTGTTCGACCTGGACCCTGGTGTTCATCTCGATGAAATAGAACTCGCCGTCTTCGAACAGGAATTCAAAGGTGCCGGCGCCGCGGTAGCCGATCTTCTTGCAGGCCGCGACGCAGCGGTCGCCGATTTTCTCGATCGCCCGCCTGGGGATGCCGGGTGCAGGCGCTTCCTCGATGATCTTCTGGTGGCGACGCTGCATCGAGCAGTCGCGCTCGCCCAGCCACACCGCGTTGCGGTGCGAGTCGGCCATGATCTGGATCTCGATGTGGCGCGGATTCTGGAGAAACTTCTCCATGTAGACGGCGGGGTTGCCGAAGGCTGCGCCGGCTTCGCTGCGCGTCGTGGCCACTGCATTGAGCAGCGCCGCTTCGGTGTGCACCACCCGCATGCCGCGGCCGCCGCCGCCGCCCGATGCTTTGATGATCACCGGGTAGCCGATCGAGCGTGCGGCCTGCACGGTGGCCTTGGGGTCGTCGTTGAGTGCGCCTTCCGAGCCCGGCACGCAGGGCACGCCAGATTTGATCATCGCTTGCTTGGCCGACACCTTGTCGCCCATCACGCGGATCGATTCGGGTGTCGGGCCGATAAAGGTGAAACCGCTTTTTTCCACCCGTTCGGCGAAATCGGCGTTCTCGGACAGAAAGCCGTAGCCCGGGTGGATCGCTTCGGCGTCGGTCACCTCAGCGGTGGCGATGATCGCCGGCATGTTGAGGTAGCTCTGCGACGAAGCAGCCGGGCCGATGCAGACCGCTTCGTCGGCGAGCTTGACGTACTTGGCTTCGCGGTCGGCTTCGGAATACACCACGACCGTCTTGATGCCCATCTCGCGGCAAGCGCGCTGGATTCTTAGCGCGATTTCTCCGCGATTGGCGATCAGGATTTTCTTGAACATGGGTCGCTCGGCTCAATCGCCCTGCACGCTGCGCGTGCCGGGCTTGTGGGTGGCTGCTGCCGTCATCATTCGAGGATGAACAGCGGCTGGCCGAACTCGACCGCCTGACCATTCTCGACCAGCACCTTGATCACGGTGCCGCTCTTGTCGGCCTCGATCTCGTTCATGATTTTCATCGCTTCGATGATGCAGATCGACTCGCCTTCATTGACCGACTGGCCCAGATCTACCAGGGGCTTGGCGCCTGGACTGCTGGCGCGGTAGAAGGTTCCCACCATCGGGGACTTGACGACATGCCCGGTTTCAATGACCTCAGGCACCACGGCCGGTGCGGCGGGGGTCGCCGCCATGGGATAGGTCCCGGCAGCGGGCGCTGCGGCCATCATCATCATCGGCTGGGCGTTGGCAGCGCCGGCTTTGACGATCCGAACCTTGCCTTCGGCTTCGGTGATTTCGAGCTCTGAAATATTCGATTCCGACACCAGGTCTATCAATGTCTTGAGTTTGCGCAGGTCCATGTGATGAACTCCTTAGGGCTGGGCGATGAAGCCGGGGGCGTCTGTCGCACCGATGGCATTGCTTTCGCAGTGAGCAGACGCCGCTGAATGCTGGTCTGCGATCAATTGCAGTCTTCAGGCGGTAATTGCAGTGAATTGTGTCACAGCCTGCAACTGAGTTGACGGCGTTCTGGGGGTGTCACTTTCGTTGCCGATCGGAACTTTTACGCCAGATCATCAGGTTTTCTATGGTTTTGAGGGTTTTTGATGCTTGGCACATCAACCCGCAGGACTTGCGTCGGCGCCGATTCAGGATTTACTTGCCCAGCCCGCCAATTGCTTGAAGTCGGTTTCGCCCATCTTGCGTTGCATCACCTTTCCCTGCGCATCGACCATCACCGTGAACGGCAAGCCGCCCTGCGTGTTGCCCAGCTTGCGGACCAGTTCTGTGCCGTCCAGCCCGGCCAGCCCGATCGCAAATCCGACCTTGACGCGGCCCAAAAACTCGCGGACTGGCGTCGGGCTGTCGATCGCCAGACCCAGCACCTGCCAGCCTCGCGGGCCGAATTCGCGGTGGAAGCGGTCGATCTCGGGCATCTCGCGAATGCAGGGTGCACACCAGGTGGCCCAGAAGTTGATCAGCAGCGGCTTGCCGCGCAAGTCGGCCAGCACCAGCTCGCCGCCCTCGGGGCGGTCCAGGCGCAGCGCCCACAGCGCTGCCGGGCTGTCGGCGTCAGACCCCTGCGCCTGTGGCGTCGGTCGCTGCAGCCACCATCCCAGGCCTAGCCCTGACGCCCCTGCGCCCAGTGCGACCATCAGTTGGCGGCGCCTCGTGCGCTTGGGTTGCGTTTCGTTGCTCATGCGTGCTCACTCTCTTGGTCGATCAAACGGCGCAGCGCGACGGCATCGCCGCGCCAACTGCGGCCGCGGGCGTCAGGTTTGAGGGCGCCGCGCAGGTCGTCGTGGTCCAGGATGCTGAGGAACAGCGTCACGGTCTCGCCCAGCGTCGGGCTGTGCGAAGCGATGCTCAGCAGGTCGATAGGCTGACCTCTTGGATCGGGTCGGCTGCCGACGTCGTAGTCGACTCCGTGGTTGATCAACGCGATCTCGGCCGACTTGGCGTCGTCGCAATACAGGTCCAGGTGGATCGCCGACAGCCGGGTCGCGGTGCCCCGCCACACCGCGCCGGTCAGATGGGGGCGGAACTCGGCCAGCCTGTCCATCCACTGCAGTGCCAGCGCGCGCAGCGCGCCGAGCTCGCCGGGTTGGGTGTCCGCGCAGAACAGCGCCAAGTACTCGCGCACCTCGTCTTCGACCTGTTCGTTGCTCGGCAGCGCGCTGAGCCTGCCGCCGTGGCGACCCAGCGTGCGCAAGGCCTTGCGCTTGGCGCCGGCGTATTCCATGCCTTCGTCGACCACCAGCCTGGCAGCAGTCGCGGCGAGTTCTTGGTTCAGGGTCTGGTCCATGGTGTTGTCATTGTAGAAAAACCCGTCCGGCGGTCTGGCCTGCCTGTTCAGGGCAGCGCCACGCCGCCCATGCGAGCGGCGATTGTTGCGGCCCGGGCGCTGACATAGGCAGACCCGGGGTTCTTCTCGAAGCGTTTGGGTGCCGGCAACATCACCGCCAGCCGGGCCGCGGACATCGCATCGAGCCGCGACGCGTCGGTGTGGAAGTAGTGCCGCGCCGCGGCTTGCGCGCCGAACAAGCCTTCGCCCCATTCGACGTGGTTGAGGTAGATCTCCAGGATCCGGCGCTTGCTCAACAGCGCTTCCAGCGTCAGGGTCAGCACGAACTCCTGGGCCTTGCGCAGCGCCGTGCGCTCGCCCGAGAGAAACAGGTT
>JBILYN010000015.1:0-33097 GCA_044377715.1 Aquabacterium sp.
GGCCTGGCGGCTCGACCAAGTCCGGCTGATCCATGGCGACGGCATGCTCGGTCATGGGCCCAACGCGCCTTATGACAGCATCATTGCTGCGGCCGGCGGTGATGAGTTGCCACTGGCCTGGATTGATCAGTTGGCCGTCGGTGGGCGCTTGGTGGCCCCGTCGACTCGGCCGGGTGGGCGCGGTCAGGTGCTGGTGGTGGTCGATCGCAACGAAGCCGGCTGCGTGCGCAGCGAGCATGAGGCTGTGCACTTCGTCCCATTAAGATCGGGCATTGCTTGAATCGCCGCTCACGCAGGCCTGCCGCCATGCCCTCATCTCGTTCGACGCTGCTATTGGCCGGTCTGTTGTTGGCGCTTCTTTCGGGCTGCGGATCCTCGCCCCACAAGGCACCGGTAGAGGAGCGCAGGCCGATCCAGCCGGTGGTCCGGGCGCCAGTGACGCCGCCCAAGCCTGCGCCGGCGCTGGCGCCGGTGGCCGAGCCGGTCGCTATGGTCAGCGCTGCGCCTGAAGCGCTCAAGCCGCTGCCGGGTGTCGAAAATGCTGGCAAGCCGGGCTATTACACCGTCAAGCCTGGTGACAAGCTGATCCGCATCGCGCTGGACAATGGACAGAACTGGCGTGATCTCGTGCGCTGGAATGCGATCGAAAATCCGAACGTGATCGAGGTCGGGCAGGTGTTGCGGGTGGTGCCACCAGGCGTGGATCCGAATGCCGTGGTCACGAACGCTGTGGCTTTGCCCAAGACGGAGTTGCGCCCGCTGGCTGGCAAGCCTGCAGTGGCAGCCCCGGCAGCGAGCGCGGTCGCTGCGCCAGCGGTGGCTTCGGCGCCTGCGACGCCGCCAGCATCCGTGCCAGCGCGTGAAGGCGACGAAGACATGGCCTGGGCCTGGCCTGCGGCGGGGAGTGTGTTTGCCGGCTTCGAAGAGGGCAAACACAAGGGCTTGGCGATCGCGGGCAAGGCCGGCGACCCGGTGCTGGCAGCGGCGGACGGTCGTGTGGTCTATGCCGGGTCGGGCTTGCGGGGCTATGGCAACTTGGTGATCGTCAAGCACAACACCATCTACCTGACGGCCTATGCCCACAACCAATCGCTGCTGGTCAAGGAAGACCAGGCGGTGCGGCGAGGCCAGAAGATCGCCGAGATGGGGTCCAGCGACGCCGAACGGGTGCAACTGCACTTCGAGATCCGGCGCCAGGGCAAGCCCATCGATCCGGCGCGGCTGCTGCCGGCGCGCTGAGCTTCGGCACTTGCGCCGCGCTCAAGCCACGCCGAGCTAGGCCTGGGCCGCCGTCGCCGACGCGACGGCCAAAGTGCCTGAACGGGTGACACTATTCACAGTCTGCGCATTTCAGGCGTTGTATTTCCGTCGATGGACGCAGCCTGCGGTTCCACCCTGAACCTGGCAATGCCGCCATCACCCGCTCATCCCGCATGATCGAGAACGCCATGACTTTGAAGACTGTCACGCTGGCCGACAAATACACGCTGACCCAGGGGCGCATTTTCATCACCGGCACTCAGGCGCTGGTCCGGCTGCCGATGACCCAGCAACAGCGCGATGCCAGTCTGGGCAAGAACACCGCGGGCTACATCAGCGGCTACCGCGGCTCACCGCTGGGTGGTCTGGACGACCAACTCGGCAAGGCCAGCAAGCACCTCAAGGCGCACAACGTCGTGTTCGTGCCCGGGGTCAACGAAGACCTGGCTGCCACCGCGGTCTGGGGTTCGCAGCAAGCCGAGATCGGCGGTGAGGGCAAGTACGACGGGGTGTTCGCGCTTTGGTACGGCAAGGGTCCGGGCGTCGACCGTACCGGTGACGCCTTCCGCCATGGCAACCTGGCCGGATCGTCGCCGCTGGGCGGCGTGCTGGTGCTGATGGGCGACGACCACACCTGCGAGTCGTCGACCACCTGCCACCAGAGCGAATTCGCGATGGTCGACGCGATGATTCCGGTGCTCAGCCCTGCCGGCGTGCAGGAGATCCTGGACTACGGCGTGCTGGGCTGGGCGCTGTCGCGTTACAGCGGTTGCTGGGTCGGCATGAAATGCGTCAAGGACACTGTCGAGGCCACAGCTTCGATCGATGTCGACATTGATCGGGTTCGGATCACCGTGCCCGAAGGCGTGGCGTGGCCGGCCGACGGTGTCAACATCCGCCAGCCCGACACCCCGCATGCGCAGGAGGCCAGGCTGCACCGCTACAAACTGGGCGCGGTACGGGCTTTTGCGCGCAGCAACCGGATCGACCGGACCATCATCGACGGGCCGTCGGCCAAGCTGGGTGTCATCAGCCACGGCAAGAGCTATCTCGATGTGCTGCAGGCGCTCGATGACCTGCATCTTTCGGAGCAGTCCGCCGCCGGGCTGGGCTTGCGCTTGTACAAGGTCGGCATGACCTGGCCGCTGGAGCCGCAGGGTGCTGCCGAATTCGCCGTCGGTCTGGACAAGATCTTGGTGGTGGAAGAAAAGCGCAGCCTGATCGAGTCGCAGCTCAAGGAGCAGCTCTACGGCCGGCGCGACATGCCGGCCATCGTCGGCAAGTTCGACGAGCAGGGGCAGACGCTGTTTCAGTCCGAGATGGCGCTCGATTCCAACCAGGTGGCGATCGCGATCGGTGAGCGCCTGCTGGCCTTGAACGACAACGCAGCACTGCGCCAGCGGGTCGAAGCGTTGCGGGCCTACCGCGCGCCCAAGGGCGTGGTCGACATCCTGAGCCGCAGCTTCTACTTCTGCAGTGGTTGCCCACACAGCTCGTCGACCGTGCTGCCCGAGGGCAGCAAGGGCTATGCCGGCATCGGCTGCAGCTGGATGGCGCAGGCGATGGACCGGTCCACCACCGGCTACACACAGATGGGGGCCGAGGGCATGTCTTGGGTCGGCGAGGCGCCGTTCTCGCGTCGCCAACACATGTTCCAGAACATCGGCGATGGCACTTACTTCCATTCGGGATTGCTGGCGATCCGCGCCGCGATTGCGGCCAAGACCAACATCACCTACAAGATCCTGTTCAACGACGCGGTGGCGATGACGGGCGGGCAGCGCCACGACGGCCACCTCGACGTGCCGACCATCGCGCACCAGGTGCGCTCCGAAGGCGTGACGCGTATCGTCGTTGTCACGGATGAACCTGAAAAATACCCACCTGGCACGGTCTGGCCGGCAGGCGTGACAATCCACCACCGCGACCAGATCGACCAGGTGCAGCGCGAACTGCGCGAGGTGGTTGGCACCAGTGCCTTGATCTACGACCAGACCTGTGCCGCGGAAAAGCGCCGCCGCCGCAAGCGCGGCACCTTCCCGGATCCGGCCAAGCGCATCTTGATCAACGACCTGGTCTGCGAGGGTTGCGGGGACTGCGGCGTCAAGTCCAACTGCGTCTCCGTCCAACCGCTCGAAACCGAATTCGGCCGCAAGCGCATCATCGACCAGTCTTCTTGCAACAAGGACTACTCCTGCGTCAAGGGCTTTTGCCCCAGCTTCGTGACGGTGCTTGGTGGCCAGTTGCGCAAGCCGGCCCGGGTGACCGACAACACGCTGTTCACCGCGCTGCCCGAGCCGGTGCGACCGGCGATCGACCAGTGCGTCTACAGCATCATGGTGGCGGGCATGGGGGGCACCGGGGTCGTCACGATAGGCGCGATCCTGGGCATGGCGGCGCACTTGGAGGGTCTGGGCTGCGGCCTGCTCGACATGGCCGGGCTGGCACAAAAAGGCGGGTCAGTCTGGAGTCACCTGCGTTTCGGGCCGTCGCCCGAGGCGATCAAGACGATACGCATCGCCGCTGGTGGCGCCGATCTGGTGCTGGGCTGCGACATGATCGTGGCCGGCAACTCCAAGACCTTGGCTGCCACCCGGCATGGCAGCACCCGGATGCTGGTCAACGTGCAGGAGAAGATGCCGGGCGAGTTCGCGCGCGCCGCCGACATGCAGTTCCCCAGCGGGGGGCTGCGCGGCAATGTGGTCGACGCCGTGGGCGAGGACTGCGCCGAATTTGTCGATGCCGGCCGAATCGCCACCGCGCTGGTGGGCGACAGCATTGCGGCCAACATGTTTATGCTCGGATTCGCCTACCAGCGCGGCTTGATTCCGATTTCGGCCACGGCCATCGAGGCCGCCATCGTGCTCAATGGCACGGCCCAGCAGATGAACCAGGACGCTTTCGTGTGGGGACGGCGCACCGCCGTCGATCCCAAGGCGGTCGAGCGCCTGCTGGCTTCCAAGCGGGCGGCCACGGGTGCCGGCGTCTCGCCAGCTCCCGTCAAGACCCTGGACGAGACGATCGCGCTGCGCAGCCAGTTCCTCACCGATTACCAGGACGCTGCCTATGCCCAGCGCTATCTTGATCTGGTGGCGCGGGTGCGGGCGGTCGAGCAGCAGGTGTTTGCCGGCCGTAGCGCGCTTGCCGAGGCGGTGGCCAAGTACTACTTCAAGCTGCTGGCTATCAAGGACGAATACGAGGTTGCGCGCTTGCATGTGCACAGCGGCTTCCTGGCCAGCGTGGCGCAGCAATTCGAGGGCGATTACAAGCTGGTCTTCAACCTCGCGCCGCCCGGGTTGTCGGCCCGCGACCCGGCCACCGGCGAGCTGAAAAAACGCGAATTCGGCCCCTGGATCGTCCCGGTCTTCCGCCTGCTGGCCAAGCTGCGCGGCTTGCGCGGCACGGCCTGGGATGTGTTCGGTTACAGCGCCGAGCGGCGCGGCGAGCGCGCGCTGATCACCCGCTACGAGGAGAACATCTCGACCGCGCTGGCAGTGCTTGAACGCACGCGGGACAGCACACACCACGATGACGCGGTCTCGCTGGCTTGCTTGCCGGAGCAGATCCGTGGCTACGGCCATGTTCGTGCCAAGACACTTGAACCGACCCGTGAGCGAGAGAATGAACTGCTCGCGGCCTTGCAGCGACGCGTGATCGTGTTGCGTCAGGCGGCTTGAAACATTCGGCGAGCATCGACACCCGGTCTAGCGCCAAGCCTGCCTTCGGGTGGTATTTTGTGCCTGGATAATCGCCGCCATGACAGCAAGCGATGAATGGTTGAAGGTCGAGTCGATAGACCTCGAAGCCCAGGGCGTGGCGCACAACGCCGAGGGCAAGGTGGTGTTTGTCGAGGGCGCACTGCCTGGTGAGGAGGTACAGGCGCAAGTCGGCCGCAGCAAGGCCGCTTGGGAGCAGGGCACGATGACGGCCATGCGGCGCGAGAGTGCAATGCGCGTGCGGCCTGGCTGCCCGCACTTTGGTTTGCATCCCGGCGCCTGTGGCGGTTGCAAGATGCAGCACCTCGACGCCAGCGCGCAGGTTGCGGTCAAGCAACGTGTGCTCGAGGACAACCTGCAGCACCTGGGCAAGGTCAAGGCCGAGCGCATGCTTCGGCCGATCGAAGGCCCGACCTGGGGATACCGCTACCGGGCCCGCTTGTCGGTGCGGCACGTGGCGAAGAAGGGCAGGGTACTGGTCGGATTTCATGAGCGCAAGAGCCGCTATGTGGCCGACATGCAGGTCTGTCCGGTGTTGCCGGCGCAGGTCAGTGCGATGCTGATGCCGCTGCGCGCACTCATCGGCAGCATGGACCAGCGCGACCGCTTGCCACAGATCGAACTGGCGATGGGCGAGCGGATCGAGGGCCCGGTGATCGCGCTGGTGCTGCGCCATCTCGAACCCTTGACCTTGGCCGACCAGGATCGTTTGCGCGTGTTCGCCGCCGAGCATCGCGTGCAGTGGTGGTTGCAGCCCAAAGGCCCTGACACGGTGAAATTGCTCGACGCTGGCGGACCGGAGCTGGCCTATTCGCTGCCTGAGTTCGGCATCACGATGCCCTTCAAGCCGACCGACTTCACACAGGTCAACCATGCGATCAATACCGTCCTTGTCGGGCGGGCGCTGCGGATGCTGGCGATCTCGCCGCAGGAGCGGGTGATCGACTGGTTCTGCGGTTTGGGTAATTTCACGCTGCCTATTGCCACCCAGGCGCGCGCGGTGCTCGGGGTCGAGGGCAGCGAGACCTTGGTGCAGCGCTCACGCGAGAACGCCCAGCGCAATAGCTTGTCCGGGCGCGCGAGCTTCGAGGCACGCAATCTGTTTGAGTTGAGCGCTGACGACTTGGTCGGTTTCGGGGTCGCCGACAAATGGCTGATCGACCCTCCGCGCGAAGGTGCTTTTGCATTGGTCAAGGCATTGACTGAGCTGCATGCGGCGCCGCGCGAGACCTGGGCAGCACCCGCCCGTATCGTTTATGTCAGCTGCAATCCGGCAACGCTGGCGCGCGATGCCGGACTGCTGGTGCACCAAGCCGGCTACCGTTGTGTGGCCGCCGGGGCGGTCAACATGTTTCCCCACACAGCCCATGTGGAGAGCATGGCGGTGTTTGATCTCGGGTGAGTCCCGGTTCGGCTCAGCGCTGCAGCATGCTGCGCAGGCCGCGCAGCGTCAGCAAGCTGCCCGGCAAGCGTTTTTCGCTGAGCACCTCGCCGAGCTTTGCGTTGAGGCGAGGGCTGTGTCGCGCGCGCCAAATGACCAGGCTGACCAACCAGGGCAGGCGATTGAAGCTGCCCGCCTGGCGGTAGGTCTTGAAGCGCGGCAACAGAGCTTGCAACCTGGTGCGGTAGTCTTGCTCCACAGCTTGGGTGTCGGTGTCCCCGGCGTGGGCCAGCAAGGCGTCGGCCGCGGCCATACCGGTTTCCATCGCTTTGCCTATGCCTTCGCCGGTGAATGAGTAGGTCGCTCCAGCGGCCTCGCCGGTGACCAGTAGGCCAGGCCGCGACCAATCGGCGCCGGTCAAGTCGCAGCGCAGCGGCGCGCCTTTCAGGTCGCCCAGCTGTTCCCCCTCGCGCATCAGCCTGGCCGCCAACGGGTCTATGCGCAGGAAGGCGTCAAACATCTCGCGCAGATTGGGTCCTTGGCGACGCCAAGGCAAGAATCTCGACGGCGGCTCCCGGCCGTCGAGTTTGCCGACGCCGATGTTGAAGACACCGCCCGGCCCCGGGAATATCCAGCCATAGCCACCGGCAAGCTGGCGATGCCAGACGAAACGCATCTCGGCCAGTTCGGTGGTCATCCCTGCATGAAGGACATGGGTGCGCAGTGCCATGCCGCTGGGACTGCGCCTTCGGCACAGGTCGGCTGCCAGCATGGCGCTCGGCAGCGCGCCCGTGGCGAGCACCACCCAGACCGCACCGATTTCGCGCGTCAGCATGCCGTCGGTCAGCGTGGCCCCGCGCACTCGCCCGTCCGCATCCATCAGCGGTGCGACGAATCGGACTGGGGCGGCCATGGTCGCGCCGGCCTGCAGCGCCGCGCGGCACAACAAGGCATCGAGGACGCGGCGCGGCAGCACGGCGAGTTCTCCGGCAACATCGACAAAGCTGCCGTTCGGCGCCACGCAGCGCGCCGCAGTGACAGGTCGGGCCAGTTCCATGACCTCAGCGTGCACGCCCAGGCGGCGCAGCGCGTCGTGGGCGTCTGGCACCAGGCCATCGCCGCAAACCTTGTCGCGCGGGAAGCGCTGGGCCTCCACCAACACCACCTGTCGGCCGGCCTGCGCCAGCAGTCTGGCGCAGGCACTGCCAGCCGGGCCTGCGCCGACCACCAGCACATCGCAACTTTCAGCCAGAGACGACAGCGGCTGGTTCCAGTCTGTGCTGCGCATCTTGAGTCATTCCTGGAGGCAGTAAGCAGTCTTGCATCGAGCAAGCGGCTCGCGTCGGCCATGAAACAGGGGCTCCGAAGAGCCCCTGTGAAAATTTCACTGTCACTGGACGACCGCGTTGCAGATCGCCTAGCTCAGCAGAACCGAGCGCCGCAAATCCCGGCGCCCAACTGCTGTCAGTCTTTCTCGCCGCCAACGATGCCCAGGATCATCAACAGGCTCTGGAACACGTTGTAGACGTCGAGGTAGATCGCCAGCGTGGCGCTGATGTAGTTGGTTTCGCCGCCGTCGATCACGCGCTTGATGTCGAACAGCATGAAACCCGAGAAGATCACGATCGCCAGCACCGACAGCGTCATCATCAGCGCGCTCGATTGCATGAAGATGTTGACGATGCCCGCCACCAGCAGAATCATCGCGCCGATGAACAGGAACTTGCCCATGCCCGACAGGTCGCGCTTGATCACGGTGGCGAGCGTGGCCATGCCGAAGAACACCATCGCGGTGCCGCCAAAAGCCGTCATGATCAGGGACGAGCCATTCTTGAAACCCAGGATCATCGCCAGCAGTCGCGCGAGCATCAGCCCCATGAAGAAGGTGAAGCCGAGCAGCACGTAGACGCCGGTGGAGGTCTCCTTGGTCTTTTCGATCGCATATATGAAGCCGAAAGCGCCGGCTAGGAACACGATCGTGCTCAGACCGTTCCCCATCGCGGCCGTGATGCCTGTGGCCACGCCCACCCAAGCGCCCAGCACCGTGGGTACCATCGTCAGCGCGAGCAACCAATAGGTGTTGCGCAGCACGCGGTTTCGGTCAGCGACCAAAGAACCTGAACCGCCGAAGCCGGACAAGGTTTGCATGCGTTGTTCGTTCATGTGAACTCCAAGGTGGTATGTCGTTGAAGCGGTCGGACCCGCAAAATCCATTGTAAGTTCCGTGGGTCTGTACTGCGCGATGCGCTGGCAATCGTCTTGCCAACCTGAGGCACACTTCGCAGCCCTATTGTTCCGGATATTTCCATGCAGACCAAATCCGTGTTGACCCTGAGTGATGTGCGGGCCATGGCCCAGGCGGCAGAGGCCGAGGCCGCCGCGAACCATTGGGTGGTGACAATCGCCATCGTCGACGATGGCGGCCACCTGTTGTGGTTGCAGCGCGGTGACGGTGCTGCACCGATTTCGTCGTTGATCGCTCCGGCCAAGGCCCGTACGGCGGCGCTGGGGCGTCGCGAGTCCAAGGTCTACGAAGATGCCATCAACCAGGGACGTTATTCCTTTCTGAGCGCGCCCACGCTTGAGGGCATGCTCGAAGGTGGCGTGCCGGTGATGGTCGACGGCCATTGCGTTGGCGCTGTCGGAGTTTCGGGCGTCAAGTCCAATGAAGATGCGCAGATTGCCAGAGCCGGCATCGCCGCTCTGGGCTGAATCGGCGCCCTCGTTCTAGCGCCTGCGCAGGCCCGAACCCAGGGGTGCGGGGGATGAGCCTTCAGACCCAAGGGCAAACCCGAAGGCTATAATCGGAGGGTTTACCTGCCACCACCGCAGCCTCGGCAAAACTCCCAAGAAGTTTCCCCAACGGGGCTTCCTGCCCACGACACTGTGGCCTAAGAGACGCCGGGCTCGCGCGAATTCCGGAGCCTTCCTCTTGCTGCCAGTCCTGCCCACCGCTGTCCTCGCCCTTGCAGATGGCACGGTCTTTCAAGGTCGTTCCATCGGCGCCGACGGGGTCACCGTTGGCGAGGTCGTGTTCAATACCTCGCTCACCGGTTACCAGGAAATTCTCACTGATCCGAGCTACTGCCGGCAGATCGTCACGCTGACTTATCCGCACATCGGCAGCTACGGCGTCAACGTCGAGGACGTCGAATCCTCCAAGGTCTATGCCGCCGGTCTGATCATCAAGGACTTGCCTCTGCGCATGTCCAATTTTCGCGCGAACATGGCGCTCGACACCTACTTGCAGCGCGAGGGTACGGTGGCGATCGCCAACATCGACACCCGCCGCCTGACCCGGGTACTTCGAAGTACCGGTGCCCAGAACGGCTGCATCGTCACGTTTGCGGCGGGGCTGGTTGCGACGCCGGCCGACATCGAGCGCGCTGTTGCGCGTGCCAGATCGGCGCCCAGCATGGCAGGCCAGGATTTGGCTGGTGTGGTGTCTTCGGCCGCGCCCTACGACTGGACCGAGACGGAATGGCAGCTGGGTCAGGGCTATGGTCAGCAGCGGGCGCCGCGATTCCATGTGCTGGCGTATGACTTCGGTGTCAAGCGCAACATCCTGCGCATGCTGGCCAGCCGTGGCTGTCGCGTGACCGTGGTGCCGGCGCGCACCACAGCGGCCGAGGCCTTGACGCATCGGCCGGACGGCATCTTCCTGAGCAATGGCCCCGGGGACCCCGAGCCCTGCGACTATGCGATCGATGCCGCTCGCAGCTTGATCGACACTGGCATCCCCACCTTCGGTATCTGCCTGGGCCACCAGATCATGGCGCTGGCCTCAGGCGCCAAGACCTTCAAGATGAAGTTTGGCCACCACGGGGCCAATCACCCGGTCAAGGATCTCGATTCCGGACGGGTCTCGATCACCAGCCAGAACCATGGTTTCGCGGTGGACGAAAAAACCCTGCCCGCCAATCTGCGCCCGACCCATGTCAGCTTGTTCGATGGCACGCTGCAGGGTTTGGCCCGCACTGACCGGCCGGCGTTTTGCTTCCAGGGGCATCCTGAGGCTTCGCCTGGACCGCATGACATCACCTACTTGTTTGACCGTTTCACAACGCTGATGGCGGAGAAGAAAAATGCCTAAGCGTACCGACCTCCAGACCATTCTCATCATCGGCGCCGGCCCGATCATCATCGGCCAAGCCTGCGAGTTCGATTACTCCGGAGCCCAGGCCTGCAAAGCGCTGCGCCAGGAAGGCTACAAGGTCGTGCTGGTCAACAGCAATCCGGCGACGATCATGACCGACCCAGACACGGCCGACGTGACCTACATCGAGCCTATCACCTGGCAGGTGGTCGAGAAAATCATCGCCAAGGAGCGCACCGCTCACCCCGACGAGACCATGGCCTTGCTGCCGACGATGGGTGGCCAGACCGCGCTGAACTGCGCGCTCGACCTGCACAAGCACGGCGTTCTCGCGAAATGGGGCGTCGAGATGATCGGCGCCAACGAGCGCGCGATTGAGAAGGCCGAGGACAGGCTCAAGTTCAAGGACGCGATGACCTCCATCGGCCTGGGCTCGGCGCGCAGCGGCATCGCCCACACGATCGAAGAAGCCTGGATCGTGCAGAAGCGCATCACCGCCGAGATCGGCGCGAACGCCACAAATTCTGGCTTCCCGATGGTGATCCGGCCCAGCTTCACGCTCGGTGGCACCGGCGGTGGCATCGCCTACAACCCGGAGGAGTTCGAGGAAATCTGCAAGCGCGGTATCGACCTGTCGCCGACCAACGAGTTGCTGATCGAGGAAAGCCTGATCGGCTGGAAAGAATATGAGATGGAGGTGGTTCGCGACAAGGCGGACAACTGCATCATCGTCTGCGCGATCGAAAACCTGGACCCGATGGGCATCCACACCGGCGATTCGATCACCGTGGCACCGGCCCAGACCCTGACCGACAAGGAATACCAGCTGCTGCGCAACGCCTCGATCGCGATCCTGCGCGAGATCGGCGTCGACACCGGTGGCTCGAACGTGCAGTTCTCGATCAACCCGGTCGACGGCCGGATGGTGGTGATCGAGATGAACCCGCGGGTCTCGCGCTCGTCGGCGCTCGCGTCCAAGGCGACCGGCTTCCCGATCGCCAAGATCGCTGCCAAGCTGGCGGTGGGCTACACGCTGGACGAACTGCGCAACGACATCACCGGCGGCGCGACGCCGGCCAGCTTCGAGCCCAGCATCGACTATGTTGTCACCAAGATCCCGCGCTTTGCTTTCGAGAAGTTCCCGGCCGCCGATGCCCGCCTGACGACCCAGATGAAATCGGTGGGCGAGGTGATGGCGATGGGTCGCACCTTCCAGGAGAGCTTCCAGAAGGCGCTGCGCGGACTCGAGACCGGCATCGACGGCCTGACCGAGCGCACCGGATGCCGCGCCAGCGACCGCGACGAGATTGTCGAAGCCATAGGCAACGCCGGCCCGGAACGCATCCTGTATGTCGCTGACGCCTTCCGCATCGGCATGACGCTGGACGAAATCTTCGACGAGACGGCGATCGACCCCTGGTTCCTGGCCCAGATCGAAGACCTGATTGCCACCGAGGCCAAGCTGAAGGACCGCACGCTGTCGAGCTTGTCGGCGACTGAGCTGCGCTTCGTCAAGCAGAAGGGCTTTTCCGACAAGCGCCTGGGCAAGCTGATGGCCAGCAACCAGCATGAGGTTCGACGCGCCCGCCATGCCTTGGGCGTGCGGCCGGTCTACAAGCGGGTCGACACCTGCGCAGCCGAGTTTGCCACCCAGACCGCCTACCTCTACTCCTGTTACGAGACGGTAGACGGTGAGTGCGAGGCCGAACCGACCCAGAACCGTAAGATCATCGTGCTCGGCGGTGGGCCCAACCGCATCGGCCAAGGCATAGAGTTCGACTACTGCTGCGTGCACGCGGCGATGGCGCTGCGGGAAGACGGCTATGAGACCATCATGGTCAATTGCAACCCCGAGACCGTCTCGACCGACTACGACACCAGCGACCGGCTGTACTTCGAGCCGGTGACGCTGGAGGATGTGCTGGAGATCGTCGACAAGGAACGCCCGGTCGGCGTGATCGTGCAGTACGGCGGCCAGACGCCCTTGAAGCTTGCGCTTGAGTTGGAAGCCAACGGCGTGCCCATCATCGGCACCTCGCCCGATTCGATTGACATCGCGGAGGACCGCGAGCGTTTCCAGAAGTTGTTGCATCAACTGGGCCTGAAACAGCCGCCGAACCGCATCGCGCGCACCGAGGAGTCGGCCATTGCACTGGCGCATGAGATCGGCTATCCGCTGGTGGTGCGCCCGAGCTACGTGCTGGGCGGCCGGGCGATGGAGATCGTGCACGGCGACAAGGACTTGGAGCGCTACATGCGCGAGGCGGTGCGCGTCAGCGAGAAGTCGCCGGTGCTGCTGGATCGTTTTCTCGACGATGCGATCGAGGTCGATGTCGACTGCATCAGTGACGGCTCCCAGGTGATGATCGGCGGCATCATGGAGCACATCGAGCAGGCAGGGGTCCACTCCGGAGACTCGGCCTGCTCGTTACCGCCCTACACCTTGCCCAAAGCCTTGCAGGACGAGTTGCGGCGGCAGACCACCGTGATGGCATTGGCACTGAAAGTGGTCGGGCTGATGAATGTGCAGTTCGCGATCCAGGGCGATGTGGGTGCAGCCGACGGCGCTGCCGAGAACGCCGTGGTCTTTGTGCTCGAGGTCAATCCTCGTGCGTCGCGAACCGTGCCCTATGTGTCGAAGGCAACTGGCCAGCAACTCGCCAAGATCGCCGCGCGCTGCATGGCGGGCCAAAAGCTGGCGGACCAGACCGGGCCGGGCGGCGTGCCGCCGCATGAGGTGATCCCGCCGTATTTCAGCATCAAGGAAGCGGTGTTCCCGTTCAACAAGTTCCCTGGCGTCGATCCCATCCTCGGGCCTGAGATGCGCTCGACCGGTGAGGTGATGGGCGTGGGCAAGACCTTCGGCGAGGCGATGCTCAAGAGCCAGCTCGGTGCTGGCTCGCGACTGCCCACGAAAGGCCGCGTTGTGATCTCGGTCAAGAACGGTGACAAGGTTCGGGCTGTCAGCGTCGCGCGCGATCTGGTCGCGCTAGGCTTTGCGGTGGTGGCGACCAAGGGCACGGCAGCGGCCATCTCGGCGGCCGGTGTGCCGGTCAAGGTTGTCAACAAGGTCATGGATGGCAGACCCCATATCGCCGACATGGTCAAGGGTGGTGAGATTCAACTGGTTTTCACCACCGTTGACGAGACCCGCACCGCGATCGCCGATTCGCGTTACATCCGAACCGCCGCACTGGCCAATCGGGTGTCCTACTACACGACGATGGCTGGTTGTGAGGCGGCGACTGAGGCAATGAAACATCAAGCCGGCCTGAGCGTGCGAAGTCTGCAGGAACTGCACGCCGAGTTGCACTAAACTCCCTAATTAGCGTTTTCGCCGTTCCGCCGCCTTTGCGTCCGTTCATCGGGTGCCTAGCGCGGCGGATTTGTTTTTGTCTGTCCTCACATTGCTTCAGGAGGCCCGCATGGCCACCATCCCCGTCACCAAGCGCGGTGTCGAACTGCTCAGAGCAGAGCTGCACCAGCTCAAGACCGTCGAACGCCACGCCGTGATTCGAGCGATCTCTGAAGCGCGGGCTCAGGGTGACCTGTCCGAGAACGCCGAGTACGAGGCTGCCAAGGACAAGCAAGGTTTCATCGAAGGCCGCATTCTCGAGATCGACAGCAAGCTCGCTGCCGCGCAAGTGATCGACCCGGCGACGCTGGATGCTGGCGGTCGGGTGGTGTTTGGCGCCACGGTCGACTTGGAAGAAGAAGCTAGCGGCCAGGAGGTCACTTACCAGATCGTCGGCGACGACGAAGCAGATTTGAAAAAGGGTTTGATTTCGATCAGCTCACCGATCGCGCGTTCGATGATCGGCAAGGAGGCCGGCGATGTGGCCGAGGTCCGTGCACCTGGTGGCCTCAAACGCTACGAAATCGTGGAAGTTCGTTACCTTTGAAGACGCTGGAGCGGCTGCGGCGCTTGCTGCCGGCTTGCTGGGCCGGCGCGCTGTTGTGTCTGGCATTGATCGCTGCGCCAGCGATCTTTGCCTTGCTGGAACGTGCCGACGCCGGACGCGTGGTGGGTCGAATCTTCCTGCAGGAGGCTTGGCTGAGTTTGGTGCTCGGCTTGGTGCTGCTTTTACTTGAGCGCCTTCGCGCCAGGCGAGGTCTGAACCCGGCCCTGAGCGCTGAAATATTGCTCACGCTGGGCACCATGTTCTGCACTCTGGCAGGGTACTTTGCTGTCCAGTCCTTCATGACTGCCGCCAAGGCAGGGCAGTCGGCGCTGAGCTTTGGGCAACTGCACGCCATCAGCGCGGTTTTCTTTGGCGCGAAGATATTGCTGCTAGGGGCGCTGGCTTGGCGCGGCGCAGGGCCACACCGCTAAAGAGCTGCTCAGTCCTGCGCCTTCTTCTTGACGCTGGTGACCCGAGTCTTGACGCGCTTGATCTCGCCACCAGCCGTGACGCGCTGGTTGCCGAACACCGTGACTTTCTTGATCTGGGCCCGATGGTTGCCACTCTTGGAGAACTTCAAGATCTTGACCACTCGAGGCGCCGCCATCCCACCCTCCTTGAGGGTCTTTTCTTTCTCGGGAATTGGCCGCCACAGCACCAGCAGCTTGCCGATGTGCTGCACTGGCGCGGCATCGAGCTTGTCGGCCATTGCGGCCAAGGCGGCTTCACGGTCTGGGCGCGAGTCGGAAAACATCCGCACCTTGATCAGCCCATGGGCTTTGAGCCCGGCATCGGCCTCTCTATAGATGGCATCGGTCAGTCCCTCGGTGCCGATCAGCACGACGGGGTCCAGATGATGGGCTTCGCCACGTTTTTCTTTGCGTTGGGCAGGCGTCAATTGAATAGCAGACATGCCCGTATTATCGTCCTGTCATGAAAATCAAGTCCAAAAGCAAGAAGATCAACAAAGCCTGGCTCAACGACCACATCAATGACACCTATGTCAAGCTGGCCAAGATCGACGGCTATCGCGCCCGTGCTGCGTACAAGCTAAAGGAAATCGATGAAGCGATGGGTCTGATTCGCCCGGGTCAGGTGGTGGTCGACTTGGGTTCGGCGCCAGGCGCGTGGAGCCAATACCTGCGCCGCCGCTTTGCACCCAAAGCGGCCGGCGTTGGTGGCGCGGCAGTGGGCGAGTTGCTAGGGACCATCATCGCGCTGGACATCCTGCCAATGGAGCCCATCGAGGGTGTGCAATTCATCCAGGGCGATTTCCGTGAAGATTCGGTGCTGGCGCAGTTGCACGAGTTGGTGGCCGGTCGATTGGTCGATGTGGTGGTGTCCGACTTGGCGCCCAATCTCACAGGCATCGAATCGGCCGACGCCGCTCGGATCGAGCACCTGATCGAGTTGGCATTGGACTTCGCCCAGAGTCACCTCAAGCCGGGCGGCGCTTTGGTCGCCAAGGTCTTCCACAGCGGCGCCTACAGCCAACTGGTGGAAAGTTTCAAGCAGCAGTTTCGGGTTGTCAAAGCGATCAAGCCCAAGGCCTCGCGCGACAAGTCGGCTGAGACCTATCTGATCGGACTTGGTCTGAAGGCGGGTTGAAGGTGTTGCCTGAATCTGGTTTTGCGTTGAGTCGAATCGGGTTGGATTCACCCTTCTCGAGGCCGTGTGTAAGGCCTACTCTCGGGCCTTGACTCGTTTAGAATCGGCCCCATCTGAAGTCGGGCTGGGTGGATGCAAGGTGTGAACGTGCCGTTGGGTACCGTGCGCCGCCACCGGTTGTCCGATTTGGCTTAAGGAGCCGCAGTGAATAATCAATGGTTCTCGAAGGTCGCTGTCTGGCTCGTGATCGGACTCGTGCTGTTCACGGTGTTCAAGCAGTTCGACCGCGGGGTGTCGTCCGGCACAGTGATCGGGTATTCCGAGTTCCTGGATGAGGTGGCGGCCAAGCGCATCAAGTCTGTGGTGTTGCAAGAGGGCGGCGGCGGCACCGAAATCCTGGCAGTCACCAATGACGACAAGCGCATTCGGTCTACGGCGACTTTTCTGGATCGCGGCTTGGTCGGCGATTTGCGCAACAACGGCGTGAAGTTCGACGTCAAGCCCCGCGAAGAGCCTTCGCTGCTGGTTAGCTTGTTGGTCAGTTGGGGCCCGATGCTGCTGTTGATTGGCGTCTGGGTGTACTTCATGCGCCAGATGCAAGGTGGTGGCAAGGGCGGGGCTTTCAGCTTCGGCAAGAGCAAGGCGCGCATGCTCGATGAGGCCAACAATACGACCACCTTTGCCGATGTCGCTGGTTGCGACGAGGCCAAGGAAGAGGTCAAGGAGTTGGTCGACTTCCTGAAGGATCCGCAGAAGTTCCAGAAACTCGGCGGCCGGATCCCTCGCGGCGTGCTGCTGGTCGGCCCGCCTGGAACCGGCAAGACCTTGCTGGCCAAGGCCATCGCCGGTGAGGCCAAGGTACCGTTCTTCTCGATCTCGGGTTCGGACTTCGTCGAGATGTTTGTCGGCGTGGGCGCGGCACGGGTGCGCGATATGTTCGAGCAGGCCAAGAAGAGCGCGCCCTGCATCATCTTCATCGATGAAATCGACGCTGTCGGCCGTCATCGCGGTGCCGGCCTGGGTGGTGGCAACGATGAGCGCGAGCAGACGCTCAATCAGATGTTGGTCGAGATGGACGGTTTCGAGACCAATGTCGGCGTGATCGTGATGGCGGCGACGAACCGACCCGACATTCTCGATCCGGCGTTGTTGCGGCCGGGCCGCTTCGACCGTCAGGTCTATGTCACGCTGCCCGACGTGCGCGGCCGCGAGCAGATTCTCAACGTGCACATGCGCAAAGTTCCTATTGGGCAAGACATCCGCGCCGACATCCTGGCACGCGGTACACCGGGTTTCTCAGGTGCTGATCTGGCCAATTTGATCAACGAAGCGGCGCTGTTCGCCGCGCGCCGCAATGGGCGCGTGGTCGAGATGGTCGATTTCGAGAAGGCCAAGGACAAGATCATGATGGGCCCCGAGCGCAAGAGCATGGTGATGCCCGAGGAAGAGCGCCGCAACACTGCCTACCACGAGGCCGGCCATGCACTGGTCGCGCGTCTGATGCCCAAGACCGATCCGGTGCACAAGGTGACCGTGATCCCGCGTGGCCGGGCGCTGGGCGTGACGATGCAGTTGCCTGAGACCGACCGTTACAGCCTGGACAAGGAGCGCATGCTCTCGACCATCTCGGTGCTGTTCGGCGGCCGTATCGCCGAGGAAGTGTTCATGCACCAGATGACCACTGGCGCGTCGAATGACTTCGCGCGCCCCACGGCGATTGCCCGCGACATGGTCACGCGCTATGGCATGACCGATGAGTTGGGTCCGATGGTCTACGCCGAGAACGAGGGAGAAGTCTTCCTCGGCCGTTCGGTGACCAAGACCACCACGATGTCCGAGGAGACGATGCGCAAGGTTGATCTGGTGATCCGCCGCATCATCGACGAGCAATACAAGATTGCGCGCCGACACATCGAAGACAACCAGGACAAGATGCACTCCTTGGCCAAGGCTTTGCTTGAATGGGAGACCATCGACGCCGAGCAGATCGAGGACATCATGACCGGCAAGCAACCTCGCCCGCCAAAGGATTGGGTGCCGAATGAGCGCACTCGCAATTCGGGTTCAGGCCCGGCTGGCGGCAGCGGGCCGGTGAGCACCGACAGCGCGCCGGCAACGGTGGCTTGACGGTATTTGTATCAGTGCTTGTTGATCGGAAATAGGGCCTTCGGGCCCTTTTCTTATGTTTGATGTGATGAATTGGCAGACCAATCGCTTTGTGATCCGGCTGGATCGTCCGCAAGTGATGGGCATCGTCAACGCGACGCCTGACTCCTTCTTTGATGGCGGGCGTCATGCGCAGGTCAGCGCGGCGATGGCTTACTGCGAGCAATTGCTGCAAGAGGGCGCTGACATTCTGGACATCGGCGGTGAATCGACCCGTCCCGGTGCACAGCAGCCTGGTCTCGAAGAGGAATTGGCGCGCGTGTTGCCTGTGCTCCGCCATGCGGTGCGCCTGGGTGTGCCGGTGTCGGTCGACACCAGTCGGCCCGAGGTGATTCGGGCGGCGCTGGACCTGGGGGTGGACATCATCAACGATGTTCGCGCGCTGGCGTGGCCTGATGCATTGGCTACCGTCGCAGCCCATCCGCGCTGTGGCGTCTGCCTGATGCACATGCAAGGTGAGCCGGGTGCGATGCAGCAGGCGCCGGTCTACGCCGTCGATGTCGTGGCAGAAGTGACCACCTGGCTGCGCCAGCGCGTGGGGCAGGTGCAGGACGCTGGTGTGTCATTGGACCGGATTGCGATCGACCCCGGGATCGGCTTTGGCAAGACCGCCGAGCACAATTGGAGCCTGCTGCAGCGCCAGGAAGAATTGCTGGCGCTGGGCCGGCCGATGCTGCTGGGTTGGTCGCGCAAGTCGACATTGGGTGCGCTCACTGGCCGGCCGGTAGACCAGCGCCTCGCGGCGAGCGTGGTCGCAGCGCTGGCCAGCGTGCAGCGCGGTGCACAGGTGGTGCGGGTGCACGATGTGGCGGCCACCGTCGATGCGCTCAAGGTTTGGCGTGCCGCAGGCTTGCTGCCTCGATGATGGGTTGTGAAGACGATCAAGTCCAAGGAAGAACATCAGATGAAAAGACAATTTTTCGGCACCGACGGCATTCGAGGCACCGTTGGCCAATCGCCGATCACCCCAGATTTCATGCTGCGCTTGGGTCATGCGGTGGGCCGCGTTCTGCGCCGCAGCAGCGCTCGACCCACGGTGCTGATCGGCAAGGACACGCGGATCTCGGGATACATGATCGAGTCCGCGCTGGAGGCCGGACTGGCCTCTGCCGGCGTCGACACGGTGCTGACGGGACCGTTGCCGACGCCTGGCGTGGCTTACCTGACCCGTGCTTTGCGGCTCGACCTCGGGCTGGTGATCAGCGCCTCGCACAATGCCTACCCTGACAACGGCGTCAAATTTTTCTCCGCCAAAGGCGAAAAGCTGTCGGACGAGTGGGAAATGGCGGTGGAAGCCGCTCTCGAAGAACCACCGCAATGGGTGGATTCGGCCACGCTGGGCAAGGCCAAGAGGCTCGACGACGCTCGCGGACGTTACATCGAGTTCTGCAAGAGCACGGTCGACAAGGACTTGTCACTGCGCGGGCTGAAGGTGGTGATCGATGCTGCGCACGGTGCGGCGTATCAGGTCGCTCCTGAGGTTTTTCACGAGCTTGGCGCCGAGGTGATTGCGATCGGTTGCCAACCCGATGGTGTGAATATCAATGCGGGGTTCGGGGCCACCTCACCGCAGGCGCTGGTTGCGGCAGTCGCCGCGCATGGCGCTGACTATGGCGTGGCCCTAGACGGCGACGCCGACCGCCTGCAATTGGTGGACCGTAACGGCCGCTTGTTCAACGGAGATGAACTGCTCTACGCGATGGTGATGGACAGATTGGCGCAAGGCCAGTCTGTGCCCGGTGCGGTCGGCACGCTGATGACCAATATGGCGGTCGAGATCGCGCTCAAGGACGGTGGTATCGAATTGGTGCGCGCCAAGGTCGGCGACCGCTATGTGCTGGAGGAAATGGCGGCGCGCGGCTGGCTGTTGGGTGGCGAGGGCTCGGGCCATTTGCTGGCGCTGGACAAACACACCACCGGCGACGGCATCGTCAGCGCCTTGCAGGTGCTTCAGGCGGCACAGCGGGCAAGGGCCTCGCTGGCTGATTTGTTGGCCGGCGTCACCTTGTTCCCGCAGACCTTGCTCAATGTACGCTTGTCGAGTCTGGCCCATTGGCAGACGAACACCGCGCTCGCAGCGGAGACCTTGGCGGTCGAGGGCGAGCTGGCTGGCCTGGGGCGGGTGCTGATCCGAGCGTCGGGTACCGAGCCTGTGTTGCGGGTGATGGTCGAGGCGCGCGACGCAGGCCAAGGGCTGCGATGGGCCCAGCGCTTGGCCGCGGCGGCCCAAGGCTGACCATAGGCTGACCATAGGCTGTCGGGTTCGGGTTTGGCGAAATGTGACAGCCAGCCCTCGCTGATATGACGATTCAGTGACGTTAATTCGAAATATGACAGCACGTCATGCTGCTGTCACAAGGACTGCCTAGAGTTCGGACTTGGCGCATGACGTGCCAACTCCTTGAAACTGAAAGGCTTTGCAAATGAATTCAATGTTGCTCCGTGCTGCCCTGGTCTCAGTGGCCCTGATCCCGGTCTTGGCATCGGCCCAGGACGTCACCGGCGCAGGCGCCACCTTCCCGGCGCCGCTGTATGCCAAGTGGGCCGACGCCTACAACAAGGCCACCGGTGCGCGTATCAACTACCAGTCTGTCGGATCGGGCGCTGGCATCAAGCAGATCAAGTCCAAGACGGTCGATTTCGGCGCTTCCGACATGCCTTTGACCGACGAAGAACTGGCCAAGGACGGCATGATCCAGTTCCCCACCGTGATCGGCGGCGTGGTGCCGGTGGTCAACATCAAGGGCATTGCACCGGGCCAGATCAAGCTGACCGGCGCCGTGCTGGGCGATATCTACTTGGGCAAGGTCACCAAGTGGAACGACGCCGCGCTGACCGCGCTGAACCCGGGAGTGCCGTTGCCCGACGCCGACATCTCGGTGGTGCGTCGCGCTGACGGCTCGGGTACGAGCTTCATCTTCACCAACTATCTGTCGAAGGTGAACGCCGAGTGGAAGTCCAAGGTCGGCGAGGGCACCGCGGTCAACTGGCCGGTCGGCGCCGGCGGCAAGGGCAACGAGGGCGTGGCCGCCTTCGTCAAGCAGAACAAGATGACCTTCACGCTGCTGAAGAACAAGGACGGCATCTTCGTGCCGCCCAGCGACACCAACTTCAAGGCCGCCGCGGCCGGTGCCGACTGGAAGAAGTCGTTCTTCCAGATCACCACCGAGCAAACCGGCAAGGACGCGTGGCCGCTCACCAACCCGACCTACATCCTGATGTACAAGACCCAGGACAAGCCGGTGAACGCCAGCAACGCGCTGAAGTTCTTCGAGTGGGCCTACGGCAACGGTGACCAGGCGGCCGACGACCTGGACTATGTGCCGCTGCCCGACAGCGTGAAGGCATTGGTGCGTCAGCACTGGGCCACCAATATCAAGGACGCGGCAGGCAAGGCGATCGCCTACAAGTGATCCGGTGCGAGCGGGTCGTATCCGCCCGCGTTTCGTTTCCAGCTCAGTGGAGGCCCTGTGGCCGCAACACTTCCTGCCAGTTCCTATTCGTCGTCAGAGCGCGCTGCGCCACATCGGCAACCGCCTGAGCGGCGTCGCATCGCGCCCTGGGCCGACCCGCTGTTCTCGATGCTGGCGCAAGGTGCAGCTTGGTTGACGCTGTCGCTGCTGGTGGGCATCATCATCTCGCTGCTGATCGGCGCGGCGCCGGCGATCAAGCAGTTCGGTCTGGGCTTTCTCTGGTCGAGTGAGTGGGACCCGGTGAAGGAGAATTTCGGCGGCCTGGTGATGATCTACGGCACGCTGATGACCTCGTTCATCGCGCTGCTGATCGCCGTCCCGGTGAGCTTCGGCATCGCGATTTTCCTCACCGAAATGTCGCCGGGCTGGCTCAAGCGGCCGTTGGGCATCGCGATCGAGTTGCTGGCCGCAGTGCCGTCTATCGTTTACGGCATGTGGGGTCTGCTGGTGTTCAGCCCTATCCTGTCCACCTATGTGCAGCAGCCGCTGCAAGCGGTATTCAAAGGCGTGCCGGTGTTAGGTGCATTTGTCTCCGGCGCGCCGGTGGGCATAGGCCTGCTGTCGGCCGGCATCATCCTGGCGATCATGGTGATCCCATTCATCGCCTCGGTGATGCGCGACGTGTTCGAGGTCACGCCGCCGATGCTCAAGGAGTCGGCCTACGGTCTGGGCGCGACCACCTGGGAGGTGGTCTCAAGGGTGGTGCTGCCGTACACCAAGTCGGGCGTTGTCGGCGGCATCATGCTGGGTCTGGGTCGTGCGCTGGGCGAAACCATGGCGGTGACGTTTGTGATCGGCAACTTCAACCAACTCAACTCGCTGTCGCTGTTCGAAGCCGCCAACAGCATCACCTCGGCGCTGGCCAATGAGTTCGCCGAAGCCGGCGAGGGCTTGCACCAGGCTTCGCTGATCTACCTCGGACTGGTGCTGTTCTTCATCACCTTCGTGGTGCTGGCGCTGTCCAAGCTGCTGCTGTCGCAGTTGCGCAAAGGCGAGGGGACCCGCGCATGAATGCCTTCTCCACCTCTTTCACCGCAGAGCAACACCAAGCCCGGCTGGCCATGCACCGTCACCGCAAGCGTGTCAACGCGGTGGCGCTGATGCTGGCGATCGGCGCGATGGCCTTCGGCGTGTTCTGGTTGTTGTGGATCCTGTTCGAGACCTTCCGCCTCGGCCTGGGTGGGCTGAACCTCGCGGTCTTCACCGAGATGACGCCGCCGCCGCAGGCCGACACTGGCGGGTTGGCCAACGCGATCTTCGGCTCCGTGGTGATGGCCGGCCTGGCCACGCTGCTGGGCACACCGATAGGCGTGATGGCCGGTATCTACCTGGCCGAGTACGGCCAGAAGACCTGGCTCGGCAGCGCCACCCGATTCATCAACGACATCCTGCTGTCGGCGCCGTCGATCGTGATCGGCCTGTTCATCTATTCGGTGGTGGTGTCGCAATTCAAGAGCTTCTCGGGTTTTGCCGGGGTGCTGGCGCTGGCGCTGATCGTGATCCCTGTCGTCATCCGCACCACCGAGAACATGCTCAGCTTGATTCCCAATGCGCTGCGCGAAGCAGCTTATGCCTTGGGCACACCGAAATGGATTGTGATTTCGTCGGTGACACTCAAGGCGGCGCGCGCCGGTGTCATCACAGGCATCTTGCTGGCAATCGCCCGGATCTCGGGCGAGACCGCGCCGTTGCTGTTCACCGCGCTGTCCAACCAGTTCTGGACCAGCGACCTGAGCAAGCCGATGGCCAGCCTGCCGGTGACGATCTTTAAATTCGCGATGAGCCCCTATGAGAACTGGCAGAAGCTGGCTTGGGCGGGGGTTTTACTGATCACGATCGGTGTGCTGGCGCTCAACATCGCCGCCCGCGTGTTCTTACGCAACAAGCACTGAAATTTTGGAGGATCGCAACATGGACACCCGCGTCGCACCCGCTCACCTGGCCAGCACTGAGAAGACAAAAATCTCGGTGCGCGACCTCAACTTCTACTACGGCGGCTTCCATGCGCTGAAGAACATCAACCTGACGTTGCCTGCCAACAAGGTCACGGCTTTCATTGGCCCGTCGGGCTGCGGCAAAAGCACGCTGCTGCGCACTTTCAACCGCATGTTCGAGCTCTACCCTGACCAGCGGGCCGAGGGTGAGATCCTGCTTGACGGCGAGAACATCTTGAACAAGAAGTTCGATGTCAGCCTGATCCGGGCCAAGATCGGCATGGTGTTCCAGAAGCCTACGCCTTTCCCGATGTCGATCTACGACAACATCGCCTTTGGCATCAAATTGTTCGAGACACTGCCGCGGGCAGAGATGGACGAGCGGGTGGAATGGGCGCTCAAGAAAGCCGCGCTTTGGAACGAGGTCAAGGACAAACTCGACCAAAGCGGCTCAGGCCTGTCGGGCGGCCAGCAGCAGCGTCTGTGTATCGCGCGCGGCATCGCGATCAAACCCGAGGTGTTGCTGCTCGACGAGCCTTGCTCGGCACTCGACCCGATCTCCACCGGCAAGATCGAAGAGTTGATCCACGAGCTCAAGGCCGATTACACCGTGTTGATCGTCACCCATAACATGCAGCAGGCCGCGCGTTGTTCGGATTACACCGCTTATATGTACCTGGGTGATCTGATCGAATTCGGTGCCACGCCCGAGGTGTTCACGCAGCCGAAACGCAAGGACACCGAGGACTACATCACCGGACGGTTCGGTTGATGATCCGTCTGACAGACAACAAACCTGGCGATTCAAAGGATCCACCATGAGCGGTAAACATCTGTCCACGCAGTTCGACAACGAACTCAGCGGAATCTCCACTCGTGTGCTTGAGATGGGCGGGCTGGTCGAATCCCAGGTCGCGCAAGCCGTGCTCGCGCTGTCGACCTTCAACGGCGATGTGGCGACCCAGGTCCTGGAAGAGGAGCACCGGGTGAACGCGATGGAGATCGAGATCGACCGCGATCTCTCGTCCATCATCGCGCGCCGGCAACCCACAGCGCGTGACCTTCGGCTGCTGATCGCGGTGTCCAAGACCATCGCCAACCTCGAGCGCATTGGCGACGAGGCTGCGCGTATCGCGCGCACGGTTCAGCGCTTGCTGAATTCCGGCATGTCGAGCCGGCTGCGGCTGCCGGTGGCTGACCTGTCCTATGAGTCCGAACTCGCGACCAAGCAATTGCGCAAGGCGCTCGATGCCTTCGCCAGGCTAGATACTGAGGCTGCGGTCGAAGTGCTGCGGCACGATGACCAGATCGACCAGGAGTTCGACGGCCTGATGCGCAAGCTCATCACCTACATGATGGAAGACCCGCGCACGATCTCGTCGGCCATCGACTTGGTGTTCGTCGCCAAGGCCATCGAGCGTGTCGGCGACCATGCCAAGAACCTGGCTGAGCAGATCATCTATATCGTCAAGGGCACCGATGTGCGGCACAGCCCGGTCGATACGGTCGAGAGCATGGTGCGCTGATGGATCCCAAGAGGAGCGAACAACGATGAGCCAGATCGTGGTGGTTGAAGATGAACCGGCGATCGCCGAGCTGATTTCGATCAACTTGCGCCATGCCGGACACGAGGTGACGATCGCCGCCACCGCCGAGGCCGCCCGCCAGGAGATCGACGCGATGCTGCCCGATCTGGTGGTGTTGGACTGGATGCTGCCAGGACAGAGCGGTCTGGCCTTGGCTCGGCATTGGCGTGCCAACGCCCGGACCCGGGAGTTGCCCATCATCATGCTCACCGCGCGGGGCGAGGAAGTCGACAAGGTGGCTGGGCTGGACGCGGGCGCCGACGACTACCTGACCAAGCCGTTTTCGACCCAGGAGTTGATGGCCAGGATCCGTGCTGTGTTGCGTCGCAAGTTGCCTGAGGCACTAGACGACGTTGTCGAGTTGGCTGGACTGCGGATCGACCCATCGACCCACCGAATCAGCCGCGGCGAGGTCGATCTGAAGATGGGGCCGACAGAGTTTCGACTGCTGCATTTCCTGATGACCCATCCGGAACGTGTGCACAGTCGAGCCCAATTGCTCGATCGCGTCTGGGGCGACCATGTCTTCATCGAAGAGCGGACAGTCGACGTCCACGTCAAGCGTTTGCGCGAGGCGCTGTCGCCTGCTCAATGCGCAGGCATGGTCGAAACCGTCCGTGGTGCGGGTTATCGACTGACTCGGCACGCCAGCCTGGCGCCAACCTGAGCCACGATGGTCTGGTTGCTGCCGCGGCCGTTGCTGGCCCTGTTGTCCCTGTCCACAGGGGGCGTGCTCGGGCATCTGGCTGGTGCGGCGCTCGGTTTGCCCGAGACGGGTGCGGTGTTCGGCGCAGCGCTTGCCGCTGGCTTGGCGGTGGCGCTGGACGCTTGGCGTGCCGCTCGGTTGATGACTTGGCTGCGCGGGGGGCAAGAACTCGATGCGCCTCGCGATTCCGGATTCTGGGGTGAACTGGGTTATCGGCTCGAGCGTGCTCTGCGCTCCCGCGAGCAGGCGCTGGCCGCCGAAAACCGGCGTCTCGATGAGTTTCTGTTGGCCATCGAAGCCTCGCCCAATGGCGTGCTGCTGCTCGATGCCATGGACCAGATCGTCTGGTGCACAGCGGTTGCGGCGGACCACCTGGGTCTGGATGCGAAGCGCGACCTGCACCAGCCAATCACCAACCTGGTGCGGTCGCCGGCTTTCGTGGCCTACCTGCAAGAAGGTATCTGGCGTGAACCCATCACGCTGGTCGCGCCAGGCGGGGGCGGCAGTTTGCAGGTCGTGCTGCGGCGCTATGGCGATGGCCAGAAGCTGGTGATTTCGCAAGATGTCACCGAGCGTTTGCGTGCCGAGGCCATGAGGCGTGATTTTGTCGCCAACGTATCGCATGAGATCCGTACCCCACTCACTGTGTTGGCGGGATTTGTTGAAACCATGGCCAACTTGCCGCTGGCCGAGGTCGAGCGCGCCAGGGTGCTCAAGCTGATGCAGCAGCAGACCGACAGGATGCAGGTGCTGGTGTCCGACTTGCTGACACTGGCCCAGCTTGAGGGCAGCCCCAGGCCACCGGCTGACCGCTGGGTGGGGATCGCGTCGCTGCTGCACCGTGTGCTGGGTGATGCCCGCACCCTGTCGGCCGGCCGGCACCAGATCGAATTGACCGAACCACCCGATCTGGAGCTGGCGGGTCTGGAGGCTGAACTGCTCAGTGCAGTGACCAACCTGGTTCAAAACGCGGTGCGCTACACGCCTGCCGGTGGGCTGATCCAGATTGCCTGGCATGGCAAGCTTGATGGTGGCGGTGAGGTCGAGGTTCGAGACAATGGCATCGGCATTGCGCGTGACCATTTGCCGCGCTTGTCTGAGCGCTTCTACCGGGTCGATGGCAGTCGATCGCGCGACACCGGCGGCACTGGCTTGGGGCTGTCTATCGTCAAGCATGTGATGCAACGCCACGGCGGGGCGCTGGAGATCGACAGCGAGCCCGGGGTCGGTTCACGTTTCCGGCTGTTGCTGCCCGCCGGTCGGATCCGCAGCCGGTCGGATGTCTCCGCGCCATCCGGTCGGGACGTCGCAGGGTCAGCGGCTTAGCACGACCGGGTTCGGCGAGCCTGGCGTGCGGCGATAGACCACGACGACCTCGGAGCGCTCGGTGGGCCCGCGCACCCGTGCCACTTCGTGCCAACCCTGTTTGCGCAGTGCTTCGTAGGCGGCGGCGCTGGCGCCGGCCGCCGGGCCGCGCTCGATCAGCAGCTTGACCAGCACCGGGCATTCAGTCGCGTTGGCGCCGGCGTTCACCGAACGCTTGCCATGGAACTCCAAGGCAGCGACCAACGAGTTCGACGCATCCGGCGCTGCGATGCAGACCGCACCGCTGAGATGTTGAAGCAGGCGCGTGGCCAGCGTCCGGTTGCTGCGCGCATAGTCCAACAGCGGCAAACCCAGTGTCATCAGCAGCAACCAGCACAGCGCCACGCCGCCCGCTGGCAGCACCAAGCTCTTCCAGATCACCGGCCGGTGGCGAGTGGTACGCCAGCGAACCAGTGCGATCCAGGCCAGGGTTGCGATCAAGCCCAGGCCCAGCGCCGGCAGCGACAGAACAGGCTCGAAGCCGGGCGCCAAGCGCTGCACGGCGGCTTGCGCAGCTGCCGGCACGCCGGTCTGTATCGCGCCATAAAAGATCCAGATGATCAGCGCGCTCAGCGTGAAAAAGAAGACCGAGAGCCAGTCGATCGCTGCGGTACTGGCACGCTGCAGCGTTGGCAAGGCGAAGGCTGCCAGCACGGCGACACCAGGCACCCCCAGCATCAGCGCGCGGTCTGAGCTGCCCATTGCCACGCAACCGGCTGCGGCGACCAGCAAGCCCAGCAACGGAATCGCCAGGTGGTGTTGGCCCAACTGGCGACGCCAGCACCACAGCGTCCACAGCGCCATCGGCCAGGCGGGCCATAGAAACCACAGCCACAGCCGGGCCAACTGTGGCAGCTCGAGAATGGGGGCGATTCGCCAAGCCCAGCTGCCGCTGACCCAGGCCACCAGCGCTGCGGCCAGGGTGGCGACAGCCAGCCAGGGTGCCAGCGCTTTGAGCCCTGTATTGCTGCTGCGCAGGCAAAGCAGCGCTGCGCCCATGCCCCAGAGCAGTGCCATCACAGGGGCGCCGCTGGCGGCCAGCGCCGGCAAACCCAGCACAACGCCGAGGCGGGCTTGCCAGCCACGGTGCGGTGCCGACGCGACAGCCCATTGGAGACTCGCCACCGAGGCCAGTTGTGCCAATTCAGGGGTTGTCTCATGTCCAAGCTGCAGCAATCCCAGCGTGGCGATCAGCGCCAGCAACGCGCCATCGGCGATCGCCCGGGCATAGTCCACTGGTGCGGCCTCGCCGCCGAAGGCCAGTGGCAGCGGCTGCGCAGCTTCGCTACGGGCGAGGTGAAAAGTGGCATACCACACCGCCACCAGCGTCAGCACCAACATCATGGCGAAGGGAAGTCGTGCGGCCAGCGCCGGCTCTAACCAGGGATGGCCAGCCTGAATCGCCAGCGCGCCTATCCAATGCGGCAGCAGCGCTGCGCCAGTGCTCACGCCACCGAGGGCTGGACTGAGCCAATGCGCTCGTCCCTCGGCGATGGCCAACATCTGGCCAAAGGCGCTGAGGTCAGCGCCTCGCCAGGGATCACGGCCGATCAGGCCCGGCAGCACATAGGCCGCGCACAACAGCAGCAAGGCCAGGCGCGGCAAGCGCGTCACGGCCTGCTGGGTTACCAGTGCGGGATTGGGGGTATTGTTGATCACCGGAAAATCATCGGCGGCATGCAAACGGGCCCCTCGGGGCCCGTTTCGGTGGTGTCAAGAATTCAGTTTCTTGCGCTGTCTTGACTTGCCAGTCCACCGGAGGCGCTCAGGCAGCAGTGGACTTCTTGTTGATGCCCAGGCTTGCAAACTTGTTGCGGAACTTCTCGACCCGGCCACCCAGGCTGTCGATGCTCTTTTGCGTGCCCGTGTAGAACGGATGGGTTTCGCTCGTGGTTTCAAGCTTGACCATCGGCAGTTCGCGGCCGTCGTCCATCTTGACGGTTTCGCGCGTGTTGACCGTCGAGCGGGTCACGAACTTGAAGCCGTTGGACAGGTCGACGAAGCAAACGTCGCGGTAGTTGGGGTGAATGCCGTCTTTCATGGGGAACCTTTGTTCAACAACGCTTGTTACCGGGAGCCACGGGGCAGGGTGCCACGCACTTGCCGCAAGCGCGAAACCCGGGATTATAGGTGGGTAACGCTTCAGCCGCCTCGACGCATCATGTCGAAGAAGTCGAGGTTGTTCTTGCTCGCCTTCATCTTGTCGAGCATGAACTCCATCGCCTCGATCTCGTCCATGTTGTAGAGCAGTTTGCGCAGGATCCAGGTCTTTTGCAGGATCTCGGGCTTGAGCAGCAGTTCTTCGCGCCGGGTGCCGCTCTTGTTGATCAGGATCGAGGGGTAGACGCGCTTCTCGGCCATCCGGCGGTCGAGGTGGATCTCGCAGTTGCCGGTGCCCTTGAATTCCTCGTAGATCACCTCGTCCATGCGAGAGCCGGTGTCGATCAGCGCGGTGCCGATGATGGTCAGTGACCCGCCTTCCTCGACGTTGCGCGCCGCGCCGAAGAAGCGCTTGGGCCGTTGCAACGCATTGGCATCGACGCCGCCGGTCAATACCTTGCCTGATGACGGCAGCACGTTGTTGTAGGCCCTAGCCAGCCGGGTGATCGAGTCGAGGAGGATGACCACGTCTTTCTTCATCTCGACCAGACGCTTGGCGCGCTCGATCACCATCTCGGCCACCTGCACGTGGCGGGCCGCGGGCTCGTCGAAGGTGGAGGAGATGACCTCGCCGCGCACAGTGCGCTGCATTTCGGTCACTTCCTCGGGCCGCTCATCGACCAGCAGCACGATCATGTGGATGTCGGGGTGGTTGGCCACCAGCGCATGGGCGATGTGCTGCATCATCACCGTCTTGCCGGTCTTGGGTTGGGCCACCAGCAACGCGCGCTGGCCTTTGCCGATCGGTGCGACCAGGTCGATGATGCGACTGGTGATGTTTTCCTCGCCCTTGATGTCGCGCTCGAGCTTGAAGGCCTCTTTCGGGAAGAGAGGCGTCAAGTTCTCGAACATGATCTTGTGCTTGCTCTCCTCGGGAGTGACGTCGTTGACGCGGTCGACCTTGACCAACGCAAAGTAGCGTTCACCGTCCTTGGGCACCCGCACTTCGCCTTCGATCATGTCGCCGGTGTGCAGGTTGAAGCGGCGGATCTGGCTCGGCGACAGGTAGATGTCGTCGGTGCTGGCCATGTAGCTGGCCTCGATCGAGCGCAGGAAGCCGAAGCCATCGGGGAGCACCTCAAGCACGCCGTCGCCGAACACCTGCTCGCCACCGCGGGCGCGCTTTTTCATGATGGCAAACATCAACTCCTGCTTACGCAGGCGGGCGACGTTGTCAATCTCCAATGCCTCGCCCATCGTGATGAGTGCGGAGACGTGGAGCGCCTTCAGTTCGGAGAGATGCATTTAAGGAGTCACCGGATGGTGGAGGTGGATTCGCGCCTGGCCATGACAGCGGGGCTTGCGGGGTGGCGACCCTGGTCGAGGGACGGACCGATACCCGTGACGGGTCGGTGAACGGCGGCAAAGTGTGCCGAACTCGTTATGAAAAAAACCCCGCAGCAAGCGGGTGGAATTGTCGATTTTCTGTTCGAGTGCCCGAAACCTCGCGCTGAACCAGACAACTTCTGGCAGGCGTGGCAGCTTGAGCCTGGGTCAGCGCGCTTACAGCCGCGTTGACCCTCACAATCGCAAGATTATAGATGCGGTTCGATGAATGCCGCCAACTGCGCCTTGGACACAGCGCCAACCTTGGTCGCGGCGAGCTGCCCGCCCTTGAACAGCATCAATGTCGGGATGCCGCGGATGCCAAACTTGGCCGGAATCTCGCGGTTCTCGTCGACGTTCATCTTGGTGATCTGCAGGCGCGAACCGAGTTCCTTGGCGGTCTCGTCGAGGATGGGCGCGATCATCTTGCAGGGACCACACCACTCGGCCCAATAGTCCACCAGCACAAGTGTTTCCGATTTCATCACGTCGACTTCGAACGTGGCATCGGTGGTGTGCTTGATCAGTTCACTGCTCATCGTTGTTCCTTGGGGCGCCTGAAGCGGCGAAAAGCCCTTGATGCAGGCAGCTGTCATTTTCGCACAAAGGTCTGCAACGCGTGCGCTTGAACCGGCTTGCCGTGTGGCGCGAACAGCACCGCGGTCTGCCGTTTGTTCTCGGGTTTGGCGGGCGCTGGCTTGTGTCCAATCGGCGAACACATCAATCCCTGCGCCATGGCCGCATTAGCTTCGCATCCAGCCGGGACATTCAATGCCCCTCGCCGACTGGGCCGCTTTCAATTGCAGCGGTCTTTGGGCGTGAGCGCGCGAACGCTGCTGTGGCTGGCGACTGATCCGCGAGATGGCCGGGCGCTGGTGCTGGCCATGCCGCGCCGCCAGCCTGCCGACGCTGTCGGTTTGCAGCGGTGGCTGGCTGCCGCGCGCCATGTGGCCAGAATCAAGCATCCTGGGCTGGCCTCGGTGCTGGAAGTTGGCGAGCATGGCGCCTGGCCTTACCTTGCCTATGACGGTGGCCAGGCCATCACGCTGGCTGATCGGCTCGGTAGCCAAGCCCTGCCATTGGCCGAGTTGATGAGTTGTGCGATGGAGGTCTTGCAGGCACTGGCGTTTGCCCACGAAGCCGGTATTGCGCACGGTGATTTGCAGGCCAGCATGTTCTTGCTGCAGCAGGACGGAAGCAGCCGCCTGATAGGGCTGGGCGCAGCGCTAGCGCTACAAGATCCAGCGCCCAACATGCAGGTTCAGCGCCAGGAGGCTGAGCGCGATCTGTTGGCATTTGGCCTGGTGCTTCACCATGCGCTGGCTGGCGAGCCAGCGCTGGGTTTGCCGGATGTCGGTGCGGTGATCGACCGCATGCCACCCCAAGGTCGCGACAGCGTTCGGCTGCCTAGGTCGACCTCTAGGCCGATTCCGGATGCGTTGCGATCGATCGTCAACCGCGCCACCGAGCGCCAACCGCGTCAGCGCTACCGCAACGCGCGGACTTTGGTGGGCGCCATCGAAGGCTGGTCGCGCACCGATGCGAATTCCGGCGGCGAACCCATCCGCTTGTTGCTTGACCGGATGCGCGTCTCGGGCTTCTTGCCCGCCATGCCAGGAAGCGCTGCTCGAGCGGCCCGGATTGCGCTGATGGAGGGCGAATGCATCAATGCGCTGGCCGACAGCGTGAGGCAAGACCTTTGCTTGAGCTTGGAGTTGCTTCGCGGCGCCAACTGCCCCGAACTTCAAGGCGCGCTGGGGGATGGTGGCGGCGCCATCCTCACCTTGCGTCGTGCCATCGCGATGATGGGGCTGGACGGTTTGCGCCGTGCGGCCATGGCTTTGCGTGTTTGGCCCGGGTCGCTCAACCAGGAGCAGGCCGGCCAACTGGCACAGTTGATCGCGCGGGTTCAACAGGCGGGGAGGGCGGCGCAGTGCTTGCGGCCTGCCGGTTATGACGCCGAACTGGTGGCCTTGCTGGCCATGCTCCAAAACCTGGGCAGGCTCGCGTTGCAGTACCACTTCCCGGACGAGGCGGCGCAGATTCGCCGTCTGATGCAGCCAGCGCCGCCGCTTGCCGCAGGCGAGCCTGAGCAACCCGGCATGAGCGAGGAGTCCGCCTGCCTGGCCGTGCTCGGGGTTGATGTCGATGCCCTCGGGACGGCGGTGGGCCGCCACTGGGGGTTTGACGACCAGGCCTTGTGGATGGTTCGCCGCCTGCCGCAGTCTGTCTCTGTGCATTTCACCGACGCCGACCAGGACTTGTTGCGCTTGACGGCGAGTTGTGCCAATGAACTGGTCGATGCCTGGTCCTTGCCTGAGCATCAGCGCTCGGCCTTTGTGCAGCGGGTGGCTCAGCGCTACGGCAGGGCTTTGGGCTTGAGCATTCGCGATCTGGTAGCGGCAGCGCAGGGCGCAG
>JBILYN010000436.1:0-3671 GCA_044377715.1 Aquabacterium sp.
TGACCGTCATCAGCAGGCTGTACGTCGTGGCGGCCAATTGCCCCGCCCACAGCGCACCAGAGCCGTAGAAGCTCTTGCGTCCCACCACGGGCTGGCGAACGGCACGCTCGGCCTTGTTGTTGGCAACCGCAGTCAACTGCACGTGAACTGACCGACCAGCCGCAAAGCTTCGAGGTCACGCACCCGTTCCATCCGCTGTTGGGAAAGGTCTTCGCGCTGGCCGATCGGCGACGGACCTGGGGCGAGGACCGCGTCTATTACCACGATGACACAGGTGCGCTATGCCGCATGCGCGCCGAATGGACGAGCTTGGCCCCGGTGGACCCGTTTGTAGTGACATCGGCCGGCCGATGCGATCTGCGAATGCGCGACCTGCTGGAGCTGGTTGAATTCGTCGAGCATTGGCGCGCGAGCGGTGGGGGCAAGAAGCGGGGTCGGAGGGCTGCCAAGGCGTCAACCGAATAACGCCCACAAAGTAAAGATAAATACGCCCAAATGACCACCTCCTTGGTTCCCTCCGCGACGTTCCAAGAGGACGTACTCCTCGTCAATGACGTCAATGATTCGTTTACTATTAGGCGATAGCCAAGCTGGCGCTGATTGTTGAAAAGAAGCTTGACGACAGCAAAGTATGGGCGTAATCTACTTTACCAATGACCAAGCCTTCTGCCCCCACCAAGAAGCACCTGGCCCTCAGCGAGAACGGGACCATCAATGCCCACGCTGAGGCGGTCCAGGACGCGGCATTTGTCGGTAGCGACTTCTTCGACCCGCACGACCTGGTGCAGGTGCGCTACGAGATGCTTCGCCGCGTCAATAGCGAGGGCCTTTCGGTCACGCAAGCCGTTGCGCGCTTCGGCGTCACGCGCCCGACCTTCTACAAGGCGCAGGCCGACTTCGAGCGGGACGGCCTGCCCGGACTGTTGCCGGCCAAACGAGGCCCTCACGGGCCGCACAAGCTCACCCAAGATGTGATGCGGTTCGTGGAGCAAGAACTCCACACGCAGCCCGATCTAGATGGCCCAGCGCTGGTCGAACGCATACAGCGCGAACTGGGCCTGACCGTGCATCGCCGCACAGTGGAACGTGCACTGGTACGTTCGAAAAAAAAACGGCGCTGAGTCCTTCATCCACACCGATCGATGGTCGCGTTGCCGTGGAACGGTACGAAGCCTTGCGGCGCGTCGTGATGGCGCCACAGGCCGAGAGCAACGCCGACGTGCGCGGGCTTGCGACGCTGCTGCGCAAAGGCGTCGCGGCCTGGATGCAGAGCGTCAGCGTGTCGCACTCCGGTTCAAGTGCAGAGCAGGCGCAGAAAAAGGGTTATGACCGCTCGCCCGTGAGGATGCCGACTGCACGGGAGACAACGGGGATGGAGTCATTGCTGATCAACATCCTGGCGGCAATGATGTCGGCCAACACCGTGGAGGTCCGCAGGTGAACACTGAAGCGAGTTCGAAAGTCCAAGCCCGGCATCTGAGCCGCAACGCCTACCTTTACGTCCGCCAATCCACGCTGCGGCAGGTGTTCGAGAACACGGAGAGCACTCTGCGGCAGTATGCGCTGCAGCAGCGCGCGGTAGCGCTCGGATGGCGTGCCGAACAGATACAGGTGATCGATTCAGACCTGGGCCGCTCGGGGGCCACAGCGGTCGATCGCGAGGGCTTCCAGCGCCTGGTTACTGAGGTCGGCCTTGGGCGGGCGGGAATTGTCATGGGACTTGAAGTCTCCCGCCTGGCGCGCAACTCGATGGACTGGCACCGCTTGCTCGAGATCTGCGCATTGGCCGATACGCTGATCTTGGACGAGGACGGCGTGTACGACCCGGCGCACTTCAACGACCGCTTGCTCCTAGGCCTGAAGGGCACGATGAGTGAGGCCGAGCTGCATGTGCTCAAGGCCCGACTGCGAGGGGGCATCTTGAACAAGGCGCGTCGCGGCGAGCTGCAAATGCGCCAGCCCATCGGACTCGTACATGACGCCCAGGGTCGGGTGTGCCTGGATCCCGATATGCGCATCCAGGACAGCGTTCGCATGTTGCTTTGCACCTTCGAGCGCACGGGCTCGGCCAGTGCCACGGTCAAGGCATTCCGGCAGCAGGGCTTGCTGTTCCCGCGGCAGGCGGTCAAAGGACCTCGGCACGGTGAGATCCTGTGGTCGGCGCTCACACACGGACGTACCTTGTTCGTGCTGCATAACCCTGCATATGCAGGTGCATTCACCTTCGGAAGAACGCGGCAACGCAAGATGCCGGACGGCAGCACGATCAACAAACACCTGCCGACGGCCGAGTGGACAACGCTGATCCGCGATGCGCATCAGGGCTACATCAGTTGGGAGCAGTACGAACGCAACCTCAAGCGCCTGGGTGACAACGCCCAGGCGTACAACGAGGGTCGCGAGCGAGGCGCTCCTCGTGAGGGACCAGCGCTGTTGCAGGGCTTGGCCATATGCGCAATCTGCAATGCACGCATGACCGTGCGCTACCACCATAACAACCAAAAAACCTGGCCGTCATATATCTGCCAACACGCGGGCATCCAGACGGCCACGCCAATCTGCCAGTCGATCAGCGGCGGCGGTCTTGACGAGGCGATAGGCAAATTGCTGGTCGAGTTGGTCACGCCCAGGTCCCTAGAGCTCGCCGTGCAAGTGCAAGCCGAAGTCGAGTCGCGCAACGTCGAGCACGACATGCTACGCCGCCAGGAGGTCGAGCGCGCGCGTTACGAATGCGATCTCGCACGTCGACGCTACATGCAGGTGGACCCCGACAACCGGCTGGTGGCCGACTCTCTGGAGGCCGAGTGGAACGAAAAGCTTCGTGCGCATGAGCAAGCCAGCGAGCGTTACAAGGAGCAGCGCAAAGCGGATGTGGCGGGCATCAACGACAAGCAGCGCGCGAGCATCATCAACCTGGCCAAGGACTTCCCGCGCCTATGGAACGACCCACGAACACCCGACCGTGAGCGCAAGCGCATGGCGCGCCTGCTCATCACCGACATTACCTTGCTCAAGGGCGCCGACATCACTGCACATGTCCGCTTCAATGGCGGCACAACGAGAACGCTCCACCTGGAGTTGCCCAAGCGGGCGTGGGAACTGCGCCAGACTCCGGGCTCACTGGTCGAGCGGGTCGACAAACTGCTGGAGTCTGGCTCCGACCCCGAGGTCGCGCGCGAGCTCAATCGCCTGGGCATTCGCTCTGGATGGGGACATGAATTCAACCGAGCTATCGTGCGCAGAATCCGTGAAGCGCACGACCTAAAGGGTCACTACGAGCGGCTGCGTGCCCAAGGCATGCTAAGTCAAGAGGAGCTGGCCCTGCACATGGATGTGACTGTCGACACGATCAAGCGATGGCGACGTGCGGGCTTGCTGCGTCACCACCGATATGGCGGTCGCGGCGAGTGTCTGTACGAGGTTCCCGATGCAGATTCGCCCGTCAAGCATCGGCCACAGAGCAGGACTGCCGACCCGATGTCGGCATGAAAGCGGGCAAGTTCCAACCAATCCACCCATGAAGGTGCACTATGCAACACACTCCTTGTCCATGGGCACCCACGGATGCTCGACGAACACCGTCAAGCCCAGCCAATGGTTCTTCATGCTTTGCATCACCTTGAGGGCGGGCCCGGCGAGCAAGGCCTCGGCCAGCGCAGTGCCGAACGCAT
>JBILYN010000438.1:0-3654 GCA_044377715.1 Aquabacterium sp.
TGCCTGGCGCCAGCAGCCCACCGGCACTGGGCGCACCCAGGGTCGGCAAGCAGCTCAGCGATGCCCGGGCCATGGCGCTGGAAAATCCGCTCGCGGTGGCCAACATCCTGCGCAGCTGGGCCGGCAGCGCTGATGCATGAGTCCGGCATGACACCGCAGCGAGCAACCGCCGTACCGGCTGCGCCGCCCCCCTCACCCACCCGAAGCTGAGCAGATCATGGCCGACGCTGGCATGGAAGACGCCGCCATCCTGTTGATGTCGCTTGGCGAGATCGAGGCGGCCGAGGTGTTCAAGCACCTCGCGCCCAAGGAAGTGCAAAAGCTCGGCGAAACCATCGCCCGGCTCAAGGTCGTGCCGCGCGAGCGGCTGACCCGGGTGCTGGACAAATTCAGCACCGAATCCCTCGAGCAGCACACCTTGGTCGCCAACACCGACGAATACGTCAAGAGCGTATTGCGCAAGGCGCTGGGCGACGACAAGGCCAACCTGCTGATCGACCGCATCCTGCAAGGCAGCGATGTCACCGGCATCGAGGGCCTGAAGTGGCTGGACCCGGGCACCGTGGCAGAGCTGATGCGCAACGAACACCCTCAGATCGTCGCGGCGATCCTGGTGCATCTAGACAGCGACCAGGCGGCCGAGGTGATGAAGTGTTTCACCGAGCGCCAGCGCAACGAGGTGATGGTGCGAATCGCCACGCTCGACGGCATCCAGCCCGCCGCGCTCAAGGACTTGAACGAGGTGATGAGCAGCGTGCTCGCAGGCGGCGAGAAGATGCGAAAGGCCTCGCTGGGTGGTGTCAAGACCGCGTCCGAGATCATCAACCAACTCGGCAGTGCCATCGAGACCAGCGTGCTCGACTATGTGCGCGAATCCGATGCCGACCTGGCGCAAATGCTGATGGACAACATGTTCGGCTTCGACGATCTGATCAAGGTCGACGACAAGGGCATCCAGGCCGTCCTCAAGGAAGTGCAGGGCGAATCGCTGGTGCTCGCGCTCAAGGGCGCGACGCCCGAGGTGCGCGAAAAAGTGTTCAGGAACATGTCCAGCCGTGCCGCCGAAAACCTGCGCGAGGACCTGGACGGTCGCGGCCCGGTGCGGGTCTCCGACGTCGAGGCCGAGCAAAAAGAAATCCTCAAGATCGTTCGACGGCTGGTCGATGATGGCCAGATCGTGATCGCGGGCGGCGGCGCCGATGAGTTCCTCTGACCGCGGGCCGCGCCAGGTGCCAGCGCCGCCCAACTCGCGCGCCGGCCTGGGCTACACCCGATTCATCCCGCGCGAGGAGTTGCAGGGCTTTGCGGCCTGGCAGCCCGCCGCGTTCAGCCAGGCCACAGGGTCTGGCATCGTCCAAGCCCAGCCGCCGGGCAGCGCAGGATTCCGGGCAACGCTGCAGCCAGCCTCAGCGCAGCCCGTGCCTCGCGCCGATCCCGCACCGACATCGGCGGCGCAGCAGACCAGGATGCAAGGCGAGATGGCTCGCCAACTTGCCGATGTCCGAGCCCAGGGCTACCAAGACGGCTACCGCGACGGTCTGGTGGCGCTCGAGAGCTTCAAGCAGCGCCATGCCAGCCAGCTCAGCGCTCAAGTCGGTCAGCTGTTGGCCGCGATGGACCAGGAACTCGGCGCACTCGAACAGCGGATCGCCGCCAGCGTTGCACGGGTGGCCACCGAACTGGCGCGCCAGGTGGTTCGCAGCGAATTGAGCTTGCGACCCGCGCTGGTGACCCAGGTCGCGCGCGAAGCCGTCAACGCCATGCTGGCGAGCGCGCGCCAGATCACCGTGGCGGTGAATCCCGAAGACCACGCGTTGGTGGCCGCGGGCTGCGAGGAGGCGCTGGCCGCACGCGGCGCGCGCCTGCTCAGCCAGGCATCGATCGCACGCGGCGGCTGCAGCATCGAATCCGACGCCGGCGTGATCGACGCCCGCATCGCCTCGCGCTGGGCCATGGCCAGCCGCGCACTCGGCACAGGCTTGGCCTGGGACGACAGCGAGTCCGATGCGATGGGATCGGCAGGCGATGCCTGAGCAGGCGCAGGCCACCGGCACCGTCGAGGCGGGTCGCCCGCAGGTCGACGCAGCGCCGGATCGGGTCGAGCCGACAGCGGTTTCAGCGCGACGACAGCGCTGGACCCGTTACCTCGATGACCTGCAGACTTGCGCAGAACAGCCGGCGCCGCTGCCAGCCCATGGCACGCTGGTGCGCATCACCGGCCTGGTGCTCGAAGCAGCCGGCTTGCGAGTGCCGGTGGGCGCAATCTGCGATGTACACGGCGACGCGTTTGAACCGATACAAGCCGAGGTCGTCGGCTTCCATGGCGACCGTGCGCTGTTGATGCCCACTGGCGACCTGCAAGGCCTGAGCAGCGGCGCGAGGGTCAGCCCGCGCCTGCCGCCCACCGCACCGCCCTTGCTGGGCAGCGACCGGCCCCGCTGGCGCAGGGCAGAAGACCGCGGCCTGCACCTGCCGATGGGCGCGGGCTTGATCGGCCGGGTGGTCGATGCGATGGGCGCGCCGATCGACCGGCTGGGTCCGCTGCGGCAGGTGGTGAATGAGCCGATGCTCAGACGAGCCATCAACGCGATGGACCGCGATCCGGTGCGCTGCCCGCTAGACACCGGTGTGCGCGCGATCAACGCCTTGCTGACCGTCGGCCGCGGCCAGCGCCTGGGTCTTTTCGCCGGCACCGGCGTGGGCAAATCGGTGTTGCTGGGCATGATGGCGCGCTATACCGAGGCCGACCTGATCGTCGTCGGACTGATAGGCGAACGCGGCCGCGAGGTCAAGGAGTTCATCGAGGACATCCTCGGCGCCGACGGCCTGGCACGCAGCGTGGTGGTCGCCGCACCTGCGGACTCGCCGCCGCTGCTGCGGATGCAGGGTGCGAACTACGCCACCGCGATCGCCGAGCATTTCCGCGACCAAGGCCGCCATGTGCTGTTGTTGATGGACAGCCTGACCCGCTTCGCGATGGCCCAGCGCGAGATCGCGCTGGCGATCGGCGAGCCCCCCGCCACAAAAGGTTATCCGCCGAGCTGCTTTGCCAAGCTACCGCAGTTGGTCGAGCGGTCGGGCAACGGCTTGAACGGCGTTGGCTCGATCACCGCTTTCTACACCGTGCTCAGCGAAGGCGACGACCCGCAGGACCCGATCGCCGACGCTGCGCGCGGCATCCTCGACGGCCACATCGTGCTGTCTCGCGAGCTGGCCGAGGCCGGCCACTACCCGGCGATCGATGTCGAACGCTCGATCTCGCGGGTGATGAATGCCGTAGCCTCACGTGAGCAGGTCGAGGCCGCGCGCCGCGCCCGTGCCATGTTGGCCAAAGTGAACAAGGCGCGCGACCTGATCCAGCTCGGTGCCTACCAGAGCGGCCACGACGCCGATCTCGACCAGGCCCTCGCGCTGCACCCGAAACTCGTCGCGCTGCTGCAGCAAGACATGCACGAGCGCGCGCCGATCGCACAGAGCCAGACCCAGTTGTGCCGGATGCTGGTTGGTTGAAATTTTCGAAAAAATTACATTCAAAATGAGCGCACAAAGTCAGTTAGAAACCCTGCTGCAGCGCGCGCAGGCCGACCGCGACCGCGCCACAGCCGCGCTGCGACAGGCTGAACGCCTGGTGGAGCAAGCCCAGTCCTTGACCCA
>JBILYN010000439.1:0-3649 GCA_044377715.1 Aquabacterium sp.
GGCCAGGGCTGGTCGGTGGCGCAGCAGATGGTGTTCGACGAAGAGATGGCCACGGGCGACGCGCCCGAACTCAACGCCATCACCTTCAACATGATCGGCCCGGTGCTGATGCGCTTCGGCGACGCGGCGCAGCAAGAAGTTTTCCTGCCCGCGATCGCGTCCGGCCAGCAATGGTGGTGCCAAGGCTACTCCGAGCCGGGTGCGGGTTCGGATCTGGCCGCGCTGACGACCAAGGCCAGGCGAGACGGCGACCACTACGTCGTCAACGGATCCAAGATCTGGACCTCGGGCGCTCAGCACGCCGACTGGATGTTCTGCTTGGTGCGCACCGACAACTCGGCGCGGCAGCAGGACGGCATCAGCTTCCTGCTGATCGACATGAAGTCGCCCGGCATCACCGTGCGACCTATCGTCGGCATCCACGGCTGGTCGGTGTTCAACGAGGTGTTTTTCGACGAGGTTCGGGTGCCGGTCCCGCTGCTGGTGGGGCAGGAAAATCGCGGCTGGACCGTGGCCAAATCGCTGCTCGAATTCGAACGCTTGAAGCTGGCCAGGATCGGCGAGAACAAGCGTCGCATGGCCCGTGCCTGCGCCGCAGCGATGTCGCGCCGCGAAGCGGGTGTGCGGGTCGTCGATCGCCCCTGGTTCCGCCGCCGCTACGCCGAGTTGCAGACAAGGCTGATGGCGCTCGAAGCCAATGCGACCCACTTCGTCGAGCGCGGCCAGGCCGGCGAGACCCTGGGCGCCGAAGTGTCGATGCTCAAGCTGCGCGGCAGCCGGCTGATCCAGCTCTGGGAGGAACTCATCGTCGATGCAATCGGTCTGGACGCGCTGTTGCTCGACCCGGCTGCGCTGACGCTCGGGCCAGGGAATGTCCAGGGCAGCGCGGCTGACGGCGACCGGGCACTCACTGCCACGGCCTCGTCGCGCCGATTCCTGGCGCGCGGCTACACCATCGCCGGGGGGTCGAGCGAGGTTCAGCACAACATCCTGGCCAAACAAGTCCTGGGGCTCTGACCATGCTGCTGCACAACGACGATCAACAGATGCTGGCCGACAGCGCACAGCGCTACCTCGAGCGCGGCTATGGCAGTGCAGCCCGTGCGGCCGCCACCGCCGATGCGCAAGGCTGCCCGCCGGCGCGCTGGGCCGAGTTCGCCGAGCTCGGTTGGCTGGCTTTGCCGATCCCAGCCGAGGCCGCAGGCGCCGCGGGGCTGGGCGGCTCGGTGGCCGACCTCTGCGCCTTGGCCGAGCCACTGGGCCAAGCCCTGGTGGTCGAGCCTTGGCTCGCGTCGGCGGTGCTGGGCGCTGGTTTGCTGGCAGATGCCGCGCCGGCCGACTTGGCCCGCGACTGGCTGCCGGCGCTGGCCGAGGGCCGGCGCCGCGTCGCGCTGGCGGCGTTCGAACCGGCGTCGCGCTTCGACATCGGCGGCGTGGCCTGCATCGCCAGCGGCCAGGCCGACGGCGGGTTCTTGCTGCACGGCGAGAAAGCGCTGGCACCGGGTGCGGCCGGCGCCGATGCCTGGTTGCTGCTGGCGTGCTTGCCGCATGCCGACCCGTCCAAGCCTCGCGAGTTGGGCTTGTTCCTGGTCGATGCCGCCACCCCGGGCGCCCGGGCCAAGCCCGGGGTGCTGGTCGACGGCCAGCATGCCGCGACGATCCATCTCGACGGCGCCAGGGTCGCCGCGCCACTGCGACGCGGTCCGGCGAACCAAATGCTGCCCATGATTGAGCGCTCGCTGGACCGGGCCACGCTGGTGCAGGGCGCCGAGCTGGTCGGCGCGATGGCTCAGGCGCTGAAGATCACGCTGGCCTACCTCAAGACCCGCCGCCAGTTCGGCCGGGCCATCGCCGACAACCAGGTGGTGCAGCACCGCTTGGTCGACCTGCATGTCGAAATCGAGGAAGCGCGCGCCATCACCCGGGCTGCGGCGGTCACTTTCGACAGCGCTGGCGACGACGCTGCGCGGCGTCGCTGGTGCGCTGCCGCCAAGGCCTGCGTCGCCCAAGCGGCGCTGCATGTCTGGGAAGAATCCGTCCAACTGCACGGCGCGATCGGCATGACCGAAGCCTGCGAGATCGGCGCCTATGTCAAGCGCCTGGCGGTGGGCACGATGCTCTATGGCGACCTGCCTTTCCATCTAGACCGCTTGGCTGACCTGTCGCTGCCGCCACCGGCTTGATCAAGCAGCGATGAACCCGCCGACGACAACCCCGACGCACCGCTGAAAGGCCTGCGCGTGATCGAATTCGGTCAGTACATTGCCGTCCCGGCAGCCGGCCAGTTGCTCGCCGACTTGGGTGCCGATGTGGTCAAGGTCGAATCCTCCGATGGCGACGCATCGCGCAAGCTGGGCTGGTCGAGCGACGACTGCGGGCCTGTCGTTCACGATGGACGGTGTGGTCCGTCGGGCCCGTCGCCTGCCGGCACTGGGCGAACACAAGGCCCAAGTGCTGGCCGATTGGGGCGCTGAATGAGCCGCCTCAGGCGCTGAACGCCGGCGGTCTGGGCACCCGGCCCCAGACGATCGCGATCTGCACTAGGCCGGCCACCAGACCCAGCGTCACCCCGAACTGCCAGGCCGCGTTGTACGAACCCAGCCGGTCATAGACCAGGCCGCCGCCAAAAGCGCCGACGACGCTGCCGAGTTGGTGGCAGACAAAAGCCACACCCCCCAGCATCGCCTGCCAACGCAGGCCGAAGGTGTCGACGAGCCAACCGGTGACCAGTGGTGCAACGCCCATCCAGAGGAATCCCATGATGGCGGCAAAGACCAAGGTCGAGCCGACGGTGGGCAGGTGGGTGAAGTACCACAGCAGCGCCAGCGAGCGCAGCACGTAGATGCCGCCCAGCAGCACCAGCTTGTTCCAGCGCCCGCCAGCCCAACCGAAGAACAGGCTGCCCAGCACGTTGAACCCACCGATCATGCCCAGCGCCTGGGCACTGAGCAGCGGGTCCATGCCGCAGATCGCCAGGTAAGACGGCAGGTGCGTGGTCAGGAAGACCAGTTGCATGCCGCAGACGAAGTAGGCGATGGCCATCACGACGAACACCGGGTTTCGGAGCGCGGCCACCAGCGCCTGGCGAGCGCTGCGCTCGTCAGCGGCCGTGGGCTTGAGCGGCGGCAGCGCATCGACGCGACCGGCCATCCAGGCCGCAGGCAGCATCACCAACGCGAGCGCGACGAAGCCCCACAGACCGGCACGCCACCCCAAGGTCATCACCAGACCCTGGCCGATCGGCGCAGCGATCAACGCGCCCACCGATCCGGCAGCCGAGACGAAGCCCAACACCATGCTGCGAGAGGCTGCTGGCACCGGCCGCGCCGCCACCGCCAAAGCAAATGCGCTGCCGGTGGCTGCCAGCGATGCGCCGATCGCCAGACCACCGCCCAGCAGCACCGCGCCCATGCCCTGGGCGGTGGCCATCAGCACCAAGCCCAGCGCGTACAGCGCCGCACCCCCGACCATCAAGGGCCTGAAACCCAGCCGAACGGCCCAGGCACCAGCAAAGGGTTGCAGCACACCCCAGGCCACGTTCTGCAACGCGATGGCCAGCGTGAAGTCCGACACCGACAGCCCGGTGCCCTGGGTCAGCGGCTGCAGGAAGATGCCCAGGCTCTGCCGCAGGCCCATGGCCAGGCTCAGC
>JBILYN010000440.1:0-3648 GCA_044377715.1 Aquabacterium sp.
CCCGTGCCAGCCACGGATCCCGCTGCGAGTTGCTTGTCGGCCATCAGCTTGGCGGCAGCGGGCATCACAACCTCGCTCTTGGCGGCGGCAGCGCTGGTCGCTGCGGCCGGTGCTGCAGACTGCAGCGCCGCAACAGCCTTGCCTGCGGTGTCTATGCGAGCGATCACCTGGTCGCTCGCGACGGTCGCGCCGTCGGGTTCTACCAATTCCGCCAGTACGCCAGCAGCCGGCGCAGGTACTTCGAGCACAACCTTGTCGGTCTCGATCTCGATGATGATCTCATCGATGTCGACATACTCGCCGGGCTTCTTCTTCCACTGCAGCAAGGTGGCTTCGGCCACCGATTCGGACAGCTGCGGGACTTTGACTTCTACGATTGCCATGTTGTTTCTCGATTCGTTTCAAACGAACACCGACTCGGGTGTCCCGCAGCACATGTGCGTCACGCCAGGGCGACGGACATGCGCGGCGACTCATGCTGGCGCGCCAAAGCGCCAGGCATCAGATCACTTGGTCAGCACAAAACCCTTGAGCTTGCCAAAAGCCTGATCCAGCAGGGTTTTTTGCTGTTCCTGGTGCAAATGAGCATAGCCCACGGCAGGCGAAGCCGAGGCCGGGCGGCCGGCATAGCCCAGCTTTTGACCATCCGCCAGATTCTCGTGAATCGTGTGCTGGACAAAGAACCAGGCACCCTGGTTCTGTGGCTCGTCCTGGCACCACACCACCTCGCTGAGGTTGGCGTACTTCTTGACCTCGGCAGCGAAGGCCTTGTGCGGGAATGGGTAGAGCTGCTCGAGGCGGATGATCGCCACATCGTTCGACTTCTTCTCCTCGCGCTTCTTGACCAAGTCGTAATAGACCTTGCCCGAGCAGGCGATGATGCGTTTGACCTTGTCATTGACGATGTCGGCGCTTTGCTCCGGAATCACCGTCTTGAACTCACCCTTGGTGAAGTCCGCCAGCGGCGAGGTCGCATCCTTGTTGCGCAGCAGCGACTTCGGCGTCATGATCACCAGCGGCTTGCGGAACTGGCGCACCATCTGCCGGCGCAGCACATGGAAGATCTGGCTGGCCGAGGTCGGCTGCACGATCTGCATGTTGTTGTCAGCGGCCAACTGCATGAAGCGCTCCAGACGGGCCGAGCTGTGCTCCGGGCCTTGACCCTCGTAGCCATGTGGCAGCAACAACACGATGCCGTTGGCGCGGCCCCACTTGACCTCGCCCGAGGCGATGAACTGGTCGATCACCACTTGCGCGCCGTTGACGAAGTCGCCGAATTGCCCTTCCCAGATGGTCAGGGTGTTGGGCTCGGCCGAGGCGTAGCCGTACTCGAAGCCCAGCACAGCCTCTTCGGACAAAATCGAGTCGATCACCACAAACGGCGCCTGGCTGTCGGCGACATGCTGCAGCGGGGTGTAGCTGCCGACATCCCACTTTTCGCGGTTCTGGTCGTGCAGCACGGCGTGGCGATGGACGAAGGTCCCGCGGCCGCAGTCCTCGCCCGACAGCCGCACCGCGTAGCCACTGGCGACCAGCGACGCATAGGCCAAGGTCTCGCCCATGCCCCAGTCGATGTTGATGTCGCCACGACCCATCGCGGCACGGTCGGCCAGCACTTTTTCGACCAGCGAATGGACCTTGAAGTTCGGCGGCACTGTGGTCACGCGCTCGGCCAGTCGCTTGACCTCGGCCAGCGGCAGCGCAGTGTCGGCAGCATCGGTCCACTTCTTGCCGAGGAATGGTGACCAGTCGACCGCGTATTTGCTCTTGAAGTTGGTCAGCACTGGATCCATCGTGTGCCGGCCTTCGTCGAATGCCGCGCGCAACTGCTTGACCATCTCTTCGGGGCCGCCCGCGGGCAGCACGTTCTGCGCCACCAGCTTGTCGCCGTACAGCTTGCGGGTGCCAGGGTGCTTGGCGATCACCTTGTACATCAGCGGCTGGGTCAGCGCCGGCGTGTCCTGCTCGTTGTGGCCGAGCTTGCGGAAGCAGATGATATCGACCACCACGTCCTTCTTGAACTGCTGGCGGTAGTCGAGTGCCAACTGGGTGCACAGCACCACGGCTTCCGGGTCGTCACCGTTGACGTGCAGCACCGGGGCCTCGATCATCTTGACGACGTCGGTGCAGTACAGCGTAGAGCGCGAATCGCGCGGGTCGCTGGTCGTGAAGCCGATCTGGTTGTTGATGACGATGTGCAGCGTGCCACCGGTGTAGTAACCGCGGGTCTGCGCCAGCGCCAGCGTCTCCATCACGACGCCCTGCCCGGCAAAAGCCGCATCTCCGTGCACCAGCACTGGCAGCACCTCGGCACCGGTGACGTCGCCGCGGCGGTCCATCCGGGCCTTGACCGAGCCCTCGACCACCGGGTTGACGATTTCCAGGTGCGAGGGGTTGAAGGCCAGCGTCAGGTGCAGCGGACCGCCGGGGGTCGTGATGTCGCTCGAGAAACCCTGGTGGTATTTGACGTCGCCAGACGGCAGATTCTCGGGCGCGGTGTGGTCGAACTCAGCGAACAAATCCTTGGGCATCTTGCCCAGGATGTTGACCAGCACGTTGAGCCGGCCTCGGTGCGCCATGCCGATCACCATCTCCTGCACGCCATGGGCGCCAGCGCGCTGCACCACCTCGTCCATCGAGGCGATGAAACTCTCGCTGCCTTCGAGCGAGAAACGCTTCTGGCCAACATACTTGGTGTGCAGATAGCGTTCCAAACCTTCGGACGCGGTCAGTCGGTCCAGGATGTGTCTTTTCTCGTCGACGCCAAAACTGGGCTTGCTGCGAATCGACTCGAGCCGCTCTTGCCACCAGCGTTTCTCGGTCGGGTCGGTGCAGTGCATGTACTCGGCACCGACCGAACCACAATAGGTCTCGCGCAGCGCCTGCACGATCTCGCGCAGCGTCATGTTCTCGGATGTACCGAAATATGTGTTCGCGGCACTGAACGTGATGTCCATGTCGGACTCACTCAGGTCATAGAAAGCCGGCTCGAGTTCGGGAATCTTGGGGCGTTCGGCGCGCTTGAGCGGATCCAGATCAGCCCAGCGCGAACCCAGGAATCGGTAGGACGCGATCAGCGACTGCACATGCACCTGCTTGCGCGCGACCGCCAGATCTGCGGAGCTGGCTTTGAGCGCGAAGGCATTGGCCTTGGCACGCTGTGCGAAGGATTCGACCACCGGGGCATGGGCCACGTCACGCGACTGCGAACCGTCGGTGGCAGGCACATTCTGCAGGTTGTCGAAATAGCTGCGCCAGGTGTCGGGCACGCTGCCTGGATTGTCGAGGTAGGCCTCGTAGAGTTCCTCGACATAAGGGGCGTTGCCCCCGAACAGGTGCGAATTGGACCTGTGTTGCTGCATCATCGCTCGCTCACCTTCTGCCCCGGTCTGCAGGGCTTCGATGGGTTGATCAACCTTCCGCGGCCCGGCTCGACCGGTAGGCGGATTGCGAACCGTCTTGCTTTAAATCTCGATCGATAAAAAACCAATCAGCAAGGGGCACGAAAGGGCTTATTTTGCTCAATGGGCTAGACTGTAACACCCTTGCAGTAACCGCCCAAAACGCCATTAGACAACAGTCAAGCGTCGATTTCGCTGACAAATTCGTCGCTGGATGGCCCTGCGAAGGGACACAAGGTCACAGCAT
>JBILYN010000152.1:0-10765 GCA_044377715.1 Aquabacterium sp.
GGCTTGAGACGATAAACTCGAGGCCTACATGAAGCCTGACCTCGATCGTGAACTCAACCTCCATTCGCCGCAGCGTCAGTTGATCGAGTTGCGCATCGAACACGCCGATCTCGACAGCCTGATCGACAGCACGGTCGGGCATGCTTTGGGTGATGATTTGTTGCTGCGGCGATTCAAGAAGCGCCGCCTGCGCTTGCGAGACCAGATCGTCCAGTTGGAAGTCGAACTCGATCCGCCGCTACCGGCATGACGGCCTGCAAAGGCGGGCGATGCCGAAACCTGTCGAACGATCCGGACATCCGCCGGGCGAGCCTGGCGATGTCTTGAAAGCAAGATCCCCCATGGACGTGCCGCGCGAACAGCCAGAACAGCCAGACCAGCCGATCAGCGCATTGGCGAACGCCACCCGCGATGCGCTCAGCCCTCATGGCGCTTTGGCGCAGGCCGACCCTGGATTTGTCGAACGCGAGCCGCAGCTGCGGCTGGCCGATGCGATGGCCCGTGCCATCGAGGACCGCGCCACATTGGTGGCTGAGGCCGGTACCGGGGTGGGCAAGACCTTTGCCTACCTGGTGCCGCTGCTGCTGTCGGGCCGGCGCGCCTTGGTCAGCACGGCGACCAAGAGTCTGCAGGACCAGCTTTTTTTGCGTGATTTGCCGCGCTTGCGCGATGCGCTGGGCCTGCCGGTGCGCATCGCGCTGCTCAAGGGACGCAGCAGCTACCTCTGCCTGCACAGACTGGTCCAGGCGCGCGAGGGCGGCTCGTTGCCTGACCGGTTTGCTGTGCGCGCGCTGGCACGGGTCGAGACCTGGTCGCAAGCCACCCGGACCGGTGACCTGGCCGAGATTGACGGTCTTGACGACCGCTCGCCAGTGATCCCGCTTGTCACCTCGACGCGGGACAACTGCCTGGGTAACGAATGCCCGAGTTTCCGCGATTGCCATGTCGTCAAGGCCAGGCGTGAGGCCATGGCAGCCGATTTGGTGGTGGTCAACCACCACCTGTTCTTCGCCGACCTGTCGTTGCGCGACAGCGGTGTTGCCGAGTTGCTGCCGACCGTGGATGCGGCAGTGTTCGACGAGGCCCACCAACTGGTGGAGACCGGACTGCAGTTCCTCGGCACGATGCTGTCGACGCACCAGGTGATCGACTTTGGTCGCGATCTGCTCGCCGCAGGCTTGAGCCATGCCCGCGGTCTGGCCGAATGGCAGGCGCTGGCTGCAGGATTGGACCGCGCCGCACGCGAACTTCGGATGGCTTGTGCTGGCGCGCTGCGTGAGCCCAAAGGCATCATCAAGCTTCGCTGGGATGAGCGTTCGCGTGAACCAGGCTTCCAGGAAGCGATGGCAGGCTTGGCTGCTGCTGCAGACGACGCGCGCGATGCGGCGCTGGCGGTCGAGGCGGTGGCACCGGATTTCACCCGCTTGGTCGAGCGTGGCCGGCGCATCGCCCAGTTGGTGCAGGGCTTCAAAGCCGAGGCTGCGATCGACCGCGTGCGCTGGATCGACATCGGACCGCGCGACGCCAGGCTGGTCGAGTCGCCGCTGCACATCCGGGACTTGTTCACCGAGCAGCGTGCTGCGGCGCCCAGGGCCTGGATCTTCACCTCGGCGACGCTGGGCAGCGACGAGCAATTGAGTTGGTTCAGTGAGGCCGCAGCGCTGGAGGATGCGCGCAAGCTGCGTGTTGGCAGCCCGTTCGACTATGCCGCCCATGCGCGCACCTGGGTGCCGCCTCGCTTTCCCAAGCCCAACGAACCAGGACACCCGGCAGCCGTTGGCGCGCTGGCCGCGCGACTGGCTGGCAGGCTTGGCGGACGGACCTTCGTACTGACGACCACCTTGCGCGTCTTGCCGCTGATTGCCGAGGCCTTGAATGAGGCCGCCATCGCCGCTGGCGAGCCGCTGCAGGTGCTGGTGCAAGGCACCCACCCGAAACGCACGTTGTTGCAGCGTTTTCTCGACACGCCGCGCAGCGTCCTGGTGGGTTCAGCCAGTTTCTGGGAGGGCATCGACGTGCCCGGCGATGCGCTGCAATGCGTGATCATCGACAAGCTGCCGTTTCCGCCGCCGCACGATCCGCTGGTGCAGGCGCGCAGCAAGGAGCTCGAATCGCGCGGCCGAGATCCTTTCAACGACTACTTCTTGTCAGAGGCGGCGATCTCGCTCAAACAGGGCGCCGGCCGGCTGATCCGCAGCGAGACCGACCTGGGACTGTTGGTGATCACCGACCCGCGGCTGCGCCAGATGCCCTATGGCCGCAAGCTGCGTGCGGCATTGCCTGCGATGGGGACGCTTGACACAGAGGCGGACGCCATGGCCTGGCTTGCCGAGATTGCCGCGGCCAGCGCTGCGGCATGAGGCCAGGTGAAGGCTCGGACTTCTGCCCGAATTAGGCTACCAGAACTGCCACCAAGCCCGGTCGGGCAGTCGTACGCCGTCTTTGAAGTAGCGGGTTTGCGGGAAGTTGGCCTTCAGCACCCGTTCGGCATCGTCACGCAGGGTTTGCAGTCCAAGCTGCTCGTAGCTCGCCGCCATGATGAACAGGGCTTCCTCGGTCGCCGGGGCACGCTGGTAGTCTCGCACCGCGAGTTGCGCCCGGTTGGCTGCCGCCACGTAAGCTGATCGCCGGTAGTAGTAGCGCGCGACATGCACCTCGTACTCGGCCAAGGCGTTGACGATGTAGTCCATCCTGGCGCGGCCGTCGCTGGCATACCGCGATTCGGGATACTGCTCGACCAGCTGGCCAAAGGTCTGGAACGAATCGCGCGAGGCTTGTTGGTCTCGCTCGGAGATGTTCTGGCGCGAGAAGTTGCTCAAGAAGCCCATGTTGTCGTTGAAGTTGATCAGGCCCTTCAGGTACAACGCGTAGTCCATGCCAGGGCTGGACGGGTGCAGTTTGATGAAGCGATCGAGTGTGGCAATGGCCATCACCCGCTCACTCGTTCGCCACTGTGCGTAAGCCAGGTCTAGCGTGGCCTGCTGGGCCAGCAGCGTGCCTGCCGCGCGCCCTTCAACCTTTTCCAATGCCTTGATGGCAGGCTCGTAGCTTCCTGCTGCCAGGTCTTCCTTGGCCTGTGCATACAATTTCTCGGGAGAGTTGCGCAATTCCTCGTCTTTTGACGTGGTGCTGCAAGCTGCCAAAGCGCTTAGCAGCGCGATCACCAGCAGCTTGCGCGCAGCCTGTCGCTCCGGGCGATGCATGGTGTTGACTGGCGCCGCGAGGCGAAAAACCTTGAACAAACTCATCTTGTCGGCGACCGCGTTGCGGGCGGCGTCCTTCCAGGCATGTATGCGAACGCTAAGATTCTAATGTCCTCAACCACCGACCTGCTGACCGCTGACGACCCGGAGGCTGATGTCGAAGTGCGCGAAGCGGTCGTGTCGCGATCGCAGCATGCGCTTCGCTTGGACAAGGCGCTGGTGGCGCTGGCGCCCGAGTTCTCGCGCAGTTGGTTGCAGCAGTTGCTGGCGCGTGGTCATGTGCAGCTCGACGGTCTGGTGCAAGACACCGCGTCGCGCAAGCTGCGAATCGGGCAGAAGATCCGGCTGGCGTTGGTGCCCACGGCCGAGAGCCTGGCCTTTCGACCCGAGCCCATGGACTTGGACATTGTTTTCGAGGACCTGCACCTGCTGGTCGTCAACAAGCCCGCGGGGCTGGTGGTGCATCCCGGCGCCGGCCATTGGTCTGGCACCTTGCTCAACGGTTTGCTGGCGCACCATGCGGTGGCTGCCACTCTGCCGCGCGCGGGCATTGTTCATCGCCTCGACAAGGACACCACCGGGCTGATGGTGGTGGCCAAGACCTTGCCGGCGATGACCGCGCTGGTGCGGCAAATTGCGGCTCACGATGTGCGCCGCGTCTACCTTGCGCTGGCGCAGGGCGAGATCGCCTGGCCTCAGGCAGCGATCGAAGCACCGATCGGCCGCGACCCGGGCTCGCGCCTGCGCATGGCGGTGGTGGCCTCGGGCAAGCCTGCACGCACCGATGTCGAACGCCTGGCGGCGCGCGCTGGCGTCACCGCTGTGCGATGCCGCTTGCATACCGGCCGCACCCACCAGATCAGGGTGCATCTGTCGTCGCGAGGCCATGCGCTGGTGGGTGACGCCCTCTATGGTGGGCGACCTGCCTTGGGCATGATCCGGCAGGCTCTGCACGCCACCGAGTTGGCTTTCGAGCATCCGGGTGACGGCCGGATGATGGTCTTCAACGCTGCGCTGCCGGCCGATCTGGCGGCCGCTTGGCGCCAGGTGATCCCCGATCGATAAGGGGCCGGGGGGCGCTGGAAAGTCGCAGCCATCATTCGGGCTACAATAGAAATAGAAACGGTTGACGCTGTATCGCTGGACGAGCGCTTTCAAGTCCTTGCCCCGATGCAGCGACCAAGACGCAGGTCCGAATCGGGCTGCGGGATATCCCAGGCAGCTAGTCTTTTGCGGCCGGGTATCCGAGGGCGCAGCAAGGACGCAGCGGCGGTAGCCGCCACATCCTTTTGGCAGTGCAGACATTTTCCCGGCTCGCCGCAAGACGCCAGCTGGGTTTTCCATCCGAGTCAGTCCGCTTGATGCGATGCACCAGCGCTGTTGCCTTGCGACAGCCCATGTGAACAGGGGTTCATGAACACACAAGAGGCCAAGCGTGTCCTCGAGACTGCGCTGATCTGCGCGCAACAGCCTTTGCCGCTGCGCGAGATGCGGGATTTGTTTGATGAGCAGGTCGGGCCCGACACTCTGCGTTCGCTGCTCGATGAATTGGTGCGCGATTGGGAGCCAAGAGGTGTCGAATTGGTGGCCTTGGCCTCCGGTTGGCGATTCCAAAGTCGTCCGGAGATGCGTCAATTTCTCGACCGACTGCATCCCGAAAAGCCGCCGCGCTACTCGCGCGCCACGATGGAAACCTTGGCGATCGTCGCTTACCGGCAGCCGGTGACTCGGGGTGATATCGAAGATATCCGAGGTGTCACGGTCAGCGGCCCCATCGTCAAGCAACTTGAGGAGCGCGGCTGGATCGAGGCCATTGGCTACCGCGAGGCGCCGGGTCGCCCGGCCTTGTACGCCACGACGCGCCAGTTTCTCGACGATCTGGGTCTGGCCAGTCTCGACCAGTTGCCGGTGCTGGAGGCTGCGCCGGCGGCGGCTGTTTTCGATCCAGGGTCAGCAGGTCAGCATTCACTGCTTGATGACCGCGTCGATGTGGCGGCCGAGTCGGCGCCCCATGTTTCAACCGATGTTGCGACCGGTCATGCCGGCGCTGTTCTTTCCGAGCTGGTCGGCCTTGCGGCCACTGGCGTACACGCTCCGGCCATCATGCCGGGGTCCGATGACTCTACCCCCGCAGCGCACGCATGAACTCGCAAGACCACGATCAACCTCAGTCTGAACTGCCGGGCGCCGCAGCACCGGATGTCGCGGCGGCCAAGCCCCGGCGCAAGCGCAGCCCTCGGGTTGTCGACCCGCAGGCCTTGGCGGTGGCGGCCGAGCCGGTACTGGAGCCTGTCGCGCCACCATTGGACGAGGCGATCAAGCCCAAGCGCAGCCGGCGCAAGCCGGTCGAAGCCGCCGCTGTCGAAGATCTGCCGGCGGTCGTATCTGCGCCTGTAGTCGCTGTGCCCGAGGTGGTGGGTGACAACCCCGAGTCGGTCAAGCTGGTCAAGGTGGTCAAGCCCCGACGCCGCGTCGCGACGGCTGCCGGCGCGGCGGATTCGATCGTTGAGCCGTCTGCGCTGCCGCCAGCCCTGCCATTCACCGCTGCGGCCGAGATCATTGGCTCAGCACCGGCGATGTCCGACGCTGTGGCCTTGGCGCCAGCGTCGACCCCTGGCGCTGCGCCAGACCTTGCTGATGGCACTGAAGGCGTCGTTGGCCGTGACGATGTCGAGGGGGGCGATGGCCCGCGGCGCCGCAGCCGCAATCGGCGTCGCGGTCGCCGCAGTGGGGCCGAACGTGGTTTGCGCGAAGATGGCGCGTCGACCGACGAGGCCAGCCCGCGCATGGCCGGCGCAGACGATGACGGCGATGACGGCGAACCCTCCGTTGACGAAACGCCTCGCGCTGCACCTCTGGATTCAGGCGAGACCTTCGCCGCTGTACTGTCAGGCGACTACGACGCTGAGCCCGCCGATGGCGCGGTCGCCACCGATCCCGAGCGGCGAGTGCTTGCTGCCGAACCTGATGCACCCAAGCTGCACAAGGTGCTGGCTCAGGCCGGCATTGGCTCGCGTCGCGACATGGAGGAGTTGATCGCCGAAGGCCAGGTCATGGTCAATGGCCAGCCTGCCCATACCGGTCAACGCATCTCATTTGGCGACCGCATCAGCGTTGCCGGCAAGCTGATCAAGGTGCGCATTGCGCCACCGCCACCTCGCGTGATCGCCTACCACAAGCCTGTGGGCGAAGTCGTTACCAATGACGACCCGCAGAACCGGCCAACGGTGTTCAGGCGCTTGCCCAGGCTTTCGCAAGGCAAGTGGCAGTCGGTGGGCCGGCTCGACATCAACACCGAAGGCCTGCTGCTGTTCACCAACTCGGGCGAACTCGCTAACCAGTTGATGCACCCGCGCTTCGGGGTCGAGCGTGAGTACGCTGTGCGCGTGCTCGGAACGCTAGAAGTCGATGCACGCAACCGCTTGCTCGATGGCGTCGAGATCGACGGTCAGCGCGCAGGCTTCAAGTCGATTGAAGACGGTGGTGGCGAGGGCGTCAACCATTGGTACCGCGTGGTGATCACCGAGGGTCGCAATCGCGAGGTGCGCAAGCTGTTCGACAAGGTCGGGCTCGGCGTGAGCCGGCTGATCCGTATCCGCTATGGCTGCGTGGTGCTGCCGCGAGGTCTGCGCCGCGGCTTGTTTGTCGATCTCAATGAGGCTGAGGTGCGCGAGGTTCGCCGACTGGCCAACGTCGGTCGAGATCAGCCCGGTGCTGGCCCCCGCCCGCCACGCCAGGAAGGTCTGGCCACCCCGGGCGTTCCGCCCTTGCGCGAAGGCCAGGGTCCTGGCCGCGGCAACCGCCGCGGTGGCCCGCCGCCCCAGCGCGCCGATCGCGACCGACCGGAGCGTGCGGCAGAGCGCTCGCCTGAGGCCCGCGTTGGCAGGACGCAGGAGCGGCGCGAGCGACAGCCCGATCGTGACGGTGACCAAGAGAACTTTGCGGCCATTCCGAATCCGCTGATGCAAACGTTCGACAAGCGCGCGATCCGCGAGGCGCGCCAGCCTCGGCGTGAAATCTCAGAGGATGGCCCGATCCCGAATCCGCTCGAGCAGACCTATGACAAGCGCTTTGTGCAAAAGCCGCGTGGTTTTGGTGGTGAAGGCGGCGGTGGTCGCAAGAGCGGTGGCGCACCCGGTGGCCAGCCCGATCCTATGAAGACATCGCTGGGCTACATCGGTGCCGATGCGTTTGTCCGCAAGTTCCAGGGCAATGGCGGCGGTGGAGGCGGCGGTGGAGGCGGCGGTGGAGGCAGTGGTCGGCGCCGTGGTGGCGGGCGTTGACGCGCTAGCCTTCAGCTTTGGCCGGCTTGCCCGCACCCACCAGGGGCTTGGCGTGCTCGACGAGCTTGGCGGGGCCCACGTTAGAATCATCGGTTACCCTTTTTAGTCTCTGTTTCAGGAAGAATTGCCATGGCCATCGAACGCACACTCTCGATCATCAAACCCGACGCTGTCGCCAAGAATGTCATCGGACAGATATACGCACGTTTCGAAGGCGCCGGCCTGAAGGTCATCGCCGCTCGGATGGCGCATCTCTCGCGCGGTGAGGCCGAGGCTTTCTACGGCGTCCACAAGGCACGCCCGTTCTTCAACGATCTGGTGAACTTCATGATCTCCGGGCCGGTGATGATCCAGGCGCTTGAGGGTGAAGGCGCGATCGCCAAGAACCGCGATCTGATGGGCGCGACCGACCCGAAGAAGGCCGACAAGGGCACGATTCGCGCTGACTTCGCCGATTCGATCGATGCGAACGCGGTTCATGGCTCTGACGCACCCGAGACGGCTGCTGCCGAAATCGCGTTCTTCTTTGCTGGCTTGAACGTCTACACGCGCTGAGCCTCAGCTTTTCGCAGCGCCAGGCCGGCCAGCAGCTCGTGTCAGCGGTCAATCTGCTCGATCTCGACCTTGATGCGCTCGCTGCCTGGTGTGGCGAGCTCGGCGAGAAGCGTTTTCGCGCTGTTCAGTTGTTTCGCTGGATCCACCAGAAGGGCGAGAGCGATTTCGCTCGCATGTCGGACCTCGCCAAGTCCTTGCGTGACAAGTTGTCTGGTGTGGCCGTGGTTCGGCCACTGCCCTTGCTCAGCGAGCAGGCCTCGGCCGACGGCACGATCAAGTGGTTGTTCGATGTTGGCGGTGGCAATGCTGTGGAGACGGTGTTCATCCCGGAAGCCGACCGCGGCACGCTGTGCGTGTCCTCACAAGCAGGTTGCGCGGTGGGTTGTCGCTTTTGCTCGACAGGCCACCAGGGTTTCAGCCGCAACCTGTCGACCGGCGAGATCGTCGGCCAGCTTTGGTACGCCGAGCATCATTTGCGCCAACGGCTCAAGCTGGCCACTGGCGAGCGCGTCATCTCCAACGTGGTGATGATGGGCATGGGCGAGCCGCTGCAAAATTACCATGCTCTGGTACCTGCGCTGCGGATGATGCTGGACGACCATGGCTACGGCTTGTCGCGGCGGCGTGTCACGGTGTCGACCTCGGGCATGGTGCGCATGATCGATCGACTCAGCGTCGATTGTCCGGTCGCTCTGGCGGTGTCGCTGCATGCGCCCAACGATGCGCTGCGCGATCAATTGGTGCCGCTGAACCGCAAGCATCCGCTGGAGGCCTTGATGCAGGCCTGTCACGATTACCTGGCTTCGGCGCCTCGTGACTTCATCACTTTCGAGTACTGCATGCTCGACGGTGTCAACGACAGCGCCGAACAGGCGCGTGAATTGGTCGCGCTGGTGTCGGGTCTGCGCGGCAGTCCACGTGTGTCCTGCAAGTTCAACCTGATTCCTTTCAATCCCTTCCCGGCGTCTGGCTTGACCTGCTCGCCGCGCGACCGGGTGCTGGCTTTTGCCAAGGTGCTGCAGGACGCCGGCATTGTCACGACTGTTCGCAAGACCCGTGGTGAGGACATCGATGCGGCTTGCGGGCAACTCGCCGGTGAAGTGCAGGACCGAACCCGAGCGCAGCTTCGCCTGACGCGACCGGTGATCAGAATCGAGGCCGCATCGTCGGTCGCCCCATGAGGGCGCAAGAGGTATGGGTGACTTGCGCTTCAGCTTTGAGCCTGGTGGTCGGGTTGGTGGGCTGTGCGGCGCCCGTCACGCTGCCTGCTGATTCGTCGCGCACCATTGCCACCGCTTCAGACCAGACCGACGCCGATCGGCGAGCCTTGGTTCGGCTCGAACTTGCCAGTTTGTATTTCGGGCGCGGCCAGTTCGACACGGCGCTCGATGAAGTCAAGCAGGCCATCGTGGCCAAGCCAGCTATGGCTGATGCCTACAACCTGCGCGCGATGATTTACGCGGCGATGGGCGAAGACCGCATGGCCGACGAGAGTTTTTCCCGAGCCTTGCAGATCAGCCCAAGTCATGCCGCGACGCTGCACAACCAAGCCTGGTTCTGGTGTCAGCGCGGTCGCCATGCCCAGGCTCAAGCGCAGTTCGAGGCCTTGTTGGCCTTGCCTGAGTACCGTGATGTTGCTCGCACCCAGTTGGCCCGCGGCCTGTGTTTTGGGCGAAACGGCCAATGGGTCGAAGCCGAAGCGGCATTGATGCGAGCCTACGAGTTGGAGCCAGCCAACCCTAGCGCGGGTGTTAACCTGGCCGAGGTGCTGCTCCAACGGCGAGATTTCGAGCGTGCGCGTTTCTACATCGCCCGCGTCAACGATGTGGCTGGAACTTCCAACGCGCAGACGCTTTGGCTGGCGGTTCGGATCGAGCGCAAGCTCGGTCGCGAAACTGCTGTGCGACAGTTTGGCGAGCGGCTGCGTGAACTCTTTCCTCAATCACCCGAGGCTTCGCTCTTCGAGCGTGGCCGTTTTGATGACTGATACCCCCGATTCCTCGAAGTCTCCCGATGCCCTGCCCGTGCCGGTCCCCGCAGCTGCGGGTCACGCAGGTGCGATGTTGCGCGCGGCACGCCAGCAGCAAGGCCTGCACATCGCTGCGCTGGCCGCTTCGATCAAGGTGGCGCCCGCCAAACTCGAGGCGCTGGAGTCGGGTCGCTACCATGAGTTGCTTGACCTGACCTTCACCCGTGCGCTGGCGCAGGCTATCTGCCGCGTGCTCAAGATCGACCCGGCGCCGGTGCTGGCACAGTTGCCCGACGTGCTGCCCGACGGCTTGGGGCGGGTGGGCGGTGGTTTGAACACGCCGTTCCGCGAGCGGCCAGGTCGGGTTGTGCCCGCTGACTGGGTGCCTTGGCGTCACCCTGTGCTGTGGTTGGTGGCCTTGCTGCTGTTGGCGGCTGTGGCTTTCGTGCTGGTGCCGTCGACCTCGGTGCGCGATCTGCTGCCCGGCGAGAGCGTCAGCAAGCCCGCAGCGGCCGATGGCGTGGCCTTGCCTGGGCTTGCCGCGCGCAACACCGCCGAAGTTGCACCGGCGGCATCTGCGGACACGCCGCCTGTGACGAGCGCCGCTGCTGGCGCCTCGGTCACCAAGGGCGATGTCATCGTCGTCCGTGCGCTGAAGCCGACCTGGATCCAGGCCACCGACGGCGGTGGGCAGACACTGATCTCCCGCTTGGTTTCTGAAGGCGAAACAGTGGAATTGACGGGCAAGTTGCCGC
>JBILYN010000123.1:0-12390 GCA_044377715.1 Aquabacterium sp.
GCCTGAGCGAGGCTCTCAGCCCGCGCGTCAAGGCCGACGCTATTCTTTGCACGGATGGCTCGGCAGCGATGGCGGCGACCGCCAAGGAAATGGGCGTGCACCACGAAGCCATGAATTTGAGTGCAGGCGAACGCGTGCGCGGGCCCTGGCACATCCAGAACGCCAACGCATATCACGGCAGGCTCAAGGGCTGGATGCATCGCTTCAGAGGGGTGGCCACGTCGTATCTGGAAAGCTACCTGGGATGGTTCCGCGCGCTCGACCGGGCCACCCGCAGTCGGACCCCGTTCCCTCCCATGCTGAGACTGGCCTTGGGGCTCGAGGTTTGATGGCGTAATCATTTAACGCGCAAAGAGCCGAGATTAGGGCTCAGCTCTGTCGCCCGGCATAAAAATTAGGCGTCACAGGTTCCCCGCCGCTGCTTCTTTTTCGTACCGGAGATCCCAATGAAACAGCTTGCTTGGCTCAGCGTCCCTATCTTCACCCTGGCGCTTACCCTGCCGGTAAAGGCGACAGACTCTATCGTAAATGAAGGAATTGTCGGTGCCCCAGTTGGCACTGTATGGAGTGCTTGGACCACAACTAGCGGCCTCAAAGCTTGGCTAGCACCACACGCAGATATTGATCTCAGAATCGATGGAGTCATGCGGTCGAACTATGATCCAAAAGGTAGCTTGGGTGACCCAGGAACGATCGAAAACAAAGTACTTGCATACGAACCAGAGCGGATGTTGTCCATCAAGGTGGCAAAGGCACCTGAGAAATTCCCGTTCAAAACCAAGATCAGCGATATGTGGACGGTTCTCTACTTTCAGCCAACAGTTGACGGAAAGACATTACTGAGGATCGTTGGGATGGGGTTTGGAACTGACGAAGAGTCGCAGAGGATGAAAGAGTTTTTCATTCAAGGGAATGCGTTCACCCTTACCCAACTACAGAAGCACTTTCAAAGGTGACGCCAACCAGTCGGTCAAGGGGGGCGCCAATGGCGTGCCACCAGGCCCCGGGGCCTGGCGTCACACCGCCGGCGCCCCCTTACCTCGAACGTTGGGCATCACAGGCAAGAATCGACTCACATCGAAGAAGTGTGTAGACTTCCGCACAAGGAGTCACACATGGCCACAAATCTCGCAATCGATCCAGCCCTTCTCGACCGAGCCGTTCAAGTCAGTGGCGAACGCACGAAGAAGGCCACGGTAACCAAAGCCCTACAAGAGTTTATCGCGCGCCGCGAGCAACGGCGCGTAGCCGATCTACTCGGCAAACTGGAGTGGGATCAGTCATTCGACTACAAAGCTGAACGGTCTCGTCCCAAATGACGCTGCTCGTTGATACAAGCGTTTGGTCCCTGGCCCTTCGTCGGGATGTTGAAGCTACCGAACCTGAGGTGCAAGAACTCAAGGACGCCTTGTTCGGCTCAGACCTTGTAGTCATTACCGGCATGGTCCTTCAGGAACTATTGCAAGGGTTCTCGGGTGCCAAAGCCCAGACTCAGATCATCGAACGCTTTGCCGCATTGCCTTTGCTGCAACCCGATCGAGATGATCACATCGGTGCGGCTGCCCTGCGAAATGCATGTCGCCAAGCGGGCGTTCAGATCGGCACTATTGATGCACTGCTTGCACAACTCGCCATCCGGCACGGTCTGACGCTCCTCACCACAGACAAAGACTTCACGCATGTGGCCAAGCACTGCGCGCTTCGCGTTTGGCCCGCGAAGGCACGAGCGAAGGAAAACCCATAGGGTCAGGTCTTGCAATCAAACAAATTCCCACTAAAAATCTCGCCATGGCAAGACCATTGCGCATCGAATTTCCCGGCGGGCTTTATCACGTCACCACGCGTGGCGACAGGCGCGAAGCCATCTACCTGAGCGATGCTGACCGGCAGTACTGGCTCGATTTATTGGGCAACGTTTGCACCAAGCACAACTGGCTGTGCCACGCCTACTGCCTGATGGACAACCACTTTCATATCGTTGTGGAGACCATCGATGGTCACCTGAGCGCCGGTATGCGCCAGCTCAACGGCGTCTACACCCAGTGGCATAACCGCACCCACAACACAGTCGGGCACCTCTTTCAAGGCCGGTTCAAAGCCATCATCGTGCAGCGAGAGGCGTACTTGCTGGAATTGGCTCGCTACGTGGTGCTCAACCCCGTGCGGGCGGGCATCTGCGACTTGCCCGAAGACTGGCCCTGGAGCAGTTACCGAGCCGTGCTAGGCCGCGTTACGCCGCCGGCCTGGTTGCAAGTGCAGTGGCTGCTGTCACAGTTTGGCAATAACGCCAGAACAGCGGTGGCTTCGTACATCCATCACGTCAGAGCTGGCGTGAATTTGCCCAGCGTGTGGGACCAACTGCAGGGCCAGCTGTATTTGGGGGATGCCAAATTTGCTGAAGCTTTGGGCAAAAAAATGGATGTCAAGCTTTCGGCGGATGCAGAGATACCGCGTCTACAACGTCGCGCCGCAGCGCCGCCGCTGACCGAGTTTGCAGCGATGCCAGCGCGCAATCCAGCCATCGTGCAAGCCTATGCGACCGGCTGCTACAGCATGAAGGAGATTGCTCAGGCCTTTGGTGTTCACTCTGCCACCGTCAGTCGGATCGTGAAATGGAAAGCGATCAATGTGTGAAAACAAGACCTGACCCCAGGCTTGTGTGTGAAAACAAGACCTGACCCCAGGCTTGTGAGCCCAGGCTTGTTCAACGTCACTTCAACTTCGAGAATGCTTTTTGCCCGCTGATCTTCGGCCGGCTGTCCTTCGAGCGCAGGTAGAACGCAAGACCGATGCAACTGCCCGCCGCGAGCATCGCGAACACGGCGCGGTAGGCCTCCTCCGGTGCCGGTGCGCCCGGCCCCTCACCGAGGCCGGCGAACGATCCGACGATGTAGCCCGCCAGCGCCGGCAGGACCGCTGAGCCAAGTACCTGCGCCATGTTCACCGTGGTGACGCCGCGGCCTGCGAGCCGCTCTGGGAACAGCGCGCGGCCCTGCGAGACGGTGACGATCGAGTAGGCCGACAGCAGCGGCAGTGCCACGAACAGCGCGGTGGCGAGGGCGAGCGGCGGGTGCGGCATGGCGGCGAGGGTCGCAAACAGCGCGATGCACGACAGAGCGCCGGCCACGACGATCTTCTTGCGGGTGCCCAATACCCGATCGAGCGGCCCAAATGCCAGCGGTCCGATGATCGAGCCGATGCCCATCGCAAAGAGGATGTTGCCCCGCTCGACCGTGTTGAGTCCGTGCACGTCGTGCAGGTACGGTCCGGCCCAGACGCCAAGCACGGTCACCAAACAGGCATAGGTGAAGGTGTGCATCGCGAACACCGGGCCGAGGCCGGGGGTGCGCCAGACCTCGCGCAATCCGCGCAGCACTTCCGCCAGTGACTCCTGGCTGCGGGGCCGCACGACCGCGCCGGGCGGATCGTCGCGAACCAGCCACCAGAAGGCCAGCGAGAATAGGGCCGTCAGGGCGGCAAGCGCTTCGAAGGCGTGGCGCCACCCGATCGTCGCGCTCGCCCACGCAAGCGGCGTTGCCGCCACCAGCGTGCCGATATTGCTCGTGGCGAAGACCCACGACAGGACGATCGTGAAGCGCTGCACGCCGAACCAGCGCGCGCACAGGAACACGGCCGACATGAAGCTCGCCGAGCAGCCGATCCCCACCAGGAAGCGCGCGGCGATGAGTTCGGTGGCGTCGGTCGCCCGGGCGATCAGCAGCGCGCCGAGCACCGCCAGCCCGCTGATAGACGACAGGGTGGCGCGCGCGCCCCAGCGGTCAAATGCCATGCCCACCGGGATCTGCGCGACCAGCAGCGCGAGGAAGAACGCGCCGCCGGCCAAGCCGACCTCGCGCGCGTTGAGGCCAAGCTCTAAGGCGACCTCGGGCCCGATCACGCTGTTGGACACCCGGTAAAACTGGCTGAGGCCGGTGACGGCCGACAGCAGCATCACCAGCACCAGCGTGTCGCGCAGCGGTGGGCGCGGGCTATTCACAGAGGTTCAGCGCGGCGCCGAGGCCGGACTGGTTGAGCGCGCGGGTGGCCTTGGCGCGCACCACCGGCTTGGCTTGTGTCCATGGCATGAACACGACTCGATCCTTCGACATGTTTCGTCCTCCCCGGCCTCTAGCGACTCTAGCGACACTGGCTTGATATGGCGCTGAGCTGTCAGAGCAGCAGAAAGCGAGAGTTACCCTAAGGCCTAGCTCGAAGAGTAGTCTGATGTGCCATTCATGTAAAGTGCTAAAAAGGTGATTTTTGATTGTTCACCCGATGAGCATCATCCCAAGCATCCAGTGAGAGATGCCGATCAAGGCAGTCACCCCGCCACTCAAGCTGTACACCGCCACAGGCCGTGTGCCACCCAGCGCAAACGCGCCCACGGTCAGCATCAAGACTGCTGCCCACGCCGGGCGCGCCCAGCGTGACAAACATCAGCGCTGGCGACCGGTTCTTGCGCTGCCGGCACCACTCCACGCCGCCGGTCGGGTGGAGCTCAAGCGCAAGCCGCCCGCCAAACCACCAGGGCTTCAAGGACTCGGACTTCGGTCACAGGAACTGCGCGCGGTCAGCAGGGCCAGCGCCGTTCGTCTGGCGCGAACGGCTCAATTGACGGCGATCAAGTCGCGCCCTCAGTCCAGCCCACGACACTTGACCGATGACTGTCGCTCAACTGCTCGCCTACATCGCGGTGGCCCTGCTGCTGCAGGTGATGGCGGGCGTGGCATTCGCCATTTGGCGGCGATCCTCGACCACCGATGCGCCGGCGTCACCCGGCGTGGAGGAAATGGTCGCGGCCCCCGGATCCCCCTCTGGCGCCTGGTCAGGTTGGCGTGAGTTCCGCGTCGTACGTCGTGAGTTCGAGGACGCAGCGCAGACTCAGTGCTCGTTCTACCTTCAACCCGTCGACGGCGCGCCGCTCACGCCGTACCAGCCGGGTCAGTACCTGACCTTTTGGCTGAAGGTGCCAGGCGGCGTTGCGGCCGCGTCGGTCGCCGAGCGCAGCATCACGCGCTGTTATTCGCTGTCCGATCGACCCGATCCGACGGGCTACCGCATCACCATCAAACGCGTGCCGCCACCCGAGGCTCAGCCGGGCTTGCCGCCGGGCGTGTCGTCGGGGTATTTCCATGACCGGGTGCACGAAGGTGATGCGCTTCAAGTGAAGGCGCCCTCGGGCCACTTCTTCATCGACCCGGATGCCAGCGTGCCGGCGGTGTTCATCGCCGGCGGCATCGGCATCACGCCGATGATGAGCATGCTGCGCTGGTGTGTGGCTGAGCAGCCAGAGCGGCTGGTCCATTTGTACTACGGCGTGAGCAGCAGCGGCGACCATGCTTTCAAGCCGGTGCTGGAAGACCTTGCGGCTGCCCACCCGGCCTTCAAGCTGAACGTGGTGTACGGCAACCCTGGGGCAGACGACGTGTTGGCACGCGACTACCAACACATCGGCTACATCGACCTGGCGTTGCTGCGCCGCACCCTGCCCCATGGTCGGCACCAGTTCTATGTCTGCGGTCCGCCACCGATGATGCGCAGCTTGGTGCCGGCCTTGCGCGAATGGGGTGTGCAGGCCGACGACATCCACTTCGAAGCCTTCGGCCCGGCTTCTGTGCGGCCGACAGGTCCGGTGAGCAACGAGCCTGCCGTCGCGACCTCGGCTGCCGTCGACGTGCGCTTCAGCAGCTCGGGACGCACACTGAGCTGGGACGGCCAGGACGCCAACCTGCTCGACTTTGCCGAACGCCACGACCTGGCGCTGGATTCGGGCTGTCGATCCGGCAGTTGTGGCGCCTGCCAGACCCGCTTGCTGTCCGGCGTCGTCACCTACGCGGACAAGCCCGATCACGACATCCCCAAGGGACACTGCCTGTTGTGCGTCGGCAAGCCGCAGTCGGCCCTGGTGCTGGAAGCCTGACGCCATGAAAGCCCGTTTGTTCAGCCGCGAGGTGCTGCCCTTCTACCTGTCGTTGCTTGCGCTGGTGGCTGCCACGCTGTTGTGCGATGCGGCGCTGCACCTGCTCAATGCCGTTTGGGTCGGCCGATGGCTCGGCATCCCGGGCACTCTGATGATCCTGGGGTCGCTGGCCTATTCGCTGCGCAAGCGCAAGGTGATCAAGTCCGGCCAACCCGTCAAGTTGCTGCGGCTGCACGAGTACATGGCCTGGGCCGGCTCGCTGCTTGTGCTGGTGCACGCGGGTATCCACTTCAATTCGATCCTGGCCTGGCTGGCCACCTTGGCGATGATCATCAACGTCGCCAGCGGCTTGACGGGCAAGTTTTTGCTCGATCGTTCGCGGCGTCGACTTGAAGAAGCGCGACAGCGCATGCGGGCGCAAGGCCTGACGACCGAACAGCAGTCCGAGCGCAGCTACTGGGACAGCCTGACCTTCGACGCCGTCAAACAGTGGCGATCGGTGCACTTTCCCATCACGCTGGCTTTCGCGGTGCTGGCGCTGGCGCACATCGTGGCCGAGCTCCTGTTCTGGAGCTGGAAGTGAAGGCCCGCTGGCTCTGGATGGTGATCGGCGCCAATCTGGTGGTGCTGGTGGCGCTGGCCTTTGTCTACCCGCACCTGATGGTGGCGCCTGGCGCGCTGGTGGGTGGGCATGCCGAGTTGACCGCCGATTGTTTTGCCTGCCACACGCCCCTGCGTGGTGCCACGGCCGACCGATGCATCGTCTGCCACGCGCTGCCCGACATCGGTCTGCGTACGACCAAGGGTGCAGCCATCGTCCACGCCAAGCCCGCAAAGGTTTCGTTCCACCAGGAACTGAAGGACCAGAACTGCATGGCCTGCCACAGCGACCACGCCGGCCCGAAACTGACACAGCGCAGCCGCAAGCCGTTCTCGCATGCGATGCTGCGCGCAGCGGCACGGGACCGCTGCGACACCTGCCACGCTGCGCCAAAAAACGACCTGCACAAGGACTTGAAGGTCGGCTGCGACCAGTGCCACAAGACCGAAGCCTGGAAGCCGGCGACCTTGGACCACGACAAGTTCTTCCCGCTGGACAAGGACCACAAAGCGACTTGCGTGACCTGCCACGTCGGCAACAACTACAAGCAGTACACCTGCTACGGTTGTCACGAACACACGCCAGCCAACATGCAGGCCAAGCACCGGGAAGAAGGCGTCGCCGAGAGCCTGGCCAACTGCGTGCGCTGCCACCGCAGTGCCAGCGGCGAGGTCGAAGGGAAAGGCAAAGGAGAACACGGCAAGGGGGAAGGCGCCAAGGGAGAACACGGCAAGGACAAGCGTGAAAGGGATTGAGTCCAAGCGAAAGCCAAACCCCGATGGACGATTCCACCCCACTCCCCGCCTCGAAAAAGACCGGTCGCATCGCGCGCCCTCTGCTGGCGAAGGACCAGACGGGCTGGCTGCGCTGGCTGCCGGGCTTGCATGTCCTGCGTCACTACGAACTGGCTTGGCTGCCGCACGACATGGTGGCCGGCTTGGCATTGACGGCGGTGCTGATTCCAGTGGGCATCGCCTACGCCGTCGCATCCGGCTTGCCCGGCATTTGCGGCCTGTACGCCACCATGGCCGGGATGCTGGCCTATGCGACATTCGGCCCGAGCCGCATCCTGGTGCTGGGGCCGGACTCCTCGTTGGCCGCGCTGATCCTGGCCGTCGTGCTGCCGCTGTCGGCAGGCGACCCGCAGCGTGCCGTCGCGTTGGCCGGCATGATGGCCTTGGTGTCGGGCGCGCTGTGCGTCGGGGCCGGTGCCGCACGGCTGGGATTCGTCACCGAGTTGCTGTCCAAGCCGATCCGCTACGGCTACATGAACGGCATCGCGCTGACGGTGATCGCCAGCCAGTTGCCGGCCTTGTTCGGCTTCGGCGTCGAGGCCCATGGGCTGCTGGATGAGTCCCGGCAATTCGCATTGGCCCTGCTGGCCGGCAAGACAAACTTGCTAGCGCTAGCCATCGGCGCCGGCACGCTGTTGACGATTCTTCTGCTCAGGCGCCATCCGCGCCTGCCAGGGGTCCTGATCGCCGTCACGGGCTCAAGCTGTGTCGTCGCCGTGCAAGACCTCGCCCTGCGCGCGGGCGTCCCCGTGCTCGGCGCGCTGCCGCAAGGCCTGCCCGGCCTCTCGATACCGGCGATGGGCGCCGGCGACGTCATGCCCGTGTTGCTCGGCGGACTGGCGGTGGCGCTGATCTCGTTTGCCGACACCAGCGTGTTGTCGCGAAGCTATGCCGCGCGGACAGCATCCTTCGTCGATCCCAACCAGGAGATGGTGGGCCTGGGTGCGGCCAATCTCGCCGCCGGCTTGTTCCAGGGCTGTCCGATCAGCGCCAGCGCGTCGCGCACGCCGGTGGCTGAGTCCGCCGGTGCCAGGACACAACTCACCGGTGTGGTGGGTGCGTTGGCCGTCGGCGCCATGCTGCTGAGCGCGCCTGGCCTGCTGCGCAACATGCCGGTCGCGGCCCTGGCGGCGGTGGTGATCGCCTCGGCCATCGGCCTGATCGAAATCGCCGACCTGCGCCGCATCTGGCGCATTCAGCGCTGGGAATTCTGGTTGTCTATGGGCTGCTTGCTCGGCGTGGCGCTGCTGGGGGTGATCCCAGGCATCGGCTTGGGTGTCGTGGCGGCCGTCATCGAGTTCCTGTGGGACGGCTGGCGGCCGCATTCGGCGGTGCTGGGCCGGGTTGACGGCGTCAAGGGCTATCACGACATCGCGCGCCACCCAGAGGCCCGCGTGGTGCCGGGCCTGGTGCTGTTTCGATGGGACGCGCCCTTGTTCTTTGCCAACGCCGAACTGTTCCGGCGCCGCGTGCTGGACGCCGTGGCCGGCTCACCGACGCCCGTGCGCTGGCTGGTCGTCGGTGCCGAGCCGATCACCAGCGTGGATGTCACTTCCGCAGATGCGCTGGATGAACTCGACAAGACCCTGCACGAGGCGGGCATCGAGTTGTGCTTTGCCGAAATGAAGGGGCCGGTCAAGGACAAGCTCAAGCGCTTTGGACTCTTCGCCAGGCTCGGTGAACAGCGCTTCTTTGCGACCCTGGGCGAGGCGGTGAGTGGCTACCTCGAATCGCAGTCTGTGGCGTGGGTGGACTGGGAGGACCGCGTCGGTGGCGGCGCCAATGACAGCGCGCAGAAAGACTAAACGGCACGGAAAAAGGGCCTTTGAACGAACTCTGCACCTGCCGATGTTGGTCCGCGGATTGACCGCCGTGTGCCATGCTGACAAGCAAATCACGCCTCTTGCTGTGCCATGGCCTGCCGTGCCGCCTGAGCCAAGAAGCCGCTGCGCGTGCAGCCATGGCTGCGGGCGAAGGCGTCGATCTCATCCACCAGATTGGCCGGCAGGCTGATGTTCAGCCGCACCGGGCTGGTGTCGATACGGCTTAGATCGACATCAACCAGCATCCACGCCCCGCCCGCGAACTGCGGGTCCGCGGCCAGCACTTCCAGCGCCGTGGGCTGCGGCACCGCTTGCGCCCCTTCGCCATGGAAGTGCGCCTGCACCGCTTCTTGAATCGCGGCAGGCAGATCGGCCCAATCATCGGCCGCAGCGAAGCAGCCCGCGAAGTCGGGAAAGGTCACACCATGCGCTCGCTTGGCGTCGCCGGTGTGGACATAGACGGGGTAAAGCATGGGCAACTCCTGCAGGCCCTCACAGGCCGGCTTGCTTGAGGATGCTGCGCGCGGTGGGCAGCGGCAGGTCTTTCTTGGGGTGCGGCACCGTCACCTTGCCGGGCTTGGTGGGGTGCTTGAACTGGTGGTGCGAGCCAACCGTGTGAACCAGCACCCAGCCATCGGCCTTGATCTTCTTGATGATCGCCGTGCTGTTCATGCTCATAATTCTACACATGTCTACACAACAAAGAACCCGGAATTTAGGCTTCACGGGCGAACGTCGCGGTACTGCTGCTGCAAGCCGGACCGATGCTGGGCCTGATGTCGGCGATCTTCCTGACTGTGAACATGGGCGCCCGTCCCTTGGGTGCGGCGCTGGGTGGCGTGGTCGGCGAGGTCTGGGGCGCCTCGGCCTGCCTGTGGCTGGCACTGGCAGGATTTTGCGTCCAGGCATGGGTGATCTTTGACTCGCCGGTGCGGCTGTTGCTGCAATTGCCGCGGATCGAACCAGGCATCGATGCAGCGCGAAACCCTGCTTGAGCGCAGCTTGGGAGGTCGGCAAGCCGTGATCCAATTGGTGCCATGACAACTCATTCCAACGATGGCGCCCCTGCAGATGGCGTCCGACTGTCCAAGGTGATGGCCGAACGCGGCCTGTCCTCCCGCCGTGAGGCCGACGAATGGATAGAGGCCGGCTGGGTCAACGTCAACGGCCAGCCAGCGGTGCTGGGCCAGCGTGTGCAGCCAGACGCCGCGATCGAGGTCGACCCGCTTGCGCGGCTGCAACAGGCTCAGCGCGTCACCGTGCTGCTGCACAAGCCGATGGGCTATGTGTCGGGCCAGGCCGAGGACGGTTACCAGCCGGCGTCGGTGTTGTTTTCCGCCGCCAACCGCTGGGCCGATGACAAAGTGCCGCTGCGCTTTCACCACGGCCATGTGCGCGGCCTGGCGCCGGCCGGCAGGCTGGACATCGACTCCACCGGCTTGCTGGTGCTGACCCAGGACGGCCGCATCGCCAAGCAGCTGATCGGCGAGGACAGCAACGTCGAGAAGGAATACCTGGTGCGGGTGCAACCGCAGCGCGCCGATGAGCACGACCTGCCCTTCCCGGCCGAGAACATGCGTTTGCTGCAGAACGGGCTGGAGCTCGACGGCCGACGCCTGAAGCCGGCACGCGTGAGCTGGGCCAACGAGGACCAACTGCGCTTCGTGCTGCGCGAGGGCCGCAAGCGCCAGATCCGCCGCATGTGCGAGCAGGTCGGGCTCGAGGTGCTGGGGCTGAAGCGGGTCCGCATCGGCAGCGTGGTGCTGGGCAAGCTGCCGGTGGGTCAGTGGCGCTACCTGCGTCCCGACGAGCGCTTTTGATGGGCGGCCTGCCCTTGGCAGCAGCCGGGCCGACCGTGGTCCCTGCGCCCGGTCTGTCGAACGCCTTTGCCGCGCTGGTGCTGACGCTGCTGATGGGGCTGCAGCCGCTGACCACCGACCTGATGCTGCCCGCACTGCCGGCGCTGGCCGCCGACCTGCACGCGTCGATGGCGCCGGTGCAGCTGACGATGGCCGCGCTGATCCTGGGCTTTGGCCTGGCTCAGCTGGTCTGGGGCCCGGTGGCCGACCGGGTCGGCCGACGTCCGGTGCTGCTGCTGGGCCTGGCGCTGTACGCGCTGGCCAGTGTCGGCGCGGCACTGGCCGATCAGGTGATGGCGGTGGTGGCCTGGCGCGCTGTGCAGGGCGCGGCGATGTCGGCAGCGGTGGTCTGTGCCCGCGCGATGGTGCGCGACCTGTACGAGCCGCGCGAGGGGGCGATGGTGATGGCGCGGGCGCTGACCGGCCTCGGGGTGGTCGCGATCATCAGCCCGGCTCTAGGCGGCTTGCTGGTGGCCGCCTGGGGCTGGCGCGCCGCGATGGTCGTCATGGGTCTGGCCGGCGCGGCGCTGACGGTCTTCATCGCGGTCGCGCTGCCCGAGACCGCCCAGCACCGTCGACCTGAGGCCACGCAGTTGCGGCCGCTGCTGCGCCAGATCGCGGCCACGCTAGGCCATCCCGGCTTCAGGGCCTGGACAGCGTTGGTGGCTTGCAGCTATGGCGGCCTGTTCATCTTTCTCGCCGGGTCGGGCTTTGTGCTGATCCAGGTGCTCGGCCTGACGCCAAGCTGGGCCGGCTTGGTGATGAGCAGTTGCTCGCTGTCCTACATGGTCGGCACGCTGCTGTGCCGGCGCTGGATTCCGCGTTTCGGACTGGTTGGCGCGGTGCGGCGCGGTGCGTGGTTCACGCTGGCCGCCTGCGCGGCATTGATCACGCTGGCGATCACCGACAGCCGGTCCTTGCTGGCGGTGATGGCACCGACCTGGTTCTACGCGCTGGGTCACGGCATCCACATGCCTTGCGGCCAGGTCGGCGCGGTCGGGCCGTTCCCGAAAGCGGCTGGGCTGGCATCGGCGTTGGTCGGTTTCGCCACCGCAGCAGGCGCTTTTGGCATCGGCCTGTGGCTGGGTCGGTCGCTGGACGGCACGGTGCGGCCGTTCGCGCTGGGCATGGCCTGCGCCGCGGCGATGACCGCGTTGGTGGCCTGGACCCTGGTGCGGCGCGACGGCGAGCGCCTGCAAAGCGCATGAACCTGCTGGCGACGATGGGCCCGAAAGCCGCCCGTTGGCGGGCTGTGGGTATCGCCGGACCGACCGCCAGCGGCAAGTCCGCGTTGGCGCTCGCCGCTGCCCAACATTGGCCGGTCGAGCTGATCAGCGTCGATTCGGCCCAGGTCTTTCGCGGCCTGGACATCGGCACGGCCAAGCCCAGCGCC